>DASZSB010000046.1:0-6105 GCA_035548835.1 Gammaproteobacteria bacterium | reverse complement strand
TCGAGCACGACGTGGTCGCGGCGGCCACCGAGCCGCCGCGCGGCGAGCCGCTGCTGGCACCGGTGCTGCGCGCCGGCCGCCTCGTGACGCCGCTGCCGACGCTGGACGCGATTCGCCGCCGCGCGGCCGCCGAGCTCGCTTCGCTGCCGCCGCCGCTGCGCGCGCTCGACCGCCACGCCGAGTACCGCGTGGAGATCTCGGCCGGGCTGAAGGCGCTCGCGGCGCGCGTCGACGCCGAGTTCCGCTGAAGGGGCTGCCGCGATGCCGCGACCGGACTCCGCCGCGCTGCTGATCGTCGACCTGCAGTACGACTTCCTGCCCGGCGGCGCGCTGGCCGTGCCGCAGGGCGACGCCATCGTCGCGCCGATCGCGGCGCTGCTTCGGGACGGCCCCTTCGGCACGCGGGTCGCGACGCAGGACTGGCACCCGCCGCACCACGCCTCCTTCGCGAGCGGGCATGCCGGCCACCGGCCGTTCGACGTGGTCACGCTGCACGGGCGCGATCAGGTGCTGTGGCCCGATCACTGCGTCGCGGGCTCGCGCGGCGCCGAGCTGACGGCCGGGGTGCCGTGGGAACGCGTGCACGCGATCGTCCGCAAGGGCACCGACCCGGCCGTCGATTCCTACAGCGGCTTCCGCAACAACCTCGACGCGCGCGGACAACGCCCCCCGACCGGGCTCGCGGGCTACCTGCGCGAGCGCGGCGTCGGCACGGTGACGATCTGCGGGCTCGCGCGCGATTACTGCGTGCGCTGGACGGCGGAAGACGCGGCGGCGCTCGGCTTCACTGCCGTCGTGCTGTGGGACCTGACGCGTCCCGTCGCGCCCGAGAGCGACGCGGCCGTGCGCGCCGCGCTCGCGGCCGCCGGCGTACGCGTGATCGATTCCGCGGAGCTAGGCTGAACGGCCGGCGGCGACGGGCTGCTCCGCCGCGGGGAGCTGCAGCGCCGCGCGCAGCTCCTCGAGGTCGGCCTGGTCCAGCGTCTCGCGATCGAGCAGCCGCGCGGCCCCCGTGTCGAGCACCGCGCGGTAGCGCGTGAGCAGCGCCACGGCACGCTCGAATGCCGCGGCCACGATCTGCCTGACGGCGGCATCGATGGCCGCGATGGTCTCGTCGCTGTACGTCTCGCTCGTCGGCGCGACCGGCATGCCGAGGAACGTGGGGTGCTCCGTCGTGTAGGTCGCCTGGCCCAGCGTGGGGTCCATGCCGTAGCGCGTGACCATGCTGCGCGCGATCTCGGTGGCCTTCGCGAGATCGTCGGCCGCACCCGTCGACAGCGCGCCGAACACGAGCTTCTCCGCCGCGCGCCCCGCGAGCAGCACGGTCAGCTTGTTCTCGAGCTCCTGCTGCGTCATCAGGAAGCGGTCCTCGGTCGGCCGCTGGATCGTGTAGCCGAGCGAGCCGATGCCGCGCGGGATGATCGACACCTTGTGCACCGGATCGCCGCCGCGCTGCGACAGCGCGACGAGCGCGTGGCCCATCTCGTGGTACGCCACGATGCGCCGCTCGGGCTCGGAGAGCCGCCGGTTGCGTTTCTCGAGCCCGGCGACGATGCGCTCGATGGCCTCCGTGAAATCGCGCGCGCCGACCGCGTCGGCGTTGCGCCGCGTGGCGAGCAGCGCGGCCTCGTTCACGAGGTTCGCGAGGTCGGCGCCCGAGAAGCCGGCCGTCAACGCCGCGATCTGCTCGGGGTCGGCATCCGGCGCCGTGTGCACCTTCGGCATGTGCACGCCCAGGATCGCGATGCGACCGGCCTTGTCGGGCCGGTCCACGAGCACCTGACGGTCGAAACGCCCCGCCCGCAGCAGGGCCGGGTCCAGGATCTCCGGCCGGTTGGTCGCGGCCAGCAGCACGAGACCGCCGCGCGGGTCGAACCCGTCGAGCTCGGCCAGCAGCTGGTTCAGCGTCTGCTCCTTCTCGTCGTGACCGCCGATGCCGGGCACGCCGCGCACGCGCCCGAGCGCGTCGAGCTCGTCGATGAAGATGATGGCCGGTGCGCGCTGCCGCGCCTGGTCGAACAGGTCGCGCACGCGCGCCGCGCCCACGCCGACGAAGAGCTCGACGAACTCCGAGCCGTTGATCGAGAAGAACGGCACGCCGGCCTCGCCGGCCACGGCGCGTGCGAGCAGCGTCTTGCCCGTGCCCGGCGGACCGACCAGAAGCACGCCCTTCGGGGCGCGCGCCCCGAGCCGGCCATAGCGCTTCGGGTCCTTCAGGAACTCCACGATCTCGCGCAGCTCCGTCTTGGCCTCGTCCACCCCGGCCACGTCCTCGAACGTGACCTTGATGTCGGTTTCGACGTAGACGCGCGCCTTGCTCTTGCCGATGGCCATCATGCCGCCGAGCCCTTCCCGGTCGGCCATGCGGCGGAACAGGACCATCCAGATCACGAAGAACGCGAGCGCAGGCAGCACCCACGACAGCACGTCGCGCAGCAGGCCGCTGTTGGCGACGCCACGGAACTCGACGTTGTGCTCCGTGAGCTCGCGCGCGAGGTCGATGTCCACCCGCGGCGTGACGAATTGCTCCGCGCCCTTGTCCGTCGGCTTGCGGTACTTGCCGCGCAGCAGGGCGCCGTCGACCTGGACGCTCTCGACGCGCCCGTCCTTCAGCGCCTGCTCGAAGGCGCTGTAGCTGATCTCCTCCACGTGCTGCGACGCGACCCATAGGTCGCGCAGCCAGACCACCGCCAGCACGGCGGCGATGAAGTAGAAGATATGGATCTGGGTTTGCCGCTGCATGGCGGGTATTTCCGCATTTGCCGGACCGGCCGACGTTAGGTATTAGTACCTACTTTGGCCGACTCAGCGTAGAACGTACACTGTCGGTTCGCCGCCTCGGAAGGACTGCCCCGATGAATGTCGTTCATGCGGTGCTCTGTGAGGACTATGGCCGCCTCGATGCCGGCGCCATCCGCAACGAGCTCATGGCCGAAGCGGGCATCCACGAGGTCTCCTTCGAGAAGACGGGGCATCGTCTGCGTATCGAATACGACCCCAGGCTCGTGAGCCACACCCGCCTCGTCGATATGATGTGCCGCCACGCACTGTTCCCCGAGCCTCCCGGCGGGGAAGAGACCGGCTGACTCCCGCAGGCCATCGACACATCCGCCGCGGCCGTGCCGTACGGCGCCACCTCTTCCGCACCCTCCTTGCGGTTTGCACAGAGACGAACTTGGGCCATACTCGCCCTCGGGGAGTTCTCGTTCGTGCATGTCTTTGAAGGGGGGATTCTTGCATGCGAGCACCAGAGCTTCGCTTCGCCGCCCTGGCGGCAGCGATCGTCACTAGCATTCCACTCACCGCTCACGCGCAGCTCGAAGAGATCGTCGTCACCGCGACGCGCCGCGAAACCGATCTGCAGAGCACACCTCTGTCGATCCAGGCGTTCACGGCGCAGCAGCTCGAGCTCGGCGGCATCACGAACGGCCGCGATCTCGGCATCATGGTGCCGAACGTGGTGCTGAACCCCGGCACGGGCGGCGCCCAATCGAACTTCTACATCCGCGGCCTGCCGGGCGTCGGCCTCTACGTGGACGGCGTGTGGACGGACGGCTTCGGCTTCCAGCAGATGAATTTCGACGAGATGGAGCGCGTCGAGGTGCTGCGCGGCCCGCAAGGCACCCTGTTCGGCCGCAACACGAACGGCGGCGCCGTGAACATGACCACGCGCAAGCCGGCAGACGAGTTCGGCGCCCGCGTCAAGCTGAATCTCGGCCAGTTCAACCGGCGCGACGCGTCGCTGGCCGTGGACCTGCCCGTGACCGAGAAGCTGAAGACGAAGTTCATGGCCGCCACGGCCAAGAACGACGGCTTCCTCAAAGGGCTCACGACGCCGTGGGACTTCGGCTCCGAGGACGACACGCTGCTGCGCGGCGACCTGCTGTTCGAGCCCACGGACCGCTTCACGATGCGCTTCACGATCAACGACGAGAAGAAGCGCGGCACGGATCCGAAGATCCACCGCATGACGCGCTACGACAACTCGAAGGTCTACGCGTACAACATCATGCTCGGCGCCTTCCAGGCGGCGGCCGACGCGCGCTGCGTGCAGCTGAACAACGTGGCGCCCGTGCCGGCCGGCACGCCGACCGCGTTCGCGGGCGCCTACGGTTGCTCGAACGGCCACTGGAGCGCACCGCCGCCTAATACCTTCGGCATGCGCTACACGGGCGTCAAGCCGCCGGCGTTCAACCCGGCCACGCACACGACGAACTATCCAAACGGCTTCGTGGGCTTCACGCAGAGCCGGTACGGCAACTTCGCGACGCAGCTGAACGCCGCCGGCCAGCTCGTCGAGACGCTGGGCTCGACCTATACGCCGAACCCCTACCTGCCCGACATCTCCTTCGGGCCGGGCCAGGTCGGCAAGTGGGAGACGAAGTCCGACTCCATGCAGGACGGCATCACGGCCGACCTGCGCTATAGCACGCTGACGATGGACTGGGACATCAACGACAAGCTGCACTTGCAGAGCATCATGTCGGACTGGAAGCAGCATCAGCGCCAGGTCGTGGACTACGACGGCACGGAGTTCCTGGTCACGACCGACGACATCCCGCAGATCCAGCACAACCAGTCGCTCGAGCTGCACCTGACCGGCAAGGCGCTGAACGACCGTATCAACTGGCTCGCGGGCTACTACCGCCTGAACCTCGACAACATGCAGCGGTTCTACCGCTGGGGCATGTGGGAGTTCGTGAACGCCGGCGCCGTGACGACAACGAGCAACCCCACGACGGGCCAGGCCGTGCCGCCGCCGGGCAACGTGGCGTACGAGGAGTACGTCCGCCAGACGGCCTTCCTGCTGAACCTGAACGGCTTCGCGGGCGGCAACATGCTGACGACGGGCGGTGCTCTGTACCCCTGGGCCCTGACCGCCATCAGCGACGACTCGCTGACCGACGCCTGGGACAAGGACAAGGCGTGGTTCGGCGAGGCCACGTTCAGCGTCACGAAGAAGCTCGACCTCACGGTCGGCGCACGCATCAGCGACAAGTCGGGCGGCGACATTCGCTACCTCCCGAACGACGCGTTCCGCACGCCGGATCCCGCCATCCGGCCGCAGGGCGATCCGTTCTCCTACAGCGGCATCGCGCTGCAGACGTACGACCCGCCGAAGCCGAAGATCAACACGTACAAGTTCTCGGCGGCATATCACTTCCAGGACCGCATGATGGCGTACCTGACCTACTCGGAAGGGTTCACGTCGGCGAGCTCTCCGCAGGTGCGCATCGGGCCGCTGTCGAACATCAACTCGCTGCCGAAGAGCGCGAATGCGCGCCCGGCCGCGAACGCGACGGCCGATCCCACGCATCCGGATCAGGTGCTGATCGACCTGCCCGTGGAAGTCATCTCGAACACCGAGATCGGCATCCGCTCGGACCTGCTCGACGGCAAGCTGCGCTTCAACGCCACGTACTTCGACTCGACCTGGAACGGCATGCGGATCAACCTGCTGCCGGCGGACGACGGCGGCAACTCGCAGCCGTTCCCGTATCTGTCGGGTGATGGCAAGGGCACCGCGCACGGCTGGGAGTTCGAGGTCGACTGGGCGCCGACGGATCGCATCACGGTCACGAGCGGCGTCGGCCTGATCGACACGAACTACATCCAGGCCGGCGTGCTGACCGGAGCCCCGGGTCAGTCCAACATCACGGGCAACTACCCCGGCGCACCGTTTGCCTATGCCGCCCACACCACGGCCACGGTCGGCGTGTCGTATCGCATCCCGATGCAGAGCGGCTCGCAGGTCACGATCGTGGGCAACTACGGCTACACGGGCGAGTACGCGCGCGACGCGGCGTATCAGCGCACGCTGATCGACGCCAACGGCAACCCGGTGCTCGAGCCCGCATACGGCATCCTGAACGCCCGCTTCGTGTACGAGCCGGCCGCCCGCAACTACGCCGTCGAGGTCTGGGGCAAGAACCTGCTCGACGAGCTGTACGTGAACGGCGGCTTCGATACGCGCGACATCTGGGGTTACGACTTCTCGATCGTGGGCCGTTCGCGCGAGGTCGGCGTGGGCCTGAGCTTCAAGTTCTAGCGGCACCCGCTGCGGTCGCAGCGGGCCGGGGTTTGTGGTTTCATCGCGTTCGTCAC
>DASZSB010000045.1:0-4777 GCA_035548835.1 Gammaproteobacteria bacterium | reverse complement strand
CTCGATTTCGATACCGCGGCGCAGGTGCTCGCTTTGTTGCGCGCCACGTGCCTGAAGCGCGGCACGACACTCGTGATCGCGACCCACAGTACCGACGTCGCTTCGCAGGCGACGCGCGTAATCGCGATCCGCAATGGCCGCATCGAGGAACATCCAGCGTGACACGGCTGCTCGGCCTCGCGTCGTTCCGGTTCTACCTGCGGCATCCGTGGCAACTCGGCCTCGCGCTCGCGGGCATCAGCCTCGGCGTGGGTGTCTTCGTAGGCGTCGAGCTCGCGAACGACAGTGCGGCGCGCGCGTTCGACCTTTCCGCCGCCCTCGTGCGCGGCGCCGCGAGCCACCGGCTCGTCCCCATTGGCACGGACCTCGACGAAACCGTGTACCGCACGCTGGTGCTCGACCGGGGCGTCGCGAACGCCGCACCCGTGATCGAAACCGACGTAGGTGTCGCGGGACGGACCGCGCTGCGCGTGCCGCTGCTCGGCGTCGACCCCACGCAGGAAGGTGGGCTGCGCGATTTTGCGGCGTTCGCGCCGGGGCGCGAAGGCGGCAATCTCGTCGAGCTCATGACCGAACCCGGCACCGTTCTGCTGCCCTCGGGCCTTGCCACGGAGCTCGGCGCGGGGCCAGGCACGACGCTGACGCTGCTGATCGGCGGCCACGAGGCGCCGGTACGCGTGCTCGGTGTCGTCGGCAATCTCGGCCGCGACGTGCAGGCGGAGCCACCCATCCTGGCCGACATCGCAACGGCGCAGGAGCTGCTCGGAAGACCGGGGCGGATCACGCGCATCGACCTGCGGTTGACCGACAAAGAGGCGGCGGAGCTGGCGGCTACGCCGCCGCCGGGCACGATCCTGGTCCCCGCAGGCGAGCAACATGCAGCATTCGATGAGCTCGCGCGCGCGTTTCGCACGAACCTCACGGCGCTCGGTCTGCTGGCGCTCGTCGTCGGCACGTTTCTGATCTACAGCACGATGTCGTTCGCCATCCTGCAGCGGCGTGCCACGTTGGGCGTGCTGCGCGCACTCGGCGTCACGCCGGGCGAGCTGCTGGGCAGCGTGCTCGTCGAGGCGGCTGCGCTGGCTGCGGTCGCTACGGGTATGGGACTGCTGCTGGGCCAGGGGCTCGCGGTCGGGCTCGTCGATCTCGTGTTGCGGACGGTCGGAGACATCTACTTCAGCGCCGGCGTGCAGGCGGCGAGGCCCTCGCCGTGGATCTACGTGCAAGGTGCCGCGCTGGGAACAGGTGCGACGTTGCTCGCGGGACTGAAGCCAGCGATCGAGGCCGCGCGGTCGGCGCCCGCAGCCGTGCTGCGGCGCGCGGCGCTCGAACGGGGAGCGCAGCACGGTGCCGCGCGCGCCGCGTGGCTCGCGTTGCCACTGCTGGTGGCGAGCTGGGGCATTCTCGCCGTGGGTCCGAAGACTCTCGTAGCGGCGTTCGGCGGTCTTTTCGCGGTGCTAGCGGCTGGCGCCCTGCTGACACCGCTCGCGACGGTGTGGCTCATGCGGGGGCTCGACCGCGCGTTCGGGCGATTCCTCGGTCTGCCGGTGGTGCTCGCGATCCGGGGGGTCGGCGCGTCGTTGAGCCGGACGGGCGTCGCGACGGCAGCGCTTGCGGTGGCGATTGCCACGGTCAACGGCGTGGGACTGATGATCGGGAGTTTCCGCACGAGCTTCGGCGACTGGCTCGAATCGACACTGACGGCCGACGTCTACGTGAGCGTGGATCCGGCGGCGCCGATCACGATCGATCCCGCAGCGCTCGCAACGCTGGAGCGGCTGCCGGGCGTAGCGGGCGTGAGCCTGACCCGGGCGCTCGTGGTGCCGACATCGGCCGGCGAGGTCACGGTGCGGGCTTTCCGCCCGGGCACGCGCGGGTTCGGCCTCACGATCGTCGGCGCCGTGGCGGACTCGGCGCTCGCGGAAGTCGCGGCAGGCCGCGGGGTGGCCGCATCCGAGCGCCTGATGTTCGCGCGCCACCTCGAGGTTGGCGACGAGATCGTGCTGCCGAGCCCGACCGGCCCGCAGCGTTTGCCGATCGTGGGGGCCTTTCGGGACTTCAACACGGGCAACTATTCGATCGTAATGGCGTTGCAGCGGTATCGGGATTCGTGGAGCGACGATGGAATTACGGGCGTGGGAGTCGACCTGCGCGAAGTCGCCGACGAGTCGGCGGTGACAGCGGAGATCGGCAGGGTCGTGGGCGGCGGGGTCAGGATCAGGTCGAGCAGCGGAATCCGCCAGCTATCTCTCGACGTGTTCGACCGGACGTTCAGGATCACCGAGGTGCTGCGCCTGCTGGCGGCCGTGGTGGCGTTCCTCGGGGTGTTGAGCGCGTTGCTGGCCATCGAGCTCGAGCGCGGGCGCGAGCTCGGCGTACTGCGCGCACTCGGCTTCACGCCGCGGGATCTCGCGACGAGCCTGCTGGTACAGACGGGACTGCTGGGACTGGCGGCCGGGTTCGTGGCCATGCCGCTGGGAACCGCGCTGGCCGCGTTGCTGGTGCACGTCATCAATCGGCGATCGTTCGGCTGGACCATGGACTTCGCGCCGGCGGTGGAACCGCTGGCGGCAGGGCTGGCGCTGGCGGTCGGGGCGGCACTCCTGGCCGGGGTGTACCCGTCGTGGCGGGCGGGTCGAGGCGTGCTCGGGAATGCGCTGCGTGAGGAGTGAGGGGTGCGCGGATTGGTGTGGTTGCTGATGTTCCCGCTGCTCGCCGCCTGCTCCAGCGACGGGTCCGCGCCCGCGCGCAGCGTGGGGAGCGCGAACCTGGCCCTGCGGTACTTGCGCGCGCAGGACGAGCCCGGGTTCGCCAGAGCCGTGGAAGCTCGGCCGCTGGTGTTCCCGACCGATCATGGCAGCCATCCTGAATTCCGGACGGAGTGGTGGTACTTCACGGGGAACCTCGAGAGCGATAAGGGCGTGGCTTACGGCTTCGAGCTCACGTTCTTTCGGGTGGCGCTACGTCCACAGGGCGCGCCGGGGGCCGGTGCATCCCAGTGGCGATCGGACCAGGTGTGGCTTGCTCATCTGGCTGTCACGGATACGGCGCGGCACGCGTTCGAGGTTCGCGAGCGCAGCGCGCGGGAGGCCCTAGGACTGGCAGGCGCGAGCCGGTTGCCCGTGACGGTATGGGTCAAAGGATGGAAGGCAGAGAGGACGAGCGCGGACGAAGGCGAGCAATGGCGGCTGACGGCCGACGATGCGGACCTTGGCTTGGCGCTTGATCTCGTGGCGGATCGGGCGCCCGTGCTCAACGGAGCGGCTGGACTCGACCGCAAGGGGCCGGAGCCGGGCAACGCGTCCTACTATTACTCGATGCCGCGCCTGAGAGCGACGGGGTTCTTGCGGGTGGGAGGGGGGCGGCAGATTGCCGTGCACGGAAACGCGTGGATGGATCGGGAATGGAGCACGAGTGCGCTGAGCGATGAGACGGTGGGCTGGGACTGGTTTGGTCTTCGGTTGTCCGACGGCGGGAGTCTGATGTTCTACCGGCTCCGCAGGGCTGACGGCGCGGCGGGAGAGTTCAGCGGCGGAACGCTGGTCGACGGGAGGGGGCAGCCAACGCACCTCGGTCCGCGGGACGTCGAGCTCGAGGCCAGAGACTTCTGGCGCAGCCCCGTCAGTGGAGTTGACTATCCCATCGCGTGGCGTTTGCGCGTTCCGGCGCGACGACTGGCGATCGACCTCGAGCCCTACCTCTCCGACCAGGAGGTGAACGTGTCCGTGCGGTACTGGGAAGGCGCGGTGCGCGGCAGCGGTGAGGGAGAGGCGGGCCCGCTGACCGTCGATGGATATCTGGAGCTCGCCGGGTACTAGCTCGCCCGAAAATGAAAAACCCCCGGTTCCTCGGGAACCGGGGGTTTGCGTTAAGAGCCTGGCGATGACCTACTCTCGCGTGAGATGACCCACACTACCATCGGCGCTGGACGTTTTCACTTCCGAGTTCGGAATGGGATCGGGTGGTTCCCGCCCGCTATTGCCGCCAGGCAAACCGGTATGCGCTCCGCCGTTCCCGTGGGAACCAGCCGAACGCGCAATTTGGAATGATCCGTCCTCGTCGCACACCCAAACTGTTTGGGTGTTATATGGTCAAGCCTCACGAGCAATTAGTACTGGTTAGCTTCATCGATTACTCGACTTCCACACCCAGCCTATCAACCTCGTAGTCTACGAGGGCTCTTCAGGGGGATCGAGTCCCCAGGGAAATCTAATCTTGGGGTGGGCTTCCCGCTTAGATGCTTTCAGCGGTTATCCCTTCCGTACATAGCTACCCGGCGGTGCCACTGGCGTGACAACCGGAACACCAGAGGTACGTCCACTCCGGTCCTCTCGTACTAGGAGCAGCTCCCCTCAAATTTCCAACGCCCACGGCAGATAGGGACCGAACTGTCTCACGACGTTCTGAACCCAGCTCGCGTACCACTTTAATCGGCGAACAGCCGAACCCTTGGGACCTTCTCCAGCCCCAGGATGTGATGAGCCGACATCGAGGTGCCAAACGACGCCGTCGATATGGACTCTTGGGCGTCATCAGCCTGTTATCCCCAGAGTACCTTTTATCCGTTGAGCGATGGCCCTTCCACAAGGGACCACCGGATCACTATGACCGACTTTCGTCTCTGCTCGACTTGTAGGTCTCGCAGTCAGGCAGGCTTATGCCATTGCACTCAACGAGCGATTTCCGACCGCTCTGAGCCTACCATCGCACGCCTCCGTTACTCTTTGGGAGGCGACCGCCCCAGTCAAACTACCCACCATGCACTGTCCCGGACCCG
>DASZSB010000044.1:0-25482 GCA_035548835.1 Gammaproteobacteria bacterium | reverse complement strand
AGCTGCACGCGGTCCTTGCCCGTGCGCATCGACCAGCCGCGCGTGAACATCGGGTAGTTGAGCTCGAGCGCGAGATGCGCGTCGCGGCAGTTGCCGTCGATGACGGTGCCGGCCACGCCCATGCGGTGGGCGATCGCCGTGAGGATGTCGCCCCACACGGTGGCGTTCTGGCGGCCCTGGTTGTCGAGCACCACGACCTGGCCCGGCTGCACGTCGTCGATGTAGTCGCCGACCGAGCCGGCCGGGGTCTCCGCCGGGATCATGCGGACGGTGAAGGCGCGGCCGCAGACGCGCATCGTGCGCGGGTCGAGCGGCTTCAGCCCCAGGCACTGGCCGGGGATGCCGAGGCGATCCATCGCGTCCGAGACGGTGGCGGTGGACAGGGAGCGGAACTCTTCGACGATGGGCTCGGCCATGCGCCTTCCTTGCGGGATGTTGTCGCAGGCGCCATGATCGCCGAAACGGGTTTGGCCTGCAGCACGTGAACGGTGGCAGGCTCGCGGAGCGCGCAAGCGTGATCCGCGCAAAGCCGCGGAGCTGCATGTCGCGCGCGGACCCTCGCGGACGGCGACCTCGCGCTCACGCACGGCCGCGTTGCAGACGCCCGCGGCATCGCGCGATCCACTCAGTCGGCGCTGTGTCCCCAGAGCTCGCGGCTCGCGAGCCGCGCGCCTTCGACGAGGGACGCGAACTTCGCCCACATGACGCTCGGGTGCACGCGCTGCAGCGTGTCGACCTGGGCGAAGCCGCAGTCCGTTCCCGCGATCACGTTCTCGCGGCCGACGATCCTCGCGAAGCGCACGATCCGGTCCGCGACCACGCGCGGATGCTCCACCGTGACCGTGTGGTGTGTGATGACGCCGGGAATCAGAATCCTGCCCTCCGGCAGCCCGACTTTCTGCCACGTGCGCCACTCGTGCTCGTGGCGCGGGTTCGCTGCTTCGATCAGATAGGCACCGGCGTTCACCTGGAGCACGAGATCGATGATCTCGTCGAGCGGTGCGTCGCAGGTGTGCGGCACGTGCCAGCTGCCGAAGCAGACGTGGTAGCGCACGCGATCGGCTGGAATATCGCGCAGCGCGTGATTGAGCGCGTCCACGCGCAGCTGTGCCCACTCGCGATAGCGCGCCGGGCTCTGCGACGTCAGAGCGTCGTACATGTTGGCGATCACGGGGTCGTCCACGTGCACGATGAGCCCGGCGGCGTGGATGGCCCGGTACTCCTCGCTCAGGGCGTCGGCGATCGCGAACAGGTATTCGCGCTCGCTCGCGTAGAACTCGTTGACGCCGTCGTAGGCCGTGCTGCCGGGGGCCACGGCCGTCATGAACGCCTCTCTCACGGCAACGCCGCGCAGCGCATCCGTGAGGCTCGAGATCGCGGTTCCCAGGCTCGCGTGGCCGCGATACTTGATGGGGCCGATGCAGGCCTCGGTCGGCACGCCATGGATGGCGCGCGGAAACGCCTCGGCCAGGAACTCGGCGAACGTCTCGCGCTCGCGGCCGAGCCACTCGGCGGGGCGCAGCTGATCGGGGCGCACCTCGAAGCCGCTGATGCGCGACAGGATGTAGGCGCCCCAGCTGGGCTTGCCGAATTCGCCGTCGTTCACGATGTCGATGCCGGCCTTTGCCTGCTGCCGCACGACTTCCGCCACGGCCTCGCGCAGCCGCTGCGCATAGGCGGCCGGGTCCTTCGGTGGGCCCGTTTTCGAGCTCGACAGGGCGAGCAGGGCCGGCGGCCGCGGGATACTGCCGGTGTGGGTCGTGAGGATGCGGTCGGTGCTGCGCTGCATGCGTCGAGCCGGTGGGTGTGCAATTGTTGCCGAAACGCGCTCCGGGGCGCACTTCGCGGGAAGCGAAACGTGGTTCGTCGATGGCGGTTTGCCGCGGTGATCGCGCCTCGTAGACTAACCGATCGACCGGCCGTTCACAGGAATTGCGGGCTCACGTGGCGACGATCTGTGCAGTCATCTGTGCCTCGCATTCCCCCTTCCTGTACGCCGCGCCGGAGGAATGGGAAGCCGCGCGGCTCTCGCGCAGCGCGTCCGATGCGTTCGCGCCCGGTCTGCCGCAGGACTCGCCGGAAGAGAACAGGGCCAAGCACGCGCGCTGCGTTCGCGCCTTCGACGTGCTGAGAGCGCAGCTTCGCGAGGCGCGTCCCGACGTGCTGCTGGTCTTCGGGGACGATCAGCTCGAGCAGTTCAACTTCGGCAACCTGCCGGCGTTCTGCGTGTTCATAGGCGACAGCATCTCGGGCTACCGGATCTCGCCGTACTTCGGGTTGCCGGTCGGCCGCGAGCGGCCCTTGCGGCCGAAGACTCCGGAGCACTGGGTCACGCTGAAGGGCCATCCGCCGCTCGCGCGCCGGCTCGTGTCCGAGCTCGTGGCGCGGCGCTTCGACATGGCCTTCAGCGCGAGTGCCGGCGGCGGTGGCATCGGGCACGCGTTCACGCGCCCGCTCGAGTCCCTCGCCCCCGGTGCGGCGATTCCGGTGGTTCCTTTCTACATCAACTGCTACTACGGGCCGCAGCCCACGGGGCAACGGTGCTTCGAGCTCGGGCGCGCGGTTCGTGAGATAGTCGACGCGTGGCCGGCGGACGCGCGGATCGGCGTCATCGGCTCCGGAGGCCTGTGGCACACGCCCATGGGGCGCAACGCGTATATCGACCAGGCCTTCGACCGCGAGATTCTCGCCGCGCTCACGCGCGGCGATGCGCGCGCGATGGCGGAGATCTTCGATTCGCGCCGGCCCGATTTCGATCCGGACGACGCGGAGCAGGTCGAGCGCGCGAGCGGCGGGACGGGCATGGTGCTCGGCATGGGGAGCGGCATCGGCGAAATCCGCAACTGGATCGCCGCGAGCGCGGTCGTGGATGGTGCGCCGGGCACGGTCGTCGACTACGTGGACATCAACGCTTCGCCCGTGGGCGCCGGTTTCGCGTACTGGGATCTTGGGAGCTGACCGAATCATGTACAAAAGCCACGTCGTCATCGATACGCACGGCCACATTTCCACGCCGCCGCAGTTCCGGGCGTACGCCTACAACCTGATCGTGCTGCGCAACGCGAAGGAGCCGCTCGTCATCCCGGACGAGGCCATGCGGCCTGCGCTCGAGCGTCATCTGCGGCTGCTCGACGCGCAGGGCATCGATCTGCAGCTGCTTTCGCCGCGCCCCGTCGCGATGATGCACTGGGAGCGGCAGTTCCTCGTCGATCAGTGGACGCGCGTGACGAACGACCTCATCGCACGCCAGTGCAAGCTGCACCCGGACCGTTTCCAGGGTGTCGCCCAGCTGCCGCAGACGCGCGGTTGCGACATGGTCCGCTGCGCGGACGAGCTCGAGCGCTGCGCGACCGAGCACGGCTTCGTCGGCGCCATCTTGAACCCCGATCCGGGCGGCGACCGCGGTTCGCCGGGCGTCAACGAC
This sequence comes from Gammaproteobacteria bacterium, assembly GCA_035548835.1. Taxonomy (GTDB): domain Bacteria; phylum Pseudomonadota; class Gammaproteobacteria; order Steroidobacterales; family Rariloculaceae; genus FEN-1219. The sequence continues at coordinate 22,058 of DASZSB010000044.1, read as the reverse complement.
CCGTATTGGTATCCGCTGTACGAGCGTGCCGAGAAGCTCGACGTGACGCTCATCGTGCACCCGTCGATGACGCGCGATCCGCGCCTCGACGGCATTCCGAACGCGTATCAGTACAACAACCTGACCGAGGAGACGCTGGCCACGTTGCTGCTGGAGAAGAGCGCGGTCTTCGAGCGCTTCCCGCGCCTCAAGATCGTCGTCTGCCACTGCGGCGGAGCGCCGCGCCGGATGCTCGAGTTCGGCACTCCGCTCGATCACACGAACCCGTCGCGCGCTGCCGACAACATGGTGGGCGACAGCGGGGAGGTGGCCGGTGGCCAGGTCGGCAGCCTGTTCCGCAAGGAGAAGCGTCCGCCGCCGAATCTCGATGCCAATCTCTACTTCGACACCTGCGCCTACGACCCTCACTTCCTGGCGGCGTCGATCAGGCAGCGCGGTGCGCACCGCATGATCTTCGGCACCGAGGTGCCCGGCAGCGGCTCGGACCTGCTGAACCCGCAGACCGGCAAGGGCTCGGACAACGTGCTGGCGCTGATCGACAGTTTCGACTTCCTGACCGACGCAGCGAAAATCGACATCGTGCATCATAATCCCCTCAAGGTGTTCCCGCGGATCGATCGCACGAAGCTGCGACCCGCGCAGGGCCGCGGCTGACGCCGCGGAACGGAACGGCTCGCGGGGGGAGACGCGTCATGGTCACGTGCTTGTCGCCGAACGGTCCGATGGTCCATTCGACCGCGGCGTCGCGCCTGCTGGTAGGCACGATGCGCGGCGTCGCGGTCATCGACCTCGATGCCCAGGCGAAGCGCTGGACGGTCAGCGACGTCACGCTCGCGGGTCGTCACGTGAGCGCGCTGCTGTTCGAGCCGTTGCGCGGTGGGGTGTTCGCCGGCACGCACGACGACGGCCTCTTCTTCAGCCCGGACCGCGGGCAGACGTGGACCGCGGCGGCGGAGGGGCTCACGCAGCGCAACGTGTTTTCGCTGCAGTGCGTGACGCGCGGCGACGAGTTGACGCTGCTCGCCGGAACCGAGCCCGTGATGCTCTACAGCAGCGCCGACTACGGGCGGTCGTGGCACGCGCATCCGGCCATCGGCGAGCTGCCGGGGCGGGAGAAGTGGACGTTCCCCGCGCCGCCGCACGCCGCTCATCTGAAGTCGATCGCGGTTCACCCGGCCGAGCCCGACGTCTATTACGCGTGCATCGAGCAGGGCGCGCTGCTGAAGTCGACCGATGCCGGGGATACGTGGCGCGAGATCACCACGTACGCTCGCCCGGACGACCGTTGGTATCGCGACATCCACAAGGTGGTGCCCGTGGCCTCGAACCCGCGGCGCATCTTCATGAGCACCGGCGTCGGGGTCTACCGCAGCGACGATGGCGCCGGCTCGTGGCGGAAGTTGACGGGCACGGACTTCCCGATCGGTTATCCCGATCACCTGATCGTGTCGCCGCGCGACGAGGAGACGGTCTTCGTCGCCGGCGCGTCCACTTCACCGAACGTGTGGCGCGAGACGCACGCGGCGAAGTCCGTGGTGATGTGCACACGTGACGGCGGCGCGAACTGGGTCACCGCTTCCGACGGGTTGCCCATCGGCGGCCGCGCCGCCATCGAGGCCATGAGCGTGGCGATCGCCGGAGACCGGTACGATCTCTTCGTTGCCAACACCGACGGCGAGGTCTATGCGAGCGGTGACGAGGGCGACAGCTGGCAGCTGATCGCGACGGGCCTCGCACCGGTTTCGAAGTCCGTGCACGCGAAGTACCTCACTTAGCGCCGTGTCTTCCTCTTCCCGTCAGCCTCGGCGGTCGCGCACGCGGTTTCGCGAGCTGAATCCTTCGCGCTTCAACTTCGTGACGCTCGCGCTGATTTCGAGCGTCGTGCGCGCGGGCAGCATCTCTGCCGGCGCCAAAGCGATGAATCTGGCGCTCGCTGCCGCGAGCAAGAGGATCGCCGACTTCGAGAGCTACGTGGGTGTCGCGATCTTCTCGCGCCTTCCGCAGGGCGTGGAGCTCACCGATGCCGGGCGCGCGATCTTCCACAACATTCTGAGCATCCTCGAGGGCGTCGAGCAACTGCACCGCAACATAGAGGAAATAGGCGCGGGCGGCCGCAGCCACGTGCGGATCTGGGTGAGCCCCGCCGCCATCAGCGAGCGGATTCCGGAGGAGATCTCGAGCTTCCTTCAGACCCACAAGGACGTCAGGGTAGAGCTCGAGGAGCGCGACAGCTCCGAGATCATCAAGGCCGTGCGCGAGAACCGTGCCGACATCGGCATCTTCGTCGACGCGATGAACAGCAATGGACTGCAGACGCGTGTGTATTGCGAGGAGGAGCTCGTGGTCGTCGTGCCGGCGGATCATCCGCTGGCGAAATCGAGTACCACGACGCTCGCGGAGGCGCTGACCTACGACTTCGTCGGTCTGCAGTCCGGCACGCCGCTCGCCGCGCGCGTGGACTACGAGAGCAGCCGCCTCGGCAGGGCGCCGAACTTCAAGATCCAGGTTCGCGGCGTCGAAACGCTCTGCAGGATGGTCGCCGCGGGCTTAGGCATCGGGATCGTTCCGGAAGCCGCCGCGAAGCGCTACCTCGATCGCATGGGCCTCTGCAGCGTGGCCATCACGGAAGGGTGGGCGAAGCGGCGGCTGTTCCTGGGATACCGGGACGAGGCGACGCTGCGCCACGCGGCCCGGCTGCTCGTGCGCTACCTCGCCCGCGCCCGGTGACGACGGTCCGCGCTCGCCGCGCCCGGTTTCGCAGCGCGCGAAGAGCGCTCCTTCAATCGCGGCGACTGCCGGGTGGTCGCGGTGGTAGCCTTTTACGCCGGCCGGGCCGCGTTGCCGCGGCCGGCTCGTGAGCCTGCAGAGGACGGACCACCGACATGATCAGTCAGGAAGAGAACGAACTGCTCACGCGCGTAGGGCCCGGCACTCCGTGCGGGGAGCTCATGCGCCGCTATTGGCATCCGATCTATCCCGAGGCATTGCTGCGGGAGAACCCGGTGCGCAAGGTCCGAATCCTCTGCGAGGACCTGACTCTGTTCCGCGACCGCGCCGGCAAGCTCGGTCTCATCCAGGAGCGCTGCCCGCATCGCTGCGTGAGCCTGCATCTCGGCATCCCCGACGAGCGTGGCTTGCGCTGTTGCTATCACGGCTGGCTGTTCGATGCGGAGGGCCGCTGCCTCGACCAGCCGCTCGAGCCGCCGACGCTTACGCTCAAGGACAAGATCAGGGTCAAGGCGTATCCGGTACAGGAGATGGGAGGGCTCATCTGGGCGTATCTCGGCCCCGCGCCGGTGCCGCTCCTGCCGCGCTGGAATCTGTTCGTGCGCCCGGACGGGTTCCGGCAGATCCTGGCACACCAGTTGCCGTGCAACTGGCTGCAGGCCATGGAGAACCGCGGCGACCTCGGTCACTCGGTCTACCTGCACGGAGCGACGTTCAAGTACGCGCGCGAGCGCAAGGGGCTGCCGCATGACGACGCGAGCGCGCGTTACAACGCGACCGGCGCGGATTTCGACGCCATGCGCGCGCGCGGCGCGTACGTGAAGTGGAAACCCATCTACAACGAGTTCGGCTTCACCAAGGGCAGCATGGAGTCCGACAAGAGCGAGGACTCCCGCAGCTGGACCATCGGTCAGAACCCGATCCTGTTCCCGTACCTTCTGGCGTTCGGCCCGCAGGAAGGCGATCAGCGCATCCGCCGCCTCTATCAGATCGGCGTGCCGATCGACGACACGCACACGTGGCATCTGCAGTATTGCTGCTACGTGTTTCCGGAAGGAGTGGACGTGCCGAAGCAGGACGCGATCCCGTATCGCGAGCTGCCGATCACCGACGAGCGTGGCGAGCTCATCATGGACTACGTGCTCGCGCAGGACATGGCCGCCTGGTACCAGCAGGGTCCGATCACCGATCGCACGCAGGAGAACCTGGGCTACAGCGACCGGCTGATCATCGCGTACCGCCAGATGCTGCGAAAGCAGATCGAGATCGTGGCCAGCGGCGGCGAGCCCATGAACGTGTTCCGCGACCCGGCCAAGATCGAAAGCCCCGAGCTGCGCATTCCGGGCAACGAAAGGGGCGGTACGGCGCCGACGCGCAGCACCGTGCTCGGCCGCTCGATCCGCTACCGCGACCAGTATCACAAGCGGGGGCCCGACGGGCAGCTCTACATCGACGAGGACGTGGATGGATTCTGTCCCGATCGGGAGCTGATCCTCGAGCTCTATCGGCAGGCCGAGCAAGTACAGACTGCCCGTGCGAGCGGTGCCGGCGCGCAGTGACTCCGTCGCGGTGGGCCGGCGCGTGCTGGGGCGCACCGGTCTCGCCATTTCGGAAATCGGCTTCGGCTGTGGACCCACGGCGGGCCTCATTGCCGCGGGACAACGCGACGCGCAGCGGGCGGCGGTTCAGCGCGCGCTCGAGCTCGGCATCGACTACTTCGACACGGCGCCCGTGTATGCCGCCGGTGAGTCGGAGCGCAATCTCGGTGCCGTTCTCCACGATCTCAAAGCCACGCCGCGCGTGGCCACGAAGGTGGCGCTCGAGCGGGCCGATTTCGGCGACATCCGGGGCGCGATCCTGCGGTCCGTGGAAGGCAGCCTCGCGCGCCTGAAGCTGCCGCGTGTCGCCGTGCTGCACCTGCACAATCGCGTCGCGACCGAGCGTGCCGCGAAGGCCGAGTTCGGCTCGGGCGCGCAGTTGCGCGTCGACGACGTGCTCGGCGCCCGCGGAGTGGCCGAGACCTTCGCGAGCCTGCGCGATCAGGGCGTCGTCGATTTCTTTGGCTGCTCCGCCTACGGGGGCGACATGGCGGCCGTGGCGCAGGTGGTGGACAGCGGCGCGTTCGACTGCCTCCAGGTGCACTACAGCGTCCTGAATACGAGCGCATGGGAGCCCGCGCCGGCAGCGGGCCGGCTTCGCGACTACCACGGCATTGCGGCGCGGGCCGCCGCGGCCGGGCTCGGCGTGATAGCGTTGCGTGTGCTCGAGGCGGGCCTGCTCACGGATCGGCCGCCGGGGGCGCAGAGAGTCCGCGCGGATGGCGAAGCGAGCGCCGTGGAGCGCGACTCGCTCGCCGCTTTGCTCGGTGGCGAGTCGCTCGGCGATGTCGCGCTGCGCTTCGCGCTGGCGCGGCCCGAGACGACGACGGCGTTGGTCGGATTCTCGAGCGTGGCGCAGGTGGAAGAGGCCGTGGCGAGTGTGATCAAAGGCGCGCTGTCGCCGTCGCTGCGGTCGAGGATCGAAACGTGGCGCGCCGAGACACTCGGCGAACCTTCGAATCGCTGGAAGCGGGAGTTGGGGGACACATGAAAATCAATCTGCTGGTACTGATGACGCTGTTCGTGGCACCCGCGTTCGCGCAGAACGCCGACGCCGTGCGCGGCGGCTGGCTGGCCGACGCCGGCGGCGTACGACACATCTACATGCTCACGGTGCGCGGGACGACCGTCACCGGCACGTATTGCACCGACTGCGGCGACGTCGCGAATCTCGCCCTGATCGAGAACGGTGTGCTCGCGCCGGACGGGCTCAAGTTCGAGGTCGTGAATCCGGGGCCCGTGGCCTACCGCGATACGGTCACGGCCAAGCTCGTGGGCGACCAGCTGGAGATCACGCGGCAACGCCAGGGCTCGACCGCCGCGCCCACGAAGATGGCGCTGCACCGCTCGACCGGGAAGCCGGCCGCGCCGCCCCCTCCGCCTCCGGGAGGCTCCCCGCCGCCGAAGCCCGCGTATGTGCCGCCCGGTCCCGCCGAGCAGTTGACGCCCGCCAAGGTGGCGGGTCTGTGGATGTTCGGCGAGGGGCCTGGCAAGCAGCATTTCATGTTCAAGCAGAACGGGTCCGGGCTGTTCGGTCTCGCGTGCGGTCCATGCGATGACTCGAACAACATGGCGCCGCTCGACCGCGTGTCGATCGACGGCACGACGCTGCGCTTCAGCATCGTGCACGAGAACAACGCGAAGGCCTTCTACGACAAGGGGCCGTTCAGCAACGACGCGCGCGCCAGCATCTCGCAGAACGAGTTGCACATGTGGGTGATCCCAAGCTACGAGCCGCCGAGCTCGAAGCCGATCGAGATCACGATGCTGGGGCCGATCCGGGGCTACTGAGCGGGCGGTTTTTTCGGACCGGCTCGTTCCGGCTTCAGAACGAGCCGTTGCCGTGCAGCCATTTGTCCTTCGGCGGCACGGGCATGTACGCGTCCCAGTGCTCGACGATGAGCCCGTTCTTCACCCGGTAGATGTCCATGATGATGTTGCCGAGGTCGTTCGGGTCGTCGGGGTTGAAACGCTCGTGCGTGTGCACCACGACGAGATCGCCGTCGGCGACCGTGCGCTTGATGTCCGAGCGGAACTTCGGGTTCTCGGCGAAGCGCGCCTTGAACGCGCCGCGCAGGAATTCCTTGCCGTCCGGGGCGAGCACGTTGTGCTGTTTGTAGCCGGGGTCGATGTACTCGAGCGCTTCGTCGACCTTGTGCTCGTTCATGAGCAGGTTGTACATCGTCACGACGACGCGGCGGTTGGCTTCCTCCGTCTTGGCTTTGGCCAGCGCGTCGGCCGCCTCGTCGGCCCTCACGTTCGTGGTGCCGGTGCCGAGCACCGCCAAGCCGATTGCTGCCGTGATAGCGCGTTTCATGGGTTCGCTCCGAGCTCGCCGCGCACGATCTTCGTGCCTTCCACCATCGCCTGGAGTTTCGCATCGGCGACGTCGCGCGGCAGGTACTTCATGCCGCAATCCGGCGCAATCACGAGATCCTCCGCGTTCACGAACGGCAGGGCCCGGCGAATGCGCGCCGCGACCGTCGCCGGCGTTTCGACCGTCAGGTCGCTCAAATCGATGACGCCCAGGATCACCTTCTTGCCGGGCAGCTGGCGCAGCACCGAGCAATCGAGGTTCGACTGCGCGGTCTCGATCGACACCTGCTGGCAGCGGCAAGACCCAAGCTCGCCCAAGAACGAGTAGGCCTCGGGCCGCTCGTGGATGATGGCCGCGTAGCCGAAGCACAGATGCACGGCCGTGGCGCCGGTGATGCCGTCGAGCGCGCTGTCGAGCGCCTTCACGCCGTACTGCCGCGCGTCGTTCGGCCGCGCCTGCAGGTACGGCTCGTCGATCTGCACGACGTCCGCGCCGGCGGCGAAGAGATCGCGAATCTCCTGGTTGACCGCGACCGCATAGTCCATCGCGGCCGCTTCCCGGCTGCCGCCGTAGGCGTCGATCTGCGCCTGCTGCGACATGGTGAATGGCCCCGGCAGCGTGATCTTCACCCGGCGATCGGTATGGCGCTTCAGGAACTCGAGGTCCCTCACGGCCACGGCGTGCTTGCGACGAATGCGCCCCGTGACGCGCGGCACCGGATTCGGGTGGCCGCTGCGATCGAGTGCCGTGCCGGGGTTGTCGATGTCGACACCTTCGAGCGCCGTTGCGAAGTGGTTCGAGTAGCTTTCGCGGCGGATCTCCCCATCGGTGACGATGTCGAGGCCCGCGTCCTCCTGCGCCTTGATCGCGACGATCGTGGCGTCGTCCTGCGCTTCGGAGAGAAACGGCGCAGGGATGCGCCACAATTCCCTTGCGCGGACGCGCGGCGGAAAGCGTCCGGCGAGTTTCTGTCGATCGATGAGCCACTCCGGCTGCGGATAGCTGCCCACGAGCGTGGTGGGCAACAGTGGGGTGAGCCTGTTCGTCATCGATCACTCACGTGGATTGCGCCTCGCGGTTGCGAAAACCTACAGCGGTAGCGCGGTTCTTCAATAGCCGCGATCCGCGAAATGGCCTTCGCTCGCCGCGAAGGTGGCCGCGCGATCCCACGCGCAGACCATGACGCCGTGTGCGCAGCGGACCATAATCCGCGCACGCGGCGGTGGCGCTGAGGTGGGAGTGTCGATCGATGTCGAGCGAGGCGAGCGAGCGCAGCTGGATCGAGCGTCTGCGGGCGTTCGACGTCTGCACGATCTCCGACGCGCTGGATCGCCTGAAGCTGCAGGGCGTGGTCTCGGGTCTCGCGCAGCGCTCGGGGGAGGGGCGCATCGCGGGCAAGGTCATCACGGTACGCCTCGGCACCGGTGAGCCGCCGCCGGGACCGCCGCGGCATCTGTGCGCCGCGGCGATCGAAGCGGCCGACGACTGCTCCGTCATCGTGATCGAGCAACGTACGGGTGTGGAAGCCGGATGCTGGGGCGGGCTGCTGACGCTCGCCGCGCGCGCCAGGCAGGTCGTGGGCGTGATCGCGGAAGGGCTCCTGCGCGACGTCGACGAGGCGCGTGCCCTCGGCTTCCCCGTGTTTTCTCGCGGGCTCACGGCTCGAACGGCGCGCGGCAGGATCGTCGAGAAGGCGACGGGCGTGCCGGTGACCATCGGCGACGTGCCGGTCGAGACCGGCGATTTCGTCGTCGCCGACGGCAGCGGTGTCGCGTTCGTCCGCCGTGCCGACATCGAAGCGGTGCTGGCCGCCGCCGATGCCATCGCCGCACGCGAGGCCGCGATGGCGCGTGCGCTGAAGTCGGGTGCGCGGGTGAGCGAGGTGCTCGGCGGCAACTACGAGCACATGCTGAAGTCCTGACGGTGCCGGATCACGCCGGGGCTCGTTACACGCGCGAGTAGGGGCTCGGCGGCAGCCCGAGGCTCGCTCTGGCGAAGTCGTTGACGGCGTCGTCCCAGCCGAACGCCACGTGGGCGCCCGCGGCGTTCAGGTCCCGCCACACGCGCTGCAGCGACTCGCCGTCGTAGATGGCGCTGCCACCGGCGGACTCGAAGAGGCTGTTGACCGCATGCCGGCAGCGACCGACCGCAAACGCGAGATCGCGCCGCAGCCGCGCGCGCATCGGCAGATCGAGCTCCGCCGGAGCGCCGACGCCGTCGAGCAACGCGCTGTCGGCCAGAATGAGCGCGACGCTCGCGTCGATCTCCGCAGCGGCGGCAGAGATCCGCGCGAACAGCGGTCCTCTCTCTGCGATCTGCTCTGCGCGCAGGTCGCGCAGCTTGCCCGCGCTGCCTGAGGTGAACGTGGCGTACGCGCCACGAGCCATGCCGAGCGGCGCGCCCACCAGACACCACGCAGCACCGACGGAGAACGGCACCCGCAGCGTGCGCGTCTCGGTGTGCAACTTCGCTCCGGGTGACGTACCACGCGCGAGGTCTGCCATCGAGCACGATCGATGCTCGGGAATGAACGCGTCGGCGATCTTCACGCTGCGGCTGCCCGTGCCGCGCATGCCGAAGGTATGCCAATCGTCGACGACTTCGATGTCCGACTTCGGTACCAGCACCATGCGGCCTTCCGGCGGTCCGCTCCCACGATCCACCGTCACGCCGAGCAGCACCCAGTCGGAATGGTCGATGCCACTCGAGAAGCGGCCGCGGCCGTTGGTGAGTCGATAGCCGCCCGGGACCGGTTTGACCTCGGCCGGGTAGCGAAAGATGGATGCGGTCAGCGTGCGCGGATTCGCGAATATCTCGGCCTGTGCCTGCTCCGGAAAAAGAGCGACACACCAGTTGTGGCCGGCGAGGACGCAGTAGACCCAGCCGCTCGACCCGCACTCCGCCGCGATCTCCGCGCCGGTCGATACGAGCTCCGTGAAACCCAACCCGGCTCCGCCGAACTTGCGCGGCACCACGAGCTGGAACAGCCCGGACTTCTGGAAGTCCTCGATGGTCTCTTCGGGGACCCTGCGCAGTGACTCGCACCGCGCCGCGCGTTCGCGCAGTGCCGGTCCGAGCGAGCGAGCGGCTGCCAGCGCGTCGGCGACGGTACGGATCCTGGTCATGATGCGGCTCTCGGAAGCACGATGCGGGCAAGCTGCGGGGCGGCGGCAGTCGGGATTCTCATGGGGCGCGCTCGGAGAGGAGGAACAGCCGAATGATAGAGAGATCGACAAGAACGGACCACAGGCACCACCAATACCAGAGGAGCGTGCGACGCGGGAGGTAACCGCAGCTGCGCGCCGGTCAGCATCGCCGGTGTCTGCGTGCGTGGCCGCCGATCCGGCGTGGCGTAGCGCGTGTCGGCACGACGGCGGATCGATTCGTCGGTCGGCAGTATGCAAAGCCGAAGACGTGGGAAGCTTCCTGCGACGTCGGGGCGGTCCGAAGACCGCCCCGACGGCATCTGCAAAGCGCTGGCTAACGCCCCGCGACCAGATTGTTGGGATCCAGTCCGGCGACGCGCACGAGATCGATTCCGGTCGTCTTCGTCACCTGGTCGAGCGCGCCCTGGACGGCCGCGTCGAAGCACGGCCGCACGGTATCGCGCTGTTCCTTCTGACGAGCCACACCCACCAGGCCATTCATCGTCGTCGAGCAGATGTGGAGTGCCGCGTCGGCGATACGCCGGTACGCCTCGCGAGCGCCGGCCGGTGAGGAGAGGTTGAGTGCCGCGACATCGATCGTCTGGGTCAGCGTTCCCGTGTTGAGCTTGCCGTCCGCCAACGCCCCCTGCGATACGACCAGTGCAGCGATCACAGCAGCCATCACGGCGCGGAGCCCGTTCGTTCGTCCGAAGTTCATGATGCAATCTCCTTTTGAGGGTGGTTTCGGGCGCTCCCCGACGCCGTCGAACACCTATAGCAATAGCCGTGCCGGCATCGATTGCGTCTCGAAGCCAATGATCTGGCGGGTGGGCCGGGCGATGCGTTGGCGCGTTTGCGACACCATTGGCCGAAAATGGGACGAAATGGCGGTTCACGCCAGTTCGTACCATTCGGACGGCCGACACGGTCGGCCGGCGCCTCAACGAAGGGGAGCGCGGGGGGTGTGCTGAAGAGGCCGGGCCGTCCGCAGACGGCTCGCCTCGGCGAGGCTCACTTCAGGCGGGATGCGATCTTGTCGAGCCCTGCCTGCGTGCAGACCTCGTCCTTGTCGCCGCCGGGCGCGCCCGACACGGACATTGCGCCGATGATTTGGCCGCCCACCCTGATGGGCAGAGCGCCGCGGCGCGCGGTACCGATCTTGGGATCGGCCTTCACTTCCGCATCCAGTGCCGGATCCGTTTTGACGCGATCGGCAATTTCACCACTCGGTACCTTGTACTTGATGGTGGTCGCCGTCTTGGTGAGACCGATCATCTGCGTCCGCTCGGGCGCACCGTCGGCGGAGAGGATCGCGATCGGTACGCCCGCGGAGTCGACCACGGTCGCCGTGGTCTTGTAGCCATTGGCGAGGCAGGTCGCGATCGCGGTCTGAGCGGCTTCGACCGCCAGGGCGAGCTGCGGGCCGCGAGCGCGGGGCGGAGCAGGCGGCGGTGCGCCCGGTGCCGGAGCTTGAGCCATGGCCGAGGCAGCAGCGACGCCGGCACAAAGTGCCAGGAAGAGACGAGAGAGTGTCTGCATGGGAAAGCGTCCTCGTGTGGGTGCGAAAGCGCGTGCTATTCCTTCCAGCCTTCCGGCAGGGCCGTCCCGCTCTTGATCAGCCGCGTCTTGTAGCGCCAGTGACCACCGACCTTGACGAAGGTGCTGTATTCCTTGCCCTGCGTAATGACCTTGGCCTGCTCGCCCTGTTTCTCGATCACGTACTCGGTGTAGACGAGCTGCGCGGTGGCCGTGTTCGTCTTGCCGTGCACGACGATGAGCGGATTGTCGACCGCCACGATGAAGGAAAAGCGGGGCGGGGGAGGCGGTCGCGGCGCCTGCCCCGGCGCGCGCCCGTAGGCCTCCATGATGCCGTTCCTGCCTTTGAAGTGGCGCTCGCCCAGGATCAGCTCGGCATCCTCCGCATAGAAGTCCGCGAAGTTCTCGGCGTTCTCGCGGCCGAAGTTGTTGTAGTAGCGTGTGATGAGGTCCTGGATCTGCAGGCGATCGACGAGCGTTTCTGCGGTGACCTCTTCAGCACGCGCCCCGGTGCTGAAAGTCAGCGCGAGTCCGGCCGCGCTCAAAGCGCCGAGCAGTGCTGCGCGCAGCGAGTTCGCGATTTGCATGTTTTCTGCCCCCCTTGCGCGAACGCTAGTGGTGAATCTGATTGTCGATGTCTTCGAGCTCGTAGACTTCGCAGTTGCCGCGCTCCGAGCCGACCAACGTGGGGTCGCCGAAGCCGCCCGCTGCATTGGCACCCTCGGCCAGCGTCATCATCAGCGGGGTCAGCTTCCACGGTTGAACCAGCACGTCCGGGTCCTCGACCGTCACCTCGTAGAGCATCTGGTCGCCCTTGCGCGTGAAGCGTTCGTAGACCTTCATGTTTTCCGAGTGGAAGAAGCCGCCGCGCGAGAGCCACGTCTCCGGCACGAACGCGACCGACTCGATTACGAGCGTGTCGCCTTCCCAATGGCCGACCGAATGGCCGGTGTACATGGTCTGGCGCAGCGCGTTCTTGTCGAACGGGCGGTTGTCGGTGGCGATGACTCGGAAGTCCGAGTAGCCGCCGCCGCCGTCGCCGCCGCGACCGTAGATGAAGGTGATGTCTTTCTCGGTGTGGAAGATGCGCCCGGGCGGGCCCTGCCGCGGAATGCCGAGCGGCTGGCACGTGGCGACGGGGTCTTCCTTGTTGGTCCACATGTCGAGATAGATGACCTTGTCCCAGTTCTCGGGCTTGTAGATCGGACGATTCGGGCCGAAGCGCGGAGCCGCCTCGAACTCGAAATCGAGCGTCTGGTTCCACGCCTCGCTGCAGCCTTTGAGCTGCTCCGGTGAGCAGCGGCGGTTGCCGTAACGCCAGATGAAGAACTTGTTGCCGCTTCGCCAGCTGCCCGTGAGGTTCGGTTTGCCGTCGGCCAGACGCGGTGTCGGAGCGGTGGACGTGAGCTGCAGCGGCTTCTGGTCGCTGCCATACATCGGCAGCGGCTGAACGGTACCGGCGCCGCTGACGCTCGGCGGCACGGGCACGACGACGTAGACGCTGCCCGTCTCCGTCACGGCCGTCTTGATGTCGCGCATGACCTTGCCGTTGACGCGCTCCACCATCTTGCCGGCGTACTGGGCTTCGATCCGGTTGAGCGGATTGTTGTAGTCGTTGTAGTCGCTGTACGTGAACTCGTAGGTATCGCGCCCGTGCTTCACGACGACGGACTTGGCCATGAAGTGATCGTTCAGCGTGGCCTCCGCCACGGCGCCGGCGACGCCAGGAATCGGGAAGGTGACGATCGGGGTATTGCCCTCCCAGCGGACCGAAGTTTCGCCGATCTTCGAGGTGCCTTCCTGGAGCAGCCCGCCGGGGTTACGGAACACCTTCATCAGATCGATTCCGGCGCCGGCCAGGGCGGCTTTGACTGCGCCTTGCGGGCTCGCCCACAGACGGATCAGGCGCTCGTTGAGCTTGCCGGGCATCGGCTTGGCCGTGCCTTCGCCTTTCACGAGACCGGCGCCCGGCCGGTCTTCGTCCCAGGCGTACTTGCCGCTGACGACTTCGATATTGGAGTACTTCTTGCCGTTCGGCAGCGTGCATTCGATCTGCGTGCGGCTGCCGGCGAACTGGTACTGGTTGCTGATGCGGTAGCCCGAGTGGCCGAGCTCACCCTTGCGCTCGGTTTCCTTGTAGGGCGTGATCGCGCAGGGCTGGCCGTTGACCTGGATCGTGCCCTCGCCGCGATACTCGAGCGTGACGGCCAGCTCGTGCTCCTCGATGCCGCGCAGCATGACCATGTGCCACGGCCAGTTGAACAGCACGGACTTCAGGTCCCTGGCGCCCTCCGCGGGCGTGTACAGCTTCGGCGGGGGGCCCCCGAACTGCGCGTACGCCACAACCGAGAACAAAGTCGCGAGGCCGGTGGCGAGCGCAACGCGCGCTCCGGTCGAGCCTTTTCGAAATGCCATGTGGTTCCCCCTTGCCGCGGACACTGCTGCCGCCTGATGTGAGAGTACCATCGCTGGTCCAGCCTTCCCAAGCCGCGGCCGACAGGCCCGTCGGCACAGGAAACCTGAGGAACCCGTCGATGGCGCGTCCTTCGGGTTGTACCGCTTCGCGCGGAGGCTCTGCGCGCCGTACCCATACCCGCTGCTCGCCGCGCTGCGCGAGGACGATCGAGATCTGCGCGGGCCTAGCCGGCTTCCGAACCCGGTAGTACGATCCTTTGCAAAGGGGTGCCGTCGGTCACGACGCCACGAGAAACACCGACGAAGTGCCGAGCCGCGCGACGTAGCAGATACCAGGGCGAACGCCGAACGGGCTGTCGTTTCCTTACCAGGTTTGTCCGCACCGGAGGTTCTCGTATGAGCCGTGCCCCCACCACGCGGAACCTTGCGTTTGAATGTGCCGCGCTACTCGTCGCGACTTGCTTCGTGACCGCGCCTGCGTCCGCGCAGAGCCAGAACCCTCTCCAGGCGTTCAAGGACGCCTTCAAGAAGGCCCAGCAAGAGGCCCAACAGGCGAAGCAGCCCGAGGCCCAAAAGAGCCCGCCGCCGAGTCAGGCGGTGGGTCAGGCTGGGCCCGCGAGTCAGCCGTCGAGTCAAGCGGCCGCGTCAGCGCCTTTGACCGCCGACGATTTGAATTCAGCGGCGCCGTCGGCCAATGTCGTCCTCGATCCGAAAGTCCTGCCGGATCTGGTCGGCGTGCACCTCGGAATGCCGCTGCGCACGGCCGCCGCGGCTCTGCAAGCCGCCTACCCGAGCGTGAAAGTGACACCCCTCCCGATGCAGATGCCGACCATCGACAAGCCCGTCATTCAGAGCCTGACGGCCGACAACAAGGGCGAGGCAAGCTACGACACCGCCGTCGTCGGCGTCTTGCTGCCGCCCAACCAGCAGATCGTGTGGGAGGTGACGCGCACGGTGCACGTCGCGCAACCCATGAACCGCGGCACGCTGCTCGCGTCCCTGCGCCAGAAGTATGGAAAGGAAACCTATGCGACGGGTCTCAGTGGCCCGATGGTCACTCGGGATGCGGACATCTACAACCTCTACTGGATGTACGACGAGCACGGGAGCCGCGTCCCGCTGCCGAGCCCGAGCTTCGCGCAGCAGGGTTGTTACGGCGGAAACCCCAACACCGCTCCGGGAACGGGCGGAAATCCACAAGCATTCGTCCCGGGCAGCGATTGGTGCGCCTCGTCTTATGTCGGCGTGCACGCACTCCTTCAGCAAAACCCCGATCCGGACTTCGTCATAGGGTTCACCATGGAGGCGGTCGACGTGCCTCTCGCGGTGAGGGCGCAGAAGGCCACGGCGGATTGGTACAAGGACGTCGGCGAACGCCTGCGCCAGCAAGCAATCGAGAAGTCGAAGGCCCAGCAACCGAAGCTGTGAGTCTTCCAAGACACCCAGCCAACGGCAATCACCCGGAGACCTAAGATGCGTATCACCAGAGCGGTTTGGAATCTCGTCGTGTGCGCCGCCGTGGGCGCCGCGTGGGCGGGCGTAGGGACGCCGGCACGGGCGCAGACCGCAGCGGCGGTGGCGGCGATGCTTCCCGATGTGGTGGGCTTCCGCCCGGGCGTTTCCATTCAGGACGGGTTCAAGCAGCTGAAGGCCTACAACCCCAAGGCCATGGTCGGCTTCGACAATGTGACCATCCCCCAGATCGGCGAGAAACCGTTGCCTTATCAGCTGACGCTGACGGACAGCACGTCGGGGGAAACGCTCCAGCTCGGTGTTACGCTGCCGCCGAACCCACAAGTCGTGTGGAAGGTGGCCCGCCAGCTCGAAGTAACGACTCCGGGGCAGGAGATGTCGCGGACGACCCTGGTCGAGGCGCTGCGGAAGAAGTACGGCAGGGAGGATCACGCGAGCCTCCCCAACGGGGGTGGCGACATGGTCTGGCTGTTCGACGAGAACGGTCGCCGAGCCACGGAGAACAAGCCTCCCGACAGCCCCTGCACGGCCGCGCCGGTGCTCTCGAACACCAACGGGCTCGGGATGGCGCCGCTCAACACCGCCGCGAAGACCTATCCACCCTCCACGGGGTGGGAGCGGTGCAAGTCACTCGTCTTCGTCAAGGCCTTCATGCAGCGGCGTAGCGGCAACGACGATTCCATCAATGTGCTCGTCGTCACGGTGGGTGACAACGGCCTGGCTTCGCGCGCTCAGAACACAACGGCGGCCTACATCGCGGGTACGGATCAGAAGCAGCAGAGCCAGGAGCTCGACAAGCAGCGGCAAAGGGCCGCGCCCAAGCTATGAGAGCGATCGCACGAACGTATTGGTCTGCGGAGCTGAAGAAGTAGGCGATCGTTGAAGAAGATCGGGTTCCTCTCGTTCGGGCACTGGACGCCGTCGCCGCACTCGCAGGTGCGCACGGGCGCCGACGCACTCATTCAATCGATCGAGCTCGCGGTCGCGGCCGAGGAGCTCGGCGCCGACGGTGCGTACTTCCGCGTGCACCACTTCGCGCGCCAGCTCGTCTCGCCGTTCCCGTTGCTCGCTGCCGTGGGCGCGCGCACGAGAAAGATCGAGATCGGACGGCCGTGATCGACATGCGCTACGAGAATCCGCTGTACATGGCCGAAGACACGGGCGCCGCCGACCTGATCGCGGGCGGCAGGCTCCAGCTCGGCATCAGCCGAGGGTCGCCTGAGCAGGTGATCGACGGCTGGCGCTACTTCGGTTACGCGCCACAGGAAGGCCAGACGGATGCCGACATGGCGCGCCAGCATGCCGAGGTGTTCCTTCAGGTTCTGAAGGGTCAGGGGTTCGCGCAACCGAATCCGCGGCCCATGTTCCCGAACCCGCCGGGGCTCCTGCGTGTCGAGCCGTGCTCGGAAGGGCTGCGCGAGCGGATCTGGTGGGGATCGAGCTCCAACGCCACGTCCGAGTATCGACGCGAACACGCGCGCGATCTTCGGCCGCTCGTACGCGGCCGAGCCCGCCGTGCTCGTGAAGCAGCTCGCCGCGGACGAGGCCATTGCGGCTGCGGACACGCTGCTGCTGACGGTGCCGAACCAGCTTGGCGTCGATTACAACGCGCACGCGCTCGAGAGCATCCTCAAGTATGTGGCGCCGGAGCTCGGCTGACGCTGAGCCATCCCCCCCCGAGGTCTTCGCGGGCGGCCGGGGAGGGGGCGCCGGGGAAGCCGACCCGGCCCATAGGCGCTGCGGCATGGGCGGCCGCGCTAGGCAACCGGGGTGAGTTTCACTAGGATTCCTGCAAGCGGGTTGGAGGGGAGTCGGATGCTTAGAGCCAAACGGTTGCGCGCCTTGGTGTTTGCCGCGGTGTTGGGGTTGCCCTGGTTCGCGGGCAGTGCGCTCGCCCATCATTCGTTCGCTCCGTACGAGCCCGACGTGCAGATCAAGCTCAAGGGCAAGGTCACGCATTTCCAGTGGACCAATCCGCACGTCTACCTCGGCATGGACGGCCCGGACAAGAACGGCAAGATGCAGCATTGGACGATCGAGTGCGCGAACCCCGGCATCCTGAATCGCGTCGGCTGGAAGTGGAACATGATCAAGGAAGGCGACACGATCGAAGTCATCGTGGCGCCGCTGCGCAACGGCGAGCCGGGCGCATTGTTGAAAGCGGTTCGACTCGCCGACGGCAGCACCTACACGAATGGCGGTCCCGCGGGCTCGGCAAAGCTCTCGTTCGATTGAGGACACACGGCATGCGGCGACCCGCTCCGGCATTCGTTGATCGCGGCTTGTGGCTGCTGGCTCTGGCCGGTGTCGCGTTCGCGCTCGCACCTTCGGCCCACGCCCAGCAGCAAGGCGACGCCGCGCAGGTACGTGGCCTGAACGGCACCTGGGAGCGCTACCCCAGCGTGTCGAGCGGGCTCGGCTCGGCGAAGAACGACGGGCCGCCGCCGCCCGCCCCGATCCCCCCGCCGCCGCTGAAACCGCAGTTCCTGAAGTCGTGGCAGGCCAAGCAGGCCGAGATCCAGAAGCTCACCGAGCAGGGTCTGCCGCCGGCCAACAATTACTCGGCCTGCATACCCGACGGCATGCCGGCGATGATGCAGGCCATGTTCCCGATGGAGTTCCTCGAGACACCGGGTCAGGTCACCGTCATCGAGGAAGCCTACAACCAGGTGCGGCGCATCTACCTCGACCAGGCGCTCGTGCCGGCCGAGGACGCCGAGCCGCGTTTCTGGGGCCACTCCGTGGGCCATTGGGAAGGCAACACGCTGGTGGTTGGCACCGTGGGCGTGAAGGACAACGTGCTGTTTCGCAACGTGCCTCACTCGATGAAGATGCGCATCGACGAGCGCATCCAGCTCGTCGGCAAGGACTTCATGCGCGACGACGTGACCGTCACCGACCCCGAGTACCTGACCGGACCGTGGACCTGGACGTGGATGTACCGGCGTTGGCCGGGCTATCAGATCCAGGAATACGTGTGCGAGGACAATCGCTACTCCGGGAATCCCGAGAACGGCAGCCAGCGGCTGCGCCTGAACGACCAGTGACGCGTCGCGGATCCCGGCCGGCCGCCAGAGGTGTGACGTCGGTGCATCAGCGCCGCACGGCTACGGAGAGCGAGTCGCGCGGGTCTCGATAGCAGAAGGCCGGGTCGGGGCGTGGCGATGGCCGAAGTGCGTGACGAGGTGCGAGCTGCGGACGCGACGCCACCTGTGCCCACGATCGAGCCGCTGTCGTTCCCTGCGCATGTCGAGCTTCTCGAGTTCTTCCTCGCGCGGCGCGACGCCGTCGTCGAGAAGCTTCAGGAGCTGCTGAACGCGCAGTACAAGCCGCCGCGATATCTGCAGGACCGGCGGCAGCTCACTCGCGACTTCGAGGAATGCTTCTTCACGCTGCCGGACCTGGGCGCCGACCGGGCGCGCCTCAAAGGGCAGCTAGAGGCCGCGCATTGGGCGCGGGGGTTCAAGCCCCGCGACATGGGCGAAATGCCGAACGACCTTCTCCAGCCCGCGGGGCTGATGGAACGAGCCTTCGTCATGTGGGCGCACACGCGTTGGCCTTCGCGCAAAGCGCGCGTTCGCCACGCGCACATCCTGTTCAATGTGTATCTGGTGCGACAACTTGCGCTGCTGGCCATGCGCACGTGGGATGCCGGTGCGGGCGGCACCGCCGCACGGCTTGCGCAGGCGCAACGCGTGCTCGATGCCGTGTGGCGCGGAGCGTCAGCCGATCAGCCCGTGCTCGTGCGCGACGTGCGTTGGCTGATCCCGGTGGCCATGAGCCCGACGACCGACGATCTCGCGCCGTATTTCGAAGTGGCGGAGGAGATCGGTGCGAATTTCGCGGACGACGATCGCCTCACTATCCTAAGCGCCACCGTTCGAATCGCCGGCGGGCACTTGCGCTCGTATCTGCAGTACTACGTCGTGCAGAAAGGCCAGCCGCTCGGCGACAGCGGCCTCGTGCTGCTCACGCGCAGGTCGAACGCGCTCGATTTTTCGCTGCTGATCCACGGGCTCGTGGCCCTGCTCGACGCTTACGAGCGCGCCGTCGAGAGCGGCGAGCGCGAGAAGCGGCTGCAATTCGCGGACGCCATCTGTCAGGGAGTTTCGCCGGACCCGGAGTTGTTCATCAATCGCGTGGACCTGCTGGCGGCTTACACGATGGTCGAGCACCTGTTCACGACGACGGATGACGACGGGCACGCCGCCTACACGCCGCTCGGGCGCCGGCACGTTCGGCTGCTCGAGGAATACAAGGCGCGGATCGGGCGGCTGGCAAAACCGCTTTACGACGACTGCCGGAGTTTCAGACCGGCGGAGGGCGCCTATTCGCCGTACGGAGTGCTGTACGGAGTAGCGTCGAACATCGTGGAGCACATCGCGTTCAAGGCTTTGCACCGCGATGACGTGGTGCCGTTCGGGCTCGAGGACGTATTCGTTGCGGGAGGCGCCGACAAGCTGGCGTGGGTGACCGGCTGGCGAAAGTTGCCGCACATCGACCGAAGGCTGCAGCGGCTGTACGCGTTTCCCTTTGCGCTTGCCGAGGCGTTGTTCGCTCGCGTCGAGCAGGCGTTGCGCACGCGTGCTACGGATGAGGAGGGTATCGGCGCTGCTCGTAGCGGCAGGTTGCACGTTGTGGCCGCAGACGATGCAGAGGCCGCCTCGAACGCGGCGGCGATTCCCGATTTGCCGGTGCGCTATATCGGATCGTCGGATATTCGAGTCGTGGCGGCCGGGAAGGCGAAGGCCTGGGACAAGAAGCAGATCGCGGATGCTCGCATGGAAGGGCATGTGGCCGTGAGCTACGAGACGCCCGGGGGATGGGTCGCGGTCACCAAGGATTTTCTGAGCGAAGTACTCGGCGCTGGCCGCGACGCAAAAGTCGTTGGGCTACCCGGCACGGCTGCCGAGAGGCTGCGCCTGATGTGTGGCGTTCTCGTCGTGCGCTAGCGGACAGCGTCCACAGACCATTTTTCGCAGGGCGTACGACTTAGCCGCGTACCAACTCCAAATCTTTCGTGTGTCCTGGGCGTCATGTAAGGCACAACGCTGGCAGCATACCGCCGACCAACGGGGCCAGCGCCTCAGAGAAACCGACCGCGAGCCGCTACCGAATCACCTCCAGCACCAGATTCACCGGCGTCCGCGTTGCAAGCCTCAAGTCCCGAAACCCAGCCTGCCGCGCCACGCGTCGCAAACTCTCTTCCCCCGCCTGCGCCCCCAGCGCCAACCCCACGTCCTGCGACAGCGAATTCGGCGTACACGCCATCGCGGAAGCCGCATAGAACAACCGCCCGAGCGGATTCAAATTCTCCTCCACGGCATCCCCGGCGTATGGCTCGACGAGCATGACCTTGCCATCAGGCTTCAACGCATCGCGCGCATGCACGAGCGCGCCCATCGGATCCCCGAGATCGTGCAAGCAGTCCATGAAGCACACGAGATCGAAATCCCGCCCGCCGTAATCCTTCGCCGTCGCCACCTCGAACCGCACGTTGCCGACGCCGGCCTCGAGCGCTCGCTCGCGCGCCGTTGCGATGGAGCCCGCGTGATAGTCGACGCCCACGAACTGCGACTTCGGAAACGCGCGCGCCATCACGATCGTCGACGCGCCATGGCCGCAGCCCACGTCCGCCACGCGCGCGCCCGCATGCAGGCGCTCGACCATGCCGTCGAGCGCCGGCAGCCAGTCGGCGACGAGATGCGTGCGGTACCCGGTCCTGAAGAACATCTCCGTGCCGTGAAACAGCCGCTCGTTGTGCTCGTGCCAGCCGAGCCCCTCGCCCGAGCGGAACGTCTCGAGGATCCGCGCTTCGTCCAGCCAGAACGAAGCCGCCACCTCGAACGCGGGCGCCATGTACACCGGGCTGTCCTCGACCGCGAGCACCAGGGCCTGCGCGGCGGGCAGCGTGTACTTGCGGCTCTCGGGTTCGTAGCGCACGTAGCCGCCTGCGGCCTGGTTGTTGAGCCACTCGCGCACGTAGCGCTCGCGAACGCCTGTGGCTTCGGCGAGCTGCTCCGGCGCGCACGTGCCGATCTCCGCCATCGCCTTGTACAGGCCCAGCCGGCGGCCGATGTTCACGAGCACGCCCGAGAACGCGGCGCCTAAGTCCGTGAGGGTTCGTCCGACCGCCGCCTCGATCTCTGCCGGGACGGGGAGTGAGTTCTGCTCCGTCATTTGCGCTTCCTCTGTTGTGCTGCCGACGACAGGCCGGCCGCGGTGGCGATATATTGGTTTTACGCTGCGGCGCCGTCGCGAGAGCGGGCGCCAAGTATTTGGGAATTCGCGCCAATGCCCGCCACGCCCACTTCACGGTTGCCGGCCGTGCCCACGATCAGCCTTGCGAGCGTCGTGCACGGCTTGGACGACTACCTGCGCGAACGCGGCGCGGACGCGCACGCGATCCTCGGTCGCGCCGAGCTGGCCGCGGAGGATCTCTCCGCTCCCGACCGGCGCGTGCCGCTGATTCGATTCCTGAAGCTGCTCGACATCTGCGCCGAAGAGCTCAATGACCCGCTCTTCGGGCTCAGGTTTGGGGTCCAGTACGATCCGCGCCGCGCAGGCGTCGTCGGCAACGTCGCACTCGCGTCTGGCACCGTGCGCAGAGCGTTGCAGACCATCGCCCGTTACCTGCCGACGATGGTGGACTCCACCGTCTACGGCCTCGACGTCGAGAGCGGCACGGCGTACGCGTACTCGTACTACATCGATCCGCTGCTCATGACGTACCGGCAGAAGAACGACTGGGGCGTCGCGTTCGTGTGCAACGTGATTCGCCACGGGCTCGGCGAGCCCGAGTGGGCGCCGGACGAAGTGCTGCTGCCGCAGCTGCCCGACGAGAGC
>DASZSB010000043.1:0-33375 GCA_035548835.1 Gammaproteobacteria bacterium | reverse complement strand
ACCGAGGGCGCCTTCGACATCACGTACGCGAGCGTTGGCTACCTGTACGACTACCGCAAGCACGTGAGGCCCACGGACTCCGAGATCAAGGCGGCGCTCCCGGCCGTGAACTATCGCAATCTGCTGCTCGACGCGAAGACGCACAGCGTGCGCTTCGAGCACGAAGGCATGCGGATCGATCTCGGTGGCATCGCGAAGGGCTATGCCGTCGACCGCGGAATCGCCATTCTGCAGGCGCGCGGCGTGCAGCACGCCTCGGTGACCGCAGGCGGAGATTCGCGGATCATCGGCGATCGATTCGGGCGGCCGTGGATCGTCGGCATCCGCCATCCGGACGACAAGAACAGGGTCATCACGCGCATTCCGCTGGTCGATACCGCGATGTCGACCTCGGGTGACTACGAGCGCTTCTTCGACGAGAACGGTGTCCGCTATCACCACATCATCGATCCGCGCACCGGACATTCGGCGAGCAAGGTGCGCAGCGCGACGATCCTGGGCCCGACGGCCATGCAGACCGACGGTCTCTCGAAGACGGCATTCGTGCTGGGTGCGGACGAGGCTATCCGCATCATCGAGCGCATGCCAGAGTTCGACGCGGTCTTCGTCCGGCCCGATGGCAAGGTTCTGTACACGAAGGGTCTCGCGCCGCCGGACTCCGCGGCGGCGAAGTAGCCGCGCGCCGGATCGCGTCGACGCAATGGCGCCGGCTTTTGGGAACCGCCGACTGGCGCTACTATGCCCGTGCCCACCCCTCAGGCTCATCATCCGGGAGCTCCCATGAAGTCGTTGCGTTCGATGCTCTTGACCCGCATCTCCGTGGCCGTGCTCGCGCTGGTTTTCGCGGTGCCGGTCGTCGTGCTGTCGACCGGCATCGCGCGCTCGCAGCCTCCCGCCGCGAAGGAGAAGGCGCCCGCGAAGCCGGCGGCGGCTCAGCCCGTGGCGAGCAAGAAGCCGGACGCGAACGGCTACATCCCGCAGTTCTCGATCGAGGAGATCATGGAGGCCATCGTGATGCCGTCGGCGCAGGCCCTCTGGGACTCGGTCGCCGTGAACGTCACGGAGAAGGGCATCATCGAGACGCGGCCGCGGACGGACGAGGACTGGGAGAAGCTGCGCTGGCAGGCAGTGACGCTCATCGAGGCGACGAATCTGCTGGTCGTTCCGGGCCGCCGGGCCGCGCATCCGGGGGCAACGTCGGAGAATCCCGGAACGGAGCTCGAGCCCGAGCAGATCCAGGCGCTGATCGACAAGCAGCGGCCCGCATTCGTCGCGCACGCGCACGTGCTGCACGAGGCCGCCATGGGCGCTCTGCGCGCGATCGACGCGCGCAACATCGACGGCATCTCGGAAGCGGGCGGCACGATCGACGAGGCGTGCGAGAGCTGCCACCTGCAATTCTGGTATCCGAATCAGGTCGTGCCCAAGTAGCATCGATCGGGCCCGCCGCCACGCCGCCGCACACGGCGGAGCACCGGCACCATGTCCGCCGCGTCACAGCCGTCGGTCGCCATCATCGGCGCAGGCATCGGCGGGCTCGTGCTGGCGCACGCGCTGCGCGCCCGCGGCCTTGCGCCGGAGCTCTACGAGCAGTCCGCGGAGCTGACGGAGATTGGCGCGGCGGTTGCGCTGGCCGCGAACGCGACGCGGGAGCTCGATCGCCTCGGGCTGCTCGGCGAGGTGCGGGTTGCCTCGACGGAGCCCACGGAGCTCATCCATCGCGACGGTCACACGGGAGAACGGGTCTCGAGCCACGCCGTCGGGCTCGGCGATCGCTACCGTGAGCGATTCGGAGGCCCGTATTTCGGCATCCACCGAGCCGATCTGCAGAAGGCCCTGAGCCGTGGGCTCGGCGGCTCGATCCGCCTCGGTCACCGCCTGGCGCGGCTGTCGGAGTCGCGCTCCGGCGTGCGGCTCACGTTCGCGAACGGGCACGAGCGCGAGGTGGACGTGGTCGTGGGTGCCGATGGCGTGCGCTCGGCGGTGCGCCGTTTCGTCTCCGGCACGCCCGGCGTGATCTATTCGAAGACCAGCGCATTCCGCGGCATCGTGCCGACGGCCAGCCTGCGCTCGCTGCCCGATCCGCGGGCGCTGCAGTTCTGGATGGGCGCAGGGGCGCATCTGCTGCACTATCCGATTGGCGGCGCGGCGGAAGACATCAATTTTTTCGCCGTCGTCGAGGGGCCGCCGACGTGGCCCTGCGGGGACCGCTGGATCGTTGCCGTCGAGCCCGGGGAGGCGACACGGCATTTTTCGGGATGGCACCCTGCCGTGGCGGAGATGATCGGCGCCGGCTGGGTCGACAGGCTCTGGGGGCTGTTCGTGGTCCAGCAGCCGAGGAGCTGGCACACGTCCCGCTGCGTGCTGATCGGCGATGCGGCGCACGGCATGCTGCCGCATCAAGGGCAGGGCGCGAACGTCACGATCGAAGACGCGGTGGTGCTGGCGGAGCTGCTGGCAGGGCGCGGACGGGCCGAGTGGCGCGACGTCTTCGTCGACTACGAGCGTCTGCGCAAGGCGCGCACGCGAGCGATACAGCGCGCCTCATGGGCAACCAACACGGCGTTGCACCTGTTGCCCGGGCAGGCGATCGACCGACGCAATGCGGCATTGGCGAGGTTTCCGGAGCGGTGTGGGTGGATTCACGCATTCGACGCGCTGCGGTCCGTGCGGGAGTCGGTGCGCTCGCGGCTGGGCTCGCGGCTGGAGTAACATCCAGGCGAATGGCAACCGCAGCGCGGTTGCGCGAGTTCGAATGCAACGTCGGGTGGGGGCCATGCAGGAGATTCGAATGCGCTATGCGTGGGTGGTTGCCTTCGCGGGCAGCCTCTGGGGCCAGGCCGCGCTCGCCGGGGATTGCGATCGCGCGTGCCTCGAAGCTTTCGTCGATCGGTATCTCGATGCGGTGATCGCGGATCAGCCGAGCGCCGTGCCGCTCGCCCCGAACGTGCGCTTCACCGAAGACGGGCAGCAACTCGTGATCGGGGATGGCCTCTGGAACACGCTGCGCGCCAAGGGGCGCTACCGGTTGTTCGTGAGCGATGTGCCGGCCGGCCAGGTCGCGTTCCTGGGGACGATCGAGGAGGATCACCGCGATCCAAACCAGGGCACTCCCGCGTTGATCGCCCTGCGCCTGAAGGTTCGCAATCAGCAGATCACGGAAATCGAGCAGATCGTGATCCGCGACGAGAATGCCGCCAAGCGCGTCGAAGCGCTCGGCGCACCGAATCCGGTCTATCTGCAGACGATCCCCGCGAGCGAACGAATGGCGCGGGCCGATCTGATTGCCACTGCGAACAAGTACTTCTCGGGCATGCAGCAGAACGACGGCAAGGGTGACTACCCGTTTGCTCCCGACTGCAATCGGCTCGAGAACGGCATGCAGTCGACGAACGCACCGACACCGGCCGGCGAGAAGCGGCCTGACCCCAGGACCTCGACGGGATACTCGGCGCAATGGACTTGCCTCGAGCAGTTCCAGTCGGGGTTGCTGCACTTCGTGAACCGGATCCGCGATCGCCGGTTCGTTGCGGTCGACCAGGAGCGCGGCATCGTGTTCGCATTCGCGTTCTTCGACCATTCCGGGGGCGCGACACGGACGTTCACGGTGCCGGACGGCCGCACCGTGACGGCGGGGCCCGTCCAGCCGTGGACGTGGGAGATCGCGGAGCTGTTCAAGGTCGAGAAAGGCAAGATCCGCAAGATCGAGGCGCTGCTGCACCGCAGCCCGTACGGAATGACGTCCGGCTGGAGCACGTGGACGCAGGGCATGTCCGACGCGGCGCGCGACGTCACGATGGAGTGACGCGTTCCAGCAGGGCCGCAACGACGGCTTCGGGGTGCGTCAGCAAGAGGTTGTGCTCCGCGCCGGCAACGTCGCAGTGCCGGTGAGGCGGCAGCAGCGCGCGGACGCGATCGATGTGTGCGCGCGGAATCACGGCGTCGCGCGAGCCCGTAATGACCAGGATGTCGAGCGCGAGGTCACGCAGGGCCGAGTACCGCGCGCTCTGGTCGCCAAGGGCCTCCATGCGGATCATCGACAGCAGGGCGCGGCCGAAGCCCGCGCGGGAAGCCTGCTCCACGAACAGCGGGGTCAGACGCTGCAGCCCGATGCTCGCGTACCGCTTGCGCCGGCGGCGCACGAGTGCCGGCACGCCGACCATACGCATCAGCACTTCCCCCGCGGCTGTAACGCGGAAGATGCGCGACCAGCCGTTCGTCGCGTTGAAGTCGAGCATCGGCGCTACGAGCACCAACCGTTTGACCCACTCGGGGTGCGCGAGCGCAGTGGCGGCGGCGACGGCGGCGCCAAAGGAGTGGCCGAGCAGGAGGGCCGGTCGCGGGGAATCCGTGGCTTCGATCAGCTCGCACGTCTGGCGCACGAAGCGGTCCAGCGAGTAATCACCTTCGGGGTAGTCCGACTGGCCGTGCCCATAGAGATCGAACCGCAGCGCCCTGAAGCCCGCTGTCGCCAGCAACGGCACGAGTGGATCGAACGCCCAGCTCGACACGGTGGCCCCGTGAACCAGGACGACCGGGGTGCCCTCCGCCGTGCCTTCGCAACGCCAGAACGTGGCGCCCTCGCGGAGGGGCTCGTGTCGACCGCGTGCGTGGCCGTGCGCGTCGCTCACGGACGGTGGGGCAGTGACTGCCGGAGGGGGAGATGATGTTGTCATTTGAAATCAGTTGGTTGCAGAGATAACCAAGTATTAGAACGAGGGTTTCGGCCGCTGCCTCGCCGCGAGCACGCAGCCCGTCGGTCCCCGCCTCGGGCTCGTGCGGCGCGCGGGTTGCAGCGTGGCCGGCGCCGCCGCTCGCTGCGCGGCGTTGCGATGCACGTGCGTCAGCGACCGTATCGCGCTCTCTTTTCACGCCGATGACGGGTCCGGAATGGCCCGCGCTCGGCGTCGACTGTCGATCGCGCTGCGGTTTTCCGCAGGAGCATTTCGGGCGCCGGTGCGGTCTCATGGTGCTGAGCACCGGCCAGAGGAGAAGGCCCATGTCGACCGCCAGACTCGTCAGCCTGGGAATCGCGCTAGCGGCTGGCGCCGCCATTCCGGCGGCGAGCGTTTACTCGCAGGGCGATCCGCCCGCCGCAAGTCCACGTTGCGTCGAGTTGCGGCGCATCGACCGCACGGAGGCGGTCGGGGACCGGGACCTGCTGTTCGTGATGAAGGACAAGGCGATCTACCGCAATCGTCTGCCGCACGCGTGCCCCGGGCTCGCGCGCCGTGACCCGTTCATGTACCGCGTCGTGCTGAACCAGCTGTGCGACACGGACGTGATCACCATGCTCCAGCAGTGGGACTTCGGCTTCACGCCGACGGAGTCCTGCCTGCTCGGCAAGTTCGAGCTGATCGACGACAAGGCCGCCGACGAGCTGCGTGCGGCAATGAAAGCGAAGGGGACCCGGGGCTCGAAGTAGCGCCGGCGAATCGACCGGCGCGCGCCAGCCGCGCGCCGCGCGCCGCAAGACACGTGGACGTGGAGCACCGCGGGCCGGCGTCAGACCGGTGCGCCGGAGTGGAAGCGGAACAGCTGATCGGGTTGCGTGGCGAGATCCGCCTCGCGCGCAGCCAGTACCGCGAGCCGGTCCGTCGACGCGGAACGGTCCGCGGATGCGTCCCGCTCGCGAGCGAGCTCGAGATAGAGCTCGAAGTGCCGTGCTTCCGAGCGCTCGAGCGTGGTATAGAACTCGGCCAGGGGGGCCGGTAATCGCGGCACGAGCAGGCGGAAACGCTCGGCAGAGCGTGCCTCGATCAGCGCGCCGACGAGCAGCAGATCGAGCTTCCTGCCGGGCTCCGCAGTGCGGACGACACTGCGCAGCCCCGCGCCGTAGCGTCCGGGCTTCTGCCGGCCGCCGTGCACGCCGAGCTTCTGCATCATGCGCTGTACTTGCTCGAAGTGCCGAAGCTCCTCGCGGGCGAGGCGCGACAGCGCAGCCGCAAGCTCCTGATCCTCCGGGTACGCGAACATCAGCGAGAGTGCCGTCGACGCGGCTTTCTTCTCGCAGGCCGCATGATCGACGAGCAGTTCGGCCCAGTGATCCGCCGCGTGGTCTACCCACGTCGCGGGTGTCGGCGCCAGCAGGATGCCCGCCGCGGGATCCATGGCCATGGAGCGCCTCCCCGCGATCAGCGCTTCGGCAGCAGCGGCGCCATGCCCGGCGGCAGATGCTGATCCGCCGCATTCAGCACCATGGCCGTCATCGCGTAGTCGCCCATGATCATGGCGATCTCCATGGTGCCGCGGCGACCGAACAGCTCCACCATCTTCGCGAACAGTGCGGGCGGCACCTGGTGGTCACCTCGCAGCAGCGCGCGACCGAACTCGATCGTCGTCGCCTCCTTCTCGGGCAGTCCGGCGACCGGGCGATCGTACTTGATCACGTCGATGACCTTCTGATCGACACCGACGCGGCGCGCGCCGAGCTCGTGACCGGTCCATTCGTACTGCTGATTGAACTCGCGCGCGGGCACGAGCGTGCTGATCTCGAAGAACTGCGCCCCGACCGCGTTCGCGTTCCGCAGCACCTGATTCAGCCGGTCGAAGGGTTCCGCCGCTGCCAGGCTGTACATCGTGTTGTTCGGGGGGCCAAGGCGCGGCACGCCGACATCCTTGCCGTTGATGGCCTCGAAGATGCGCCGGCCTTCCTCGTCGAGCGAATCCTTGAGGACCAGCGGCAGGCGCGAGTAGGACTTCGCGTCGATGTCGGCCGGCAGTGGTGCGGGCGCCTGCGCCGTTGCAGTCAGGCAGACGGCCATCAGTCCGATTGTAACGACTCGTTGCATGCGGCTGATGCTAGCAGAGGCGTCCTGACAGGTCTCCATCGACCTGGTGCGGGCGCGGGGACGGCGTCGGCGCGCGGAACAATTGGTCACAATTGCTTACATCCCGCGCTTGCCTGTCCTTCTAGAGTTCTCGCGTAGGCGGCGCTGCCGTCGTTCATGCGGCATAGACAAGGACGTGCACGGAGCCGTCGCCCCCACCCCCGTTTTCAATCGTCCGGACGCCGCTTCTGGCGCCCGTCCTGCGCAGAGGGAAACAGCGTGAAAAAGAAGGTACTGGAATGGAGTCTCCTGGTCCTCGCGGTGGTCGCGGTTTCGGCGTGCAGCAAAGGCTCCAGCAGCAGCGACGGTGGCACGAAGCCGTTGCTCGCGGCGTTCAACGGCGTCGCCGACATGCCGGACGTCACCTTCCTGCGCGTCGAGGAAGTCTGGTCGAGCATCGCCTACGGAGTCGCGACCGGCTACCGCACAGTCGACGCCGATTCCTACGACCTGCACTTCGATGCGAAGCTGCCGGGTGACGAGGTCGCCGCCTGCGCCGGCGACGTCAACAAGAACGGCGTCAAGGACACGAACGAGTGCACCCGCGTCGCCACGAAGAACGTGAATCTGGTGGCCAACCACGAGTACCTCATCGCGCTGCTCGGTCAGTACAGCGCGCTCAGCACACAGCTGTACGACGACGAGGCGCACGTGTTCTCGACCACGTCGAACAACGGCACGGGTGACACCAACCTGCAGGTGCAGGTGTTCAACTGGTCGAACAAGCTCGGCACGTTCGACGTGTACCTCGAGCCACCGGGCACGAATCTGTCGGTGACCCAGGTCAAGGCTACGCTGGCGCCGGGGCAGGAGTTCAACGGCCTGGTGGAGAATGGCACGTACGTGCTGACCCTGACGCCGACCGGCGATCCGGGCAATCCGATCTATCTGTCCCAGAACGTCGCCCTGACGCAGCAGACGCGCGTGGGCTTTGCGGTGCTCGACGGTACCGACGACAGCACGTCGAACGTCAAGGTGTCCCGTTTCCGCGATCAGGGCGGTGACCTCCCCGATCGACGCGTACAGACGTTCATGCGAATGTCGCACGTCGCGCCGGATGCGGGGAACGTCGACGTGTACGCGCAGGAGAACTACACGGCACCCCTGTTTGCGAACCTGGCGCTCAAGCAGACGTCGGCCTACGCGATCATCGACCCGCTGTCGCTGAATCCGCTCGAGCTCGACGTGACCCCGGCCGGCAACGTGGGCGTGCTGCTGTCGCGGGAGCAGATCGGTCTGACGTCGGGCACGCGCTCGACCGTGTTCCTCGTGAAGACGCCGAGCGGCACGCTGAACGGGTTGCTCGCGACGGATACCGCGCACCGGATCGCCCCGTACGCGCAGTTGCGGCTCGTGAACAGCGCGGCGCAGAGCCTGGACTTCTACGTGATCCCGCACGACAACAACGTCTACACGTCGACGGTGACCGCCCAGCTCGGCGCCGGGTCGATCGGTGGCACAGCCGAGTTCGCCCCGGGCGACTACGACGTCGTGCTGATGCGAGCCGGCACCACGTCGATCGCGTATGGCCCGCTGGAGGTGACCATGGCGGGGGGCGGGCTGTACACCCTGGTCGGCGTGCCGACGGCCGACATCACGCGCGCGGACGTGCTCGAGCTCGGCGACTTCCAGAACTGAAATCGCGCCCATGAAGTCCATCGGCAGGAACGGCGTTTGGGCCCGGACGAGCCGCTGGGGTGTTCGTGCAGTCATCTGTCTGTGCGTGGGCTCCGTGTCCGCGGCGGAGACGGCGCAGAAGACCCCGGCACCGCCGACCCATCGTTTCTATGGCGGCGTGGCGCTGCAGGACCTCGGGTTCGACGATCAGTACGCGGGCATTCGTGTCAGCGACACGTCCTTGGGTATAGCGCTATATGGCGGCGCGTATCTGAAGGAAAGGCTGTCGCTGGAGCTCTCCTACGATTCCGTCGATGCGATCGATCTGCACGACATCGCGGGCAGCGGCGTAGTGCGTTTCGACATCAAGACACGGCGCAGCACCGAAACGTTGAGCGTCGTGCGCGAAGTGTCGTTGCGGGACGTCTTCGGCTTCCGCCGCGACTGGCGCGTGTACGGCACGGCCGGGCTGTATCGCAGCGACCTCAGTCGCTCGGTCACGTTGCTCAACGCCGGCACCGCCACGCAGGCGCCGGGCGAAGTCAGCGGCCTCACGATCGGCGCGGGCGTGCTGTACCGCGTGGGCGGCGTCGATCTGCGCGGCTACGTACGCCAGTTCGGCGCCACCGGAGATCGCGAGGGCCGCGAGGCCGGTCTGGGCGTCCAGCGCAGGTTCTGACGCTCCGTCGATTGCCCGCGCCGCGCCGGACGCTAGAATCGGGGCCATTCTCTGGCGGCCCGGGGGGGGGCTCATGATCTCGACGAAGAAGGTGCGCCGCTCCAGCGGGCGGGCGTGCGCAGGCGCGATACCGCGGGCCTGGTCGATGGCGTGCGTGGGCGCGGTTCTCGCGCTGCTCCTCGCCGTCCCCGGCATCGCCGCTGCGGATCCGATCACGATCGAGAAGCAGGGTGCGTTCGCCGTCGGGGGCAAGGTCATCGGCGACGACGACCGATCGCTGCACTGCGACCACGGCGTCGTCGAGTACCAGATCCCGCCGCGAGCCCGCGGCGTGAGCCTGCTGCTGTGGCACAGCGCGAGTGCGGGCGCGTGGCAGAACCGGTGGGACGGCGGCGAGGGCTTCCAGAGCATCTTCGTCCGGCGCGGCTTCCCGGTGTACGTGTGGGACGGGCCGCGCGTGGGCCGCGCGAACTGGGGTTGCGTCGCGACGACCTACGAGCCGGTGATCGGACAGGACCAGCGAAACTTCATCGCCTGGCGCTTCGGCGCCAGGTACCCCGAGTGGTTCGACGGCGTGCAGTTTCCGAAGGGCGATCCCGAAGCGTGGAATCAGGCCACGCGCGCCCGCTACCAGGAATTCGACACCGTAGCGAACGCGCAGCTCGAATCGGATGCCGCCGCGGAGCTCGCGAAGAAGATCGGCCCGACGGTGGCCGTGACGAACTCCGCCGGCGGGATGCGCGCGCTGCTGGCCGCGATGAAGAGCGACGCCATCAAGGGTATCGTGGCCTACGAGAACGTGGGCTACGTGTTCCCGGTCGGAGAGGGGCCCGGCACGCCCGAGGGGCCGTTCGGCCCGATAGAGGTTCCGCTCGAGCAATTCCGCAAGCTCACGAAGATTCCATTGCAGATGGTCTGGGGCGACAACGTCGACAAGTCGCAGACGTTCTCCGATGCCCTGGCGCTGTGCAGGCGTTTCGTGGAGCTCGTGAACAGGCACGGAGGCAAGGCCGAGATCCTGATGCTGCGCGATGCCGGGCTCAGGGGAAACACGCATCTGCCGTTCGCGGATCTGAACAACGTGGCCGTGGCGGATCTGCTGTCCGGATACCTGCACGCGAACGGCCTGGACGCGCGCGGCCGATGAGCGGCCGTCCGCGCCACCCGTGCGCGTTGCGATACGACACCCAGCGATGAGGGCCCCGTCATGACCGCGTTCGTAAATCCCGATGATGTTCATGCGCCGGTAGGCCCTTACTCCCACACCGCGGCGGTGCCGCCGGGCACCGAGCTGGTGTTCACGGCCGGACAGGTGGGCATGGGGGTCGATGGCGCCGTGCCCGCGTCGTTCGCCGAGCAGGCGGAGCTCACGTTCCGGAACCTGCGAGCGTGTCTCGTCGCGCACGGCCTCGGCATGGAGGCCGTCGTGAAGCTGAGCGTGTTCGTCGTGCCCGGGCAGGATCTCAACGCGCTGCGCCAGATTCGGGAGCGGGCCTTCGGCTCGCACCGTCCCGCGTCGACCACGGTCTACGTCGCGGCCCTGGCGGCGCCGGCGTTCCTCGTCGAGGTGGAGGCGGTGGCCGCCAGGCCCACCGCGGGCCGCTGATCGGCACGGATTGCGCCGCCGCCGCTGCGGTGCGCTATTCTTCTTCGCGACTCGACATTCACACCTCGGGAGAATCGCAATGGTCGCCCGCCTCGGAACAAGCGCAGCGAAGCTCCTGATCGGCGCTGCGGGTCTGGTCGCTGCCGCGAACGCGTCGGCCACGGTGCTCGCGAGGATCATGACGGCGGGTGACACGCGGGTCGAGTACAAGGTGGTCTTGCCGGACGGCTATGACCCCGCGAAGGAGTATCCGGCCATCCTCGCGCTCGGCGGCGGCCCGCAGACGATGAACACCGTCGACGGCGTGCTCGAGCGGAACCTGCGTGCCGAGGCGGAGAAGCGCGGCTACATCGTCGTCGCGCCGGCCGCTCCGAACGGCGATCTGTTCTTCTACGGCGGCGCGCGCATTTTTCCCGCGTTCCTGCAGCAGATCCTGGCCGCCTACAGGATCGCGGGCGGCAAATTCCATATCGTCGGTCCGTCGAACGGCGGCATCGCGGCATTTCACGTCGCCGCCGCCTATCCGAAGTACTTCCTGTCGGTCACGGCGTTCCCGGGCTACATGTGGCAACCGTCGAACGACAAGCTGCTCGCGATCGCCGACATGTGCGTATACATGTACGTCGGGGAGAACGACGAGTATCGCTGGCACGGCGAGATGCAGCGCGAAGCCGCGTTCCTGCGCGCGCACGGTACCGTGGCGCAGTACTCCGTCGAGCGCGGCCAGCCGCATCGTCTCGAAACCCTGGCGGGCGCGAACGCGAGTCGCCTGTTCGACGGTTTCGAGGCGACGAAGAAGGGCTGCCGCCAGCCGTCGAAGTAGTCAGGGCCGCCGGCCGGCCTCGTCGGCCATGGCCGCGAAGATCACGTCCAGGCCGAACTGGAAGATCGCGTCGAGGTTCGCAACGCGCAGCTCCGGCGCGACGCTCGTGACGAGCGGGAAACGCTTCGGATCCGAGAACCGCTCGAGCCGGCTCGGCGTGGCGTCGCGCTGTTGCGCCCGACTGCCGATCTCGGCGAGCCCTGCGCCCGTCACGTAGCCGGCGAGCAGCCGGAAGAACCGCGCCGACAGCTTCGCGTCGAATCCCGCTTCGCGAAACAGCGCGAGCAGCCGCTCGTAATATTCCAGGGCACGGTCCGTGTTGAACCGGCGCGTGGGCAGCAGAAGGAACGCGTGCGGATGACGGATCGCGACCGCGCGCGTCGCCTCGAAGGTGCGGCGCAGCCGCTCGAGCGGTGTGCCGCGCGCGCCCGTTGGCGGCTCGAGCTCCTCGAGCAGCAGCTCGAGCACGCCATCGAGCAGCTCGGCCTTGTTGCGGAAGTGGTGGTAGATCGCCATGGCCTCGACCCCGAGCCTGGCGCCGAGCCGGCGCATCGACAGCTGCTCGAGTCCCGCGCCGTCGATAAGGGCAAGCGCCGCTTCGGCGATGCGGCGGCGGGTCAGTGTCGCGCCGCGTGCAGCGCCGGCGCCGCTGCGCTTGCGGGGCGGACGGCGGCGCGGCGGCGGTCGGGCGGGTTTGGCCATGACCTACTTTACGGTGTAAGGCTTACGCCGTAAAGTTCATGAACCTGGGCACAGGAGATCACCGTGAGCGCCGAAGACATTCCGGTCCTGCTGATCCCCCTGACGTTCCTCGTCATGCTCGCCGGCGAATCGCTGTTCGCCACGGGCCGGCCTTGGCCTCACATCCCGTGGTGGCGGCTGCAGGGCATCGTGTTCTTCTGCGCAGTGGCCGCCATCAACGTCGTGTTGCCGTTGGTGGTGCCCCCGCAGATCGCGGCGCATCACCTGATGGATGCGTCGAGGCTCGGGCTCGTCGGCAGCATCGTCGTCGGCTACCTCGTTCTGTCATTCACGACGGCTCTCGTTCACCGCGCGTATCACCGCTACCCGCTGCTGTGGCGTGTGTTCCATCAGCTGCACCACGCGCCGCAGCGGCTCGACACGGCCGGAGCGGTGGTCTTCACGCCGCAGGAGATGATCGTCAACGCGGCGCTGTCGTTGCTGGTTCTCGTGTTCGTGCTGGGTCTGAGCCCGCTGGCCGCGTCCATCACCGGCTACGTCGCGACCTTCTACAGCCTGTTCCAGCACTTCAACGTGCACACGCCGCGCTGGATCGGCGTGCTGATTCAGCGGCCGGAGTCGCACGGCGTCCACCACCGTCGCGGCTTTCACGCGTACAACTACAGCGACCTGCCGATCTGGGACATGCTGTGGGGCACGTTCCGCAATCCACGGCGCTTCGACGGCGACGTCGGCTTCGAGGAGGCGGAGTCGCGCCGGATCGGCGCCATGTTGCTGGCCCGGGATGTGAATGCCGCGACACTCGGCGCCGGCAGCCGGGGGCGCAAGGACCCTGCCGGCAATCCCGCCTGAACGGGCCGGTCCGCGTACCACGCATGCGGCGCATGCAATACCATGCAGGGCGGCGGAGGCACTCGGGGGGACGGCATGGGCGACAAACGCAAGGTATCTCGCCGGCAGTTGTTGCAGAAGACGATGGCGGCGGCGGGCGGTGCCGCACTGCTGGCGCAGTCCGGCGAGGGAGTCGGCCAGGCGCCGGCCGTCGTCACGAAGAAGCGCTTCAGGGCGTGGATCTCGCGCGGCGAGGGCCCCGGACGCACGACCCTGCACGAAGCCACGCTGCGCCCGATCGGCGGTCGCCAGGTCGTCGTGCGCACCGAGGCGACGAACCTCTGCTACTCGAACGTTCCGGCCGTGCTCGCCCCGCAGTCCATCACTTCTGCCAGCGCGCTCGCGCCGCCGCCGGGGCGGCGACGGCTCAGCGACATGGCCGTGATCCAGGGTCATGGCGGCATCGGCATCGTCGAAGCCGTGGGGCCGGAGGTGCGGCGCGTGCAGGTCGGCGATCGCGTCTGCGTGTCCGGCACGCCGCACTGCGGCGTGTGTTACCGCTGCCTGCGCGGGCGCTCCGACATGTGCCAGTTCCTGAGCGCGATCGGGCCGGACGATCTCGTGCCGATCGCCGACCTCGACGACGGCACGCCCGTGTACGAGAACTCGCACATCGGCGGGCTGGCCGAGCTCATGGTCACGTTCGAGGAGTGGGTCGTGCCGATCTTCACGAAGCTGCCCGCCGCGGACGTCGGCATGGTGTGCAGCTGCGTCAGCGTCGCGGGCCTCGGTGCGACCACGGCCCACGCGCTCATGGCGATCGAGCCCGCGACGAGTGTCGCCGTCGTCGGCTGCGGGCCGCTCGGTCTGTCGGCCATCCAGGGGGCGAGGATTGCGGGCGCGACCACCATCATCGGCATCGACCCCGTCGCCGTGCGCCGTGAAGTCGCGCGCAAGGTCGGCGCCACCCACGTGCTGGATCCGAACGTCGAAGGCAACGACCTCGTGCAACGGGTCCGCTCGCTGACCACGTGGCCCACGGACCGTCTCTGGGCCGGCGGACGAAACCCGGGCGGGCGGCGACCCGGAGCGGGCGCGGATTACGTCATCGAGGCGGCCGGCCTCGAGCAGGCCGTGCCGAAGGTCGAGCGCGGTCCGGACCCGACGGGCCTGCTGCCAATGCAGCAGGCCTACCAGATGTGCGCTCTCGGCGGCCACCTGATCACCACGAGCGTGATCCGCGGGGACATGATCCTGCCGGGCAATCTGTTCTCGATCGGCGGCGTCACGCACCACGGTGGCCAGGCCGGCGGCTGCAGCCCCCTGAAGGACATTCCGCGGTTCGTCGAGCTGCTCGAGAAGGGGCACTACGACGCGAGGTCGCTCGCGACCACGATCGTGCCGCTTGCGCAGATGCTCGAAGCCTACGAGCAGGTGGCGCAGCGAACCACGATCACCGCGATCATGACGGCCTGACCGCGAGGCGCAGAGGCGACCGGGCCGGTTCCGGGTGGTCGGGGTGCCAGGTGGCCGCCGGGCGAGCGAAGCCGGCCGGACCTGAATAGCCGACCCTGTTTGCGTTGACGTATACTCCGGCGTCACCCGGCCGCGGTCGGTTTACACGATAAAGAATTACGGAGAACGCGACATATGCCAAAGAATGTAACCAAAACGATCATGCCCACGACGATGGTCGGTTCCTATCCCCGGCCGGCGTGGTTCAAGCATGAGCTGCTCGGCCGTGACGTGCGTGTGGCCTTCAAGGAGGTCGCGCACGAAGAGGCCTACACCGACGCCGTGGCGACGGTCATTCACGATCAGGAAGAGGCCGGCCTCGACATCGTGACCGACGGCAACATGTGGTACGACGACTACGTCGGCGTGATCGGTTCGTTCTGCTGGTACCTGTACGAGCGCATTCCCGGTTTCGAGCCCACCCGCAACCCGCATCCGTCGGTCGTCAACGCCGGTCCGAGCGCGGGCAAGACGCTGCTCGACGACTGGGGCGGTGTCATCAACAGCGGTCCCGTGGACAAGGCTCCTGATCAGCTGCGTTGGCCGGATCTGTACGACATCGCGAAGAAGCAGGCGAATCGCCCGGTCAAGGTGTCGGTCGGCGCCGGTCCGGCGAATCTGGCCTGGCACGTCTACTTCAACAAGGACTCGTACTACAAGAGCGCGAAGGACCTGACGTTCGCCCTGGTTCCCATCTTCAACAAGGAGATGAAGGAACTCGTGAAGCACGGTGCCACGTACCTGCAGATCGAGGACCTCGGTGCCTGGCTGCCCTTGTTCTCGAACAACAAGGACGACTACAAGTGGATTCGCGAAAGCATCGAGATGATGTGCGACGGCGTCGATGCCAAGATCGGCTGGCACTTCTGCTTCGGCAACGCCTGGGGTAACGACATCCTGTCCGCGAACTTCCCGCAGGGCTACCAGACGGTGCTGCCGTACTTCTGGAACACCGAAGGCGTGGACGAGTTCGTGCTCGACTACGCGAACCGGCACATGGACGGCGTGGACTTCCTGAAGAACTGCCCGAAGAACAAGGGCGTCCAGGTCGGCGTGCTCGACATCCGCACCACGATGGTCGAGACTCCGAACGTCGTCGCGGACCGCATCCGCAAGGCGCTGAAGGCGCTGTCGCCCGAGCAGCTGACCCCGAGCACGGACTGCGGCATGAAGCCGCTGGCGCGCATGGTCGCGAAGATGAAGCTCAAGGCGCTGGCCGAAGGCGCCGCGATCGTCCGCAAGGAGATCGGCGCGGGCTGAGGTCGGATCGGCGGAGCGGGGCGGCTGCCGCCCCGTTCGCGATTGGCTGAAACGCAAGAACCCCCGGACGCGAGTCCGGGGGTTCTTTTTTTTGCGCGAGCTTTTTCGAATCGCGGTCTAGTGGCCGGGATTCATCATGAACGGCGGCGGGTAGTGGCGGCCGCCGCGCTCGAGTGTGATCCAGCGCGTCTCGGTGAACTGATCGATGCCCTGCCGCCCGCCGTGCCGGCCGAGGCCGCTGAAGCGCACGCCGCCGAAGGGCACGTGCGGCTCGTCGTTGACCGAGCTGTCGTTGATGTGTGCCATGCCGGTGTGCAGGCGGCGCGCGATCGCGAGCCCGCGCTCCTCGTTGCGCGTGATGATGCCGGCCGACAGGCCGTACTCCGAGTCGTTCGCGATCTCGACCGCTTCGTCCACGCTGCCCACGGTCACGACGGGGGCCACCGGGCCGAACGTCTCCTCGCGCATGATCTTCATGTCGCGCGTGACGTTCGTGAGGATGGTCGGCTCGAAGAACAGGTCCTTGTTCTTGCCGCCGCACAGGATCTTCGCGCCCCTGGCGACGGCGTCGTCGACCTGCTCGCGGATCTTGTCGAGCTGCTTCTTGTTGATGATGGGCCCGATGCAGTTCGCCATCTCGCGCGGGTTGCCGACCTTCAGCTTCTTCGTGTTGGCCACGAACTTGTCGATGAACTCCTTGGCCACGGCCTCGTGCACGATCACGCGTTCCACCGACATGCAGATCTGGCCCTGATGCATGAACGAGCCGAAGGTGGCCGCGTTCACGGCGTGCTCGATGTCCGCGTCGTCGAGCACGATCAGGGCGTCCTTGCCGCCGAGCTCCACACAGCATTTCTTCAGCAGGCCGCCGGCCTTGGCCGCGACCTGTGCGCCGATCGCGCTGGAGCCCGTGAAGCTCACGCCGCGCACGGCCGGATTCGAAATCAGCTCGTCGCCGACTTCCGCGACGTGCTCGCGCGAGCAGGTCACGACGTTGAACACACCCTTCGGGATGCCGGCTTCCTCGAGAATCTCGGCGATCAGCAGGCCGCCCGCGACGGGCGTCTCCTCCGACGGCTTCAACACGATCGTGTTGCCGACGGCCAGTGCCACGGCGAAGCCGCGCGACGAGAGGATCAGCGGGAAGTTCCACGGCGAGATGACCGACACGACGCCGAGCGGCTCGCGCACGACGAGGCTCAGCTTGCCGTGATCCGACGGCAGGATCTCGCCCGTGACCTGATAGGCCGCTGCCGCGGCCGCGCGGTACACGCCGACGCTGTAGCCCGTCTCGAACATCGTCTTGCCGATCCACGAGCCGCCCTCGTCGACGAGGGCGTCCTGGAATTCCTTCTGGCGCGCCGCGAGCACGTCCGCGACCTTCGTCAGCATCCGCGCGCGCTCCGAGTGGGGCAGCGCGGCCCAGGCGGGCTGAGCGGCTGCGGCGGCTGCGATGGCCGCGGCGGCGTCCGCGCGCCCGCCGTCCGCCACGTGTGCAAAGACCTCGCCGGTCGATGGATTCATGACCGGGAACGTCGCCCTGCTTTTGGCTGCGACCCACTGCCCGTTGATGTAGAGATCCCGTTTGCCGCTCATACGCTTCTCCCCTCGGTGAAATGACTGCGCGACCGCGAGCCCGGGTCGTCGCACGGGCGGTCGAGAGTACGGCCGCAACGGTGTTGCAGTTCTCGGGCGAACTCCCGCTTCCCACGTTAGTATAGACACCCACCTGGTGCATTGGCAGGAGCGCATGCCGCAGCGAACCGATCATGGTCCACTGCCCGGCGGCTCCTTCAGCGATTGAATCCACGGCGCACGCAAACCACTAAGGCGGAAAGGACTCGCGGCGCGTGATGGTCCGGGCGCGTTGGTCGTGGGCGGTGGCCTGTTTGCTCCTGACGGCGTGCGCGTTGCCGTCGCGCGTCGATATCGTGCGGGAGCAGGCACTGCCTGCGGCGCACTATGGGCCCCTGGCGGACTACGCGGGCCGTATCCGCGGCCGGCTCGACGTTGGCGAGTCGGCGCACTGGCTGCTCGACCGCAACAAGCTGGCGCTCGACGCCCGTCTGGCCCTGGTGGACGAGGCGGCCACGTCGCTCGACGTGCAGTACTTCATCTGGGAGGACGACGCCACCGGGCACCTGCTCGCGAGCCGTCTGCTGGCAGCCGCCGACCGCGGCGTGAAGGTTCGCCTGCTCATCGACGACTTCGCGATCGCGAGCCAGCGAGGCGACATCGTGCGGCTCGACGCGCATCCGAACATCGAGGTGCGGACGTTCAATCCCTGGAAGACCCGGGGCCGGCGTTACATGGCCGCGCTCGAGTTCATCGTCCGGCCGCTGGCCCTGAACCGGCGCATGCACAACAAGACCCTGATCGCGGACAACGGTTTCGCGATCGTCGGCGGCCGCAATATCGGCGATCGTTACTTCGGCGTCTACGCGCCGTTCGTGCAGAACGACCTCGACGTGCTGGTGGCCGGGCCTGTCGTCGCCTCGGTGTCCGGGTCGTTCGACCAGTACTGGAACAGCGATCACGCGTTCCCCGTGGGACTGTTTGCCCGCGACGACCGTGCCCGGCTGCCGGTGGAAGGCACCCGTCGGTTCCTGGCCGCGGCCATCGCCGACGAGGCCGAACGACTGCAGTCGTTTCCCGTGGCGCCGGCGGACTGGGCCGAGTTCTTCGAGCACCTCGTCGACACCATGACGAAGGGGCGCGACCGGCTGTTCGCGGACTCTCCCGAGTTCGAGGATCCGACAGCGGGGCGACTCTATGGCGACCTGAAGGCGTTGATCGCGAGTGCCCGCCGCGAAGTGCTGATCAGCTCGCCGTACCTGATTCCCGACGAGCAGTTCCGTGAGCTGTTCAGGCAGCTCGTCGCGCGCGGCGTGCGCGTGGCGGTCGTGACGAACTCGCTCTCGACGAACAATCACGTGATCGCGCACACCGGCTACCAGTGGTGGCGCCGCACGCTGCTGAAAGCCGGCGTACAGCTCTACGAGCTGCGCGCGGATGCCGAGGCGCTCGCGGAGTACGTGACGCCTCCCGTGACGCCGGCCAGGCTGGGTCTGCACACGAAGGCCATCGTGGTCGACCGGCAGAAGGCGTTCATCGGCTCGCCGAACATCGATCCGCGCTCGCTCGAGGTCAACACGGAGATCGGCGTGCGGAGCGACGGACCGGAGCTCGCAGGCCAGCTGGCCGATCTGATCGAGCGCGACATGGAGCCCGACAACGCGTGGCGGGTCGCGTTAGACGCCAGAGGCAGGCTCAGGTGGTCGACCGAAGGCCGCGAGCTGAAGCACCAGCCCGCGCAAGGTTTCGGTCAGAGAGTGATGAAGTTCCTGCTCACCCTGCTGCCACTGAAGAAGCAGGCGTAAAGCGCGCTCAGCGCTCCAAGAGCTTGAGCTTGTCCTTGACGTCCTTCCACTCGTCCGCGTCGGCCGGTGGCGACTTGG
Source organism: Gammaproteobacteria bacterium (assembly GCA_035548835.1). Taxonomy (GTDB): domain Bacteria; phylum Pseudomonadota; class Gammaproteobacteria; order Steroidobacterales; family Rariloculaceae; genus FEN-1219. The sequence continues at coordinate 14,054 of DASZSB010000043.1, read as the reverse complement.
CCTTGGTGATGACGGGCCAGTTTTTCGCGAGCTCCGCGTTGATGCCCAGGAATTGCTCCTGACCCGCCGGCACGTCGTCCTCGGACACGATGGCCTCGACCGGGCACTCCGGCTCGCAGAGCGTGCAGTCGATGCACTCCTCGGGGTCGATCACGAGCATGTTCGGGCCTTCGTGGAAGCAATCGACCGGGCACACCTCGACGCAGTCGGTGTACTTGCACTTGATACAGGCCTCGGTGACGACGAAGGTCATGCTCACACCCTTTTGGGTCGATTCAAAGGTGCGGAATTCTGCAACAAAACCGCGGCGAGGTCCAAGCCTGCCGCGACCGGCGGCTCGGCCCGCCGCGGCTCAGATCTGCTCTTCGGCGACGGTCAACACGAGTCCGTCGAGAGCCGCCGTCACCACGATCTGGCAGCTCAACCGGCTCGTCTCCCGGCGGTCGAGCACGCACTCGAGCATGCCGCTCTCCTGAGGCTCCGGCGGCGGGAGTCGAGGCGCCCAGGCGGGATCGACGTACACGTGGCAGGTGGCGCAGGAACATGCGCCGCCGCATTCGGCCACGATCCCGGCGACGTCGTTGTCGACGGCGGCCTCCATGGCGGTGGTGCCCGCGCGGACGTTGACCACGCGCGCGACGCCGTCCGGCTGGATGTAGGTGACCTTAGGCATGCGGAGCCGTTACGACCGGGTCTTGGGCCATATGCTTATGCATTTGAATTGCCTGAATCTTCAGGTGGCCCGCTATAATACCCGCTCATTTTGCTCCCTGGGCACGAATGCCCTGCAGTCCGCGGCCCGGCGGATCTGTCCGGGCCGCTTCACCTGTTGAGCGGAGCAGCGTGGGACCCCGTGGAACAGCGTGCCGCCCGGCAGTGAGCCGCGGGCGGCGAGGGCGCAGGCGGGTGAGGCAGCGGTAGACAACGCGAGCGGTTGCGTCCTGCGGCGCAAGGCTCGATGGATGACGGTAGCAGCATGGACTCGCAATCTGTAGTGGTTCGGTTCGCCGGTGACTCCGGCGACGGCGTGCAGCTGATGGGCACACAGTTCGTGGCCGCCACCGCGCTCGCCGGCAACGACTTCGCGACGTTCCCCGATTATCCCGCCGAGATTCGCGCGCCTGCCGGCACCACGTTCGGTGTGTCGGCCTATCAGATCAATCTCGGCGCGCGGCCGATCACGACGGCCGGCGATGCGCCGCACGTGCTCGTTGCCTTCAATCCGGCGGCGCTGAAGGTCAACCTGCCGCTGCTGGCCGACGGCGCGTTGATCGTTCTGAACATCGACAGCTTCACGAGCCGCAACCTCGCCAAGGCCGGCTACGAGAAGGACCCGCGCCAGAGCGGGGTGCTCGACGGCTACCAGGTCATCGAGGTCGACATCACGAAGCACACGCTCGAGGCCACCGAAGCCTTCGGACTCAGCAAGAGCGACGCGGGCCGCTGCAAGAATTTCTGGGCGCTCGGTCTCGTGCAGTGGATGTTCAACCGCGACGTCACGACGATCGAGGACTGGATCAAGAAGAAGTTCGCGAAGGATGCGACGACGCGCGACGCGAACCTCGCGGCGCTGCGCGCCGGTCATGCGTATGGCGAGACGGCCGAGCTCACGGCCGCGCTGCCGCACGTCGCGACCGACACGGCGCAGTTCCCGCCGGGCGAGTACCGCGGAGTCCGCGGCAGCGAAGCGCTCGCGCTCGGGCTCGCGGCCGCCGGCGAGCTGGCCGATCGCCCGATCGTGTTCTGCTCGTATCCGATCACGCCGGCGTCGCCTCTGCTGCACCAGCTCGCGCGCTACGGCGAGCTCGGCGTGGGCGTCTTCCAGGCCGAGGACGAGATCGCCGCGGTGTGCGCGGCCATCGGCGCGTCGTACGGCGGGGCCATCGGCGTCACGTCGAGCTCCGGTCCCGGCATTGCGCTGAAGACCGAGGCCATCGGTCTCGCGATCAACGCCGAGCTGCCGGTCGTGATCGTCGACTCGCAGCGCGGCGGTCCTTCGACCGGTCTGCCCACGAAGACGGAGCAGTCCGATCTGTATCAGGCCGTCTATGGCCGCAACGCCGACGCGCCGCTGCCCGTGCTCGCGGCGCGCAGCCCGAGCGATTGCTTCGAGGTGGCCATCGAGGCCGTGCGCATCGCGCTGCGGCACATGACGCCGGTCATCCTGCTGACGGACGGTTATCTCGCGAATGCGGCCGAGCCGTGGCGGATCCCGAACGTCGACGAGATTCCGCGGATTCCGGTCAACAAACCGGCCGAGCGCAAACCCGGGCAGGCGGTGAGCTCGGTGATATTCGATCGAAATCCCGAGACACTGGGCCGGCCGTGGGTAGTTCCCGGCATGCCGGGTCTGATGTACCGAATCGGGGGCATCGAGAAAGACATCCGGACCGGCAACATCTCCTACGACGCGCAGAACCACCAGGCCATGACGCAGCTGCGTGCCGACAAGGTGGCCTCCGTCGCGAAGTTCATCCCGCCGCAGAAGGTCGAGATCGGGCCCGAGACGGGCTCGCTCGCAGTCGTCGGCTGGGGGTCCACGTACGGCGCCATCTATCAGGCCGTGCGCGCGATGTCTCCCAAGGACCGCGTCGCCCACATCCATCTGCGCCACCTGAGCCCGCTGCCGGCGAACCTGGGCGAGCTGCTGGCCGGCTTCGACCGCATCCTGGTGCCGGAGATGAACATGGGCCAGCTCGCCACGCTGCTGCGCGACAAGCTCGGCGTGGCAACGATCCAGTTCAACAAGGTCACGGGCCAGCCGTTCATGATCGGCGAGCTCGTGCAGAAGATCCGCAGCCTGCTGGCCGTCAAGCCGGCCGTGCGGGCCGTCAGGGGAGAGCGCGCATGAGTGCACAGCTGCAGCAGAAGGACTTCGCGTCGTCGCAGGAAGTGCGCTGGTGCCCGGGCTGCGGCGACTATGCCGTGCTCAAGTCCGTGACGCGCGCGCTGGCCGACGTCGGCGCCGTGCCCGAGAAGACGGTGTTCGTGTCGGGCATCGGCTGCTCGTCGCGATTTCCGTACTACGTCGAGACGTACGGCTTCCACACGATCCACGGCCGCGCGCCGGCGATCGCCACGGGGCTCAAGCTCGCGAACCCGGATCTCGACGTCTGGGTCGTGACCGGTGACGGCGACGGTCTGTCGATCGGCGGCAATCACCTGATGCACGCGCTGCGGCGCAACGTCGGCTTCAAGATCCTGCTGTTCAACAACGAGATCTACGGGCTCACGAAGGGGCAGTACTCGCCCACGTCCCGCGCCGGCACGCGCTCGCCGTCGACCCCGGGCGGCTCGTTTGATCCGCCGGCGTCGCCGGGGTTGTTCGCGCTCGGTTCGGGCGCGAAGTTCATCGCGCGCGCCATCGACGTGGACAAGACGGGTCTCGGCGGCGTTCTCGAGGCGGCGCACGGGTTCGAGGGCGCGGCCTTCGTCGAGATCTTCCAGAATTGCATCGTCTACAACGACGGCGTGTTCAACTCGTTCACCGATCGCGACAAGGAAGCGGACGCGCAGGTCCACGTGCGGCACGGGCATCCCCTCGTGTTCGGCGAGAACGGCTCGAAGGGCCTCGCGTTCGATGCGAAGACCATGACGCTGCACGTGATCGATGCGAAGGCCCGGCCGAATGAGGTGCTGATCCACGACGAGACGAATCGCGTGCTCGCGCAGTTGTTGCTCGGCATGAGCGGCCCGGATTTTCCGGTGGCCCTGGGTGTCGTGCTGCGCCAACCCGGCGTCGCGTACGAGAAGGCCTATTACGCGCACCAGCCGACGCAGCTGAAGCGCACGGGCAAGGTGGCCGACGCGTTGCGTCAGACGAGCGTCTGGCGCGTCGAGGCGAACAAGACCGCGAAGAAGTAACGCCGCCGCGTCAGTGCGGCGCGGCTTTGAGCTGCGCGGCCGTCTGCTCGGCTGCGCGCCACACGCGCAGCAGGTTGCCGCTCCAGATCTTGCCGATGTCGGCGTCGCTGTAGCCGCGCGCGCGCAGCTCGGCCGTCACGTTGCCGGTCTCGCTCGCGTCGTTCCAGCCCGTCACGCCGCCGCCCCCGCCGAAGTCCGAGCTGATGCCCACGTGGTCGACGCCGATCAGCTTGACCGCGTAGTCGATGTGATCGACGAAGGTCTTGACGGTCGCGGGCGGCCACTGGGCCTGGATCTCGCGCAATCCGTTCTCGTACTCCGCGCGCCGGTCGGGCGGCAGGCTGCCGGGGCCGCCGGCCGTGAGCCCTACGCGCTCGCGCAAGGTGCGCAACGCGGCCAGCTCCTCGTCCGACTGGTGCCTGAGGTACGCGTCATAGGCCACGACCTGCACGACGCCGCCGTCGTCGCGCAGCGCGCGCAGCGTCTCGTCGTCGAGGTTGCGCGGATGCACCGACACGCCGGCGATGCCGGAGTGCGACGCGATCACCGGCGCGGCCGACAGGCGCATCGCGTCGAGCGCCGTCTGTTTGCTGCCGTGCGAGATGTCCACCATGATGCCGAGCCGGTTCATGCGCGCGATGGCCTCGGCGCCGAGCGCGGTCACGCCGCTCGTCGTGTCCGGGTCGCCGAGCTCGGGCTTCGGCCGCGCGGAGCCCGCGAGGTCGTTGTTGCCGTCGTGGGAGAGCGTGACGTAGCGCGCCCCGAGCTCGTAGTACCGGTCCAGCATCTCGAGGTTCCTGCCGAGCACGAAGCCATTCTCGATGCCGATCGCGGCCACGAGCTTGCCGGCGGCGACGATCCGGCCCACGTCGTCGGCGTGGTATGCGATCTCGATCCGGCGGGGATAGAGCTCCTCGGCCATTCGATGGATCGCGGCGAACTTCGTCAGCGCGTCCGCCTGCGCATGCGCGTAGTTGTCGTCGGTGCGTGCGGACTGACCGACGTAGACGATGAAGAAGCCCGCATTCAGTCCGCCGGCCTTCATCTTGTCGAGATTGACCTGCAGGTCGGCCGTCGCGGGGTCGACGGCCGGCGTGGCGAAATCGAGCGGAATGTCGTCGTGCGAGTCCAGGGTGATGATCGGGGCCGGCCGTGGCGCCGTCGCCGCGGTCCCGCCGGCACCGCCGTCGTTCTTCGGTGAGCAGGCCGTGAGGATCGCCAGCGTGGCGATCGCGCAGGTCCGTTTCGAGGCGCGTGCTGCAGTCATCGTCACAGGGCTCCCGTGGCCGGTTCGTCCGGCAGATGGTGCTTCGGATCGACGGGGCGTACCAGCGCGTTGGCGACCAGCGCGATCGCGAGCAGCCCCGCCATCAGGTACATCGTCACGTTGTAGAGGCCGGGCGTGGGGTCTACCGTGCCCGCCGGCGCGATCTCCATGAGTTTCCCGATCGTCACGGTCTTCTGCGCCACGAGCGAGTCCAGCTGCTCGAGGCCGGCACCGAAGGTCTCGCGGAAGCGGGCACCGTCCACGTGGGCGGCGAGGTCGCGCACCGCGGAATCGAGCGCCGTGGCTCGCAGGCGCGTGATGGCTTCCGGTCCGAGCACGCCCGCCACGCTCCACGCGGTCAGCACCCGCCCGTGGATGCCGCCGACGTAGCGCGTGCCGAACAGATCGGCGAGGTACGCCGGAATCGTCGCGAAGCCGCCGCCGTACATCGTGAAGATGATCATCGTGGCGGCGTAGAAGTACACGAGCCAGGTCACCGAAGGGCTCACGCTGACGCCGTGCGCCACGAACGGGATCGAGAGATACAGCGCGATGCCGAGCGCGAAGAAGATCCAGTAGGTGGCCCGGCGGCCGATGTAATCCGACGTGCTGGCCCAGAAGAACCGGCCCAGCATGTTGAACACGCTGATCATCACGACGTAGGTGGCCGCGAACCCGCCGTCGACGATGGCCGGCAGCGTCGTGCCGAAGATCTCCGTCATCATGGTCTGCGCCACGCTGAGCACGCCGATGCCGGCGGTCACGTTGAAGCACAGCACGATCCAGAGCTGGTAGAACTGCCGCGTCTTCAGCGCCTCGTCGAGGTGCACGTTGTGTGTGCTGATCATGCGCTTCGCGCGGTGCGCGGCATCGGGCGGCACCCAGCCCGCGGGTTTCCAGCCCGGGGCGGGCACCCGGTAGGAGAACGCGGCGACGAGCATCACCACGAAGTACACGATGCCGAGTGTGAGGAACGTCTGCGCGACGCCCACGTTGCCGGTGCCGACGGCGTACACGCCTTCGGCGCCGCGCACGATCATTCCGCCGACGTCGTTCGCGCCAACGACGACGACCTCGCGCATCCCGCCGGCCACCTCGGCGAAGCGGCGGCCGCTCTGCGTCACGAGCCGCACCTGGTCGATGCTGCCGAGATACTCCGGCGCGGAGTAGAACGTTCGGATCAGGAAGCGCTTCAGCGGCGCACCGATGATGGCCCCACCGCCGAATCCCATGATCGCCATGCCGGCGGCCATGCCGCGATGATCCGGGAACCAGCGGATCAGGGTGCTGACGGGCGACACGTAGCCAAGGCCCAGTCCGCAGCCGCCGATCACGCCGTAGCCGAGATACACGAGCCACAGCTGATGCAGCGCGATGCCGAGCCCGCCCACGAGATAGCCGCCGCCCCAGCAGAAGGCCGCGACCGTTCCGACCTTGCGCGGTCCGACGTCCTCGAGCCACTTGCCGGCCACGGCGGCGGAGAGGCCGAGGAACACGATCGCGATCGTGAACACCCGGTTGGTTTCGGCCAACGACCAGTCGTCGGCCGCGGGCGTCACGACGCCGAACACGCGAGTCAGCGCCGGGTTGTAGATGCTCCAGGCGTAGACCGATCCGATGCACAGGTGGATCGCGATGGACGCCACCGGCACGAGCCAGCGGTTGAACGACGGCGTCGCGACGATGCGTTCCCTGGACAGAAGACCGGCCATGCCCCCTCCCGGTGGAGCGGCACGCGGCGCCGTGAGGTCGCAAATGGCGCCCCGGACAGGATTCGAACCTGTGACCTTCCGCTTAGGAGGCGAACGCTCTATCCCCTGAGCTACCGGGGCGGACGACCGACGCGCGGCACGTGCCCGCCGCGAAGGATAGCAGGTCGCGGCCGCGGGCCGACGCGCGGCCGGCTACGGCTGGTCGTCGAGGAACGCGACCGAGCTCGTGGTGCCGTCGGCGCCGTTCAGGCTCAGGATCGTGTAGAGGCCGCCTTCGACCAGGTTGACCGTAATGGGGCCCGCGCGAACGGTGTTCGTCCCCACCTCGCGCAGCAGGAGCTCGTAGGTGCCCGGCACCACCGGGTCGTAGCCCGTGCTCGCGGCCGGCGCGACGAGCGTCGTGCGAGCGGCGATCGTCGTCTGATCGGCCGTGCCGGGCGGCAGCAGCACGAAATCCGTGGCCGTCGCGAATTGCGTCGCGGCGGCGATGTAACGCACCTTGGCTTCCTTGACGATGCGCCGGCCGTCGTCGTCGGCGAACAGCAGGGCCAGCGTGCCCGTGGGTCCCGTCAGCAGCAACGAGGCTTTCTGGCCGGGATAGGTGGCGGTCGTCGTGTCGAGCTCGAGCACGCCGGGATTGCCGGGCGGCGTCGCGGTGACGGGAAGCGTCGTCGAGACCGGGACCTGCTGGTACGCGGTCGCGGTAGCGTACGCTGCCGACGGGAACAGCGGCGGCGAGAACTCGTGGTTGATGGCCACGTCGCGCGGCTGCTGGTCGCCCGCGGCGTTGATGACGCGCAGCGCGGACGTCGCGTTGGTCGAGTACAGCACGTAGCTGCTGTCCTGCACCGCCGCGATGCTCATGGTCTCGGTGCCGGCGCCGCCCTCGGGGGTGATCACGAAGACGTTGGTGGTGTCGGCGGCCAGGTTCACGGTCGAAGACGTGAACAGCACCGTGCTCGGGTCGCCCGCGGCCGTCAGCGTGATGTCGTAGGTGCCGTTGGTCAGCGTCGTAGCCGCCGTCTGACCCAGGAAGCTCAGGGTGCCCCGCGGTGCGGCGCCCACGATGCCGGTGCCCGCCGGCGTGATGTAGACGTCCATCGTGGGCAGGTTCTCGCCGGCATGCATCACCACGAACTGCGAGTCGCCGCTGTTCGCGATCTTGACCGGGTACTCGACGATCTGGGGGGAGACCTGGCCCCCGGCTTCGGCCAGCACGAATACGTAGTTCTTGTCGCTGACGAGCTGCTTGGTGAACGTCCAGCTGCCCAGCGTGTCGTTGGTCAGCGTGCGCTGGTAGACGAAGAAGTCGTACGTGTCGGCGCCATAGTCGTGTTTGACGACGCCCTTGAAGTCCAGCGAATCGATCTGGTCCGTCTGCTCGCGTCGATAGCCGAGCGCCGCGAAGTCGGGCGCGACGTTGACCACGTAGGCATTCGTCCTCAGCGGCGCCTTTTGACCCTGGTTGCAGCCGGCCAGGGCGAGCGCGGCGAACAGCAAGGCGAAGATCTTCACGTCACGGACTGTCATTCGTGGTCGCAGGTGTACAGGGCCGATCCGGCCGATTGGCGGCATAGTACAGGCTCCCCCCGGCATAGCGAAACGCGCGGGCTCGCTGGAGGCCCGCGGGCCCGCTGTTTACAATCGCGGCGCATGGCTCCGCCGGGGCGGCGCTCGGTGCGGGGCGCGTGGCCGCGCGATCACGCAGAACGACGACGGAAGGACCCGACGATGATTTCGATTCGTGAAGCGTTCGGAGCGGTGCTGGCCACGTGCATCGCGGGCCCGGCGCTCGCGCAGCAGGCCGAGCCGATGCACATCCGGAATCTGAATCCGCTCGTCGCGATCTTCGGCTTGCCTGCGTGGGACACCGTTTCGCCCGGCAACCGCTTCGGCGCAACGTTCGAGATCGCGAACCACTACCGCCTCTCGGCGCGCGGTGGCGACTCGGTGATTCTGGACGGCGAAACGCACCGGACGACGGTCGCCTTCGCACACGCCTTCGACAACGGCTGGTCGGTGGGCGCCGAGGTGCCGTACTACGAGATCACGGGCGGGTTCCTCGACGACGCGATCGACGCCTGGCACTCGGCTTTCGGGCTGCCGGACGAAGGACGCAATCGGCGGCCCGAGGACGCGTTGCTGTTCGAGGCCGGTCGCCGCGGGAATGACTTCCTCGTGCTCGACCGCGCCCGCGGTGGCGTCGGCGACGTGCAGCTGAAGGCGGCCCGCACGATCGGGGACGACCGGCAGTTCGTGGTGGAGATCACGGCCAAGCTGCCGACCGGCGACCCGGCGATGCTGTCCGGCAGCGGCTCGGCGGACGCGGCCATCACGCTGTTGCGGTCGCAGCCGCTGCTGGCGCGCAAACGGCCCGCAGGCTACTACTGGGGCGTCGGCGCCGTGCTGGCCGGCACCCCCGACGGCATCGGCTTCGACTCGCATCGCTGGGTGTATACGGGCATCGTCGGGGGTTCGTGGCAGCCCTGGCCCAAGTTCGGGCTCAAAGCGCAACTCGACGTCCACGGGCCTTTCTATTCGTCGCCCCTTCACGAGTTCGGCGAAGCGGCTTCCATGTTCACGTTCGGTGCCTGGCGGCCCGCCGGACGCCGCGGCACGCTTCACTTCGCCATCGTCGAGGACGTCGGCGTCGGCACGGCCCCCGACGTCGTGTTTCAGGTCGCGTCCGAATGGCGCTGGTAGACAGAGCGCTGCTCGGCGTCGCCGTTGCGGCATGCCTCGGCGGGCTGACGGCGTGCGAAGCGCCCGCGCCCGCGCCGGCCGGGCAGGCGTCCGCACCGGCGGTGCTGCAGAGCCCCGTGGCGCAGGCGGCCGGTTTCGACCCGGGCCCGGTGCGTACGGCGGCGCAGTACCTGGCCCAGCCCGAGTTCGCGAGCGCGGATCCCGAGCGCGGGAGGCTGCTGAGCCTCGCCTGCGCCGCGTGCCATACCTTCGGCCCGGGCCAGGGCACGCTGGTCGGACCCAACCTGCACGGGGTCTTCGGCCGGCACGCGGGCACGGTGGCCGGCTTCGACTACTCGCCGGCGCTCGCGGCCTCGGGGCTCGTGTGGACGCCGGTCTCGCTCGAAGCCTGGCTGACCGAGCCCATGACGTTCGTCGCCGGCACGAAGATGGCATTCACGGGGTACCGCTCGCCGGCAGACCGGCGGGACCTGATCGCCTATCTGCTGCGCGCCACGGATTGAGGCGCACGCGCGCAGCCCGGATCGGCGTCGTCGAAAACCTTTACAGGCGGCCGGCGCCCGTTCACCGTTTCCGTGCGGAAGGCGCGGAAAATGCTGCGCCCCGCGCTCCGGGCTTGGTTCTTGCATTTGGGTCTTCCGAATAACCATAAAGAGCCGAACCGCCTTGACTTCCCGCCAAGACCGCCCACTGGCCGAGCACCTGTCTTCCGCCGCTGCATTCGTCGAACGACGTCTCGGACCCGACCGCCGGCGGACCTCGTTGCGCACGTTCCTCCAAGGGGGCATCACGCCCCGGCGCCGCGGCGGACGCAGGGCCGGTGAGCACCACCTGCCGATCGACTGGCACGAGCCGTACCTGCTGTTCCTGTCCGTCACGATCCTGCTGCTGTCGGTCGTCGACGCCTTCTTCACGCTGATGTTGCTGACGGCCGGTGCCACGGAGGCCAATCCGGTCATGGCCTTCCTGCTGAGGCACCATCCGCAGCTCTTCGCCGTGGTGAAGATGGCGTTTACGAGTGTCGGCGTGCTCGTGCTCGTCGCCGTCGCCCGTGCCCGGCTGTTCCGCGTCATGAAGGTCGGGGTCGTCCTGCAAGGCCTGTTCGTGGCCTATGTCGCGCTGATCACCTACGAGTGGTGGCTGCTGCGCGCAATCTTGTGAATTCGCGCGTTTGAACTTAATTAGCGTTTGGCTACACTACGCGCGCCTTCAGACTTGGAGGCGGCACATTCGTTTGTTTGCGCCCCTCCGAGCCCACGCTCATGAGCACAGTGTTCAAGGACCAGTACGAGTCGTCGCCTCTGCAGGGAGCCAACGCGACCTACGTCGAGTGGCTCTATGAGCAGTTTCTCGCCGAACCGGGCAGCGTGCCCGCGGAATGGCGCCAGTATTTCAGCACGTTGGCCAAGGGGGGCACCGACGTCGCCCACGGGCCGATCGTCCAGGCCGTAGCGCACCGGGCCCGGCAGCGCAGCGTCGCCACCGCGGCGGCCGGGGCCGCCAGCGATTCCCCCGCCATCGAGAAGCAGGCCGCGGTGTCGCGCCTGATCCAGGTCTACAGCCTGCGCGGCCATCAGATCGCCGATCTCGACCCTCTGGGGTTGTGGCAACGGCCGGCGCCGGCGGTGCTGAGCTTCGATTTCCTCGGGCTCGACGAATCCGATCTCACGCGCGAGTTCTCGACCGGCGGCCTTGCCGGCACGGGGCATGCGCGCATGAAGCTGCAGGATATCCTCGCGCTGCTGAAGCGCATCTACTGCGGCAAGCTGGCGGCGGAGTTCGCGCACATTTCCCGCGCACGCGAGCGGCTGTGGCTGCGCGAGCAGTTCGAGACGAGCCGCGTGCAGGCCGCGTTCTCGCCGCAGGAGCAGAGCGCCATCCTCGCGAGCCTCACGCGCGCCGAAGGCATCGAGCGGTATCTGAACACTCGGTTCGTCGGCCAGAAGCGCTTCTCGCTCGAAGGCAGCGAGACGCTGATTCCCGTGCTCGACGACCTGATCCAGCGCGCGGGCGAGGCCGGCGTGCAGGAGCTCGTGATCGGCATGGCGCATCGCGGGCGGCTGAACGTGCTCGTGAACGTGCTCGGCAAGTCGCCGTCGGACCTCTTCTCCGAGTTCGAGGGCCAGTACGACCTCGCGAGCCTCAAGGGCTCGGGCGACGTGAAGTACCACAAAGGGTATTCGGCCGACGTCCGTACACCGGGGGGCAACGTCCACATCGCGCTGGCTTTCAACCCGTCGCACCTCGAGATCGTGAACCCCGTGGTCGAAGGGTCCGTGCGCGCACGCCAGGACCGCCGCGGCGACGAGCTCGGGCTGCAGGTCATGCCGGTGCTGATCCACGGTGACGCCGCGTTCGCGGGCCAAGGCGTCGTGGCCGAGACGTTCCAGCTTTCGCAGACGCGTGCGTTCTACACGGGCGGCACGGTCCACATCGTCATCAACAACCAGATCGGCTTCACGACCAGCGATCCGCGCGACAGCCGTTCGACGACCTACTGCTCCGACATCGCGAAGATGATCGAGGCGCCGGTGTTCCACGTGAACGGCGACGACCCCGAGGCGGCGGTCGCAGCCGTGCGCTTGGCCCTGCGCTACCGGCAGCAGTTCCACAAGGACGTCGTGATCGACCTGATCGGCTATCGCCGGCTCGGTCACAACGAGGCCGACGAGCCGGCCGCCACGCAGCCCACGATGTACGCAGCGATCCGCGAGCACCAGGGTGTGCGCGCAATCTACGCGCGCCAGCTCGTGGAAGCGGGCGTCGCGTCGCAGGACGCCGTCGACAAGATGACCGAGGACTACCGCGCGGCGCTCGACGAAGGTCGCAAGACCAACGAGGCGGCGCTCGGCATGATCGGCAACCAGTACACGGTGGACTGGAGCCGCTATCACCAGGCGTCGCTGAACGACACGGTCAACACGGGGCTGCCGGAAGCCGAGCTCAATCGTCTGAGCGCGCTCATCAACACGGTACCGGCGACCCACAAGCTGCACCCGCGCGTGCAACGCATCATGGAAGAGCGCCGTCGCATGGCGGCCGGCGAGATCGGCTGCGACTGGGGCTTCGCGGAGAATCTGGCCTACGCCACGTTGCTCGCGGCGAATTTCCACGTGCGGCTGATCGGCCAGGACAGCCGCCGCGGCACGTTCTTCCACCGCCACGCCGCACTGATCGACCAGACCAGCGGCGAGGCGTTCCTGCCGCTGGCCCACGTGGCGAACGACCCGCGTGCGTTCATGATCGCGGATTCACTGCTGTCGGAAGAAGCCGTGCTCGGCTTCGAGTACGGCTACAGCACCACGTCGCCGGACTCGCTCGTGATCTGGGAAGGCCAGTTCGGCGATTTCGCCAACGGCGCCCAGGTGGTCATCGACCAGTTCATCAGCTCGGGCGAGGCGAAGTGGGGCCGGTTGTGCGGTCTCACGCTGTTCCTGCCGCACGGCTACGAAGGCCAGGGCCCGGAGCACTCGTCCGCGCGCCTCGAACGCTTCCTGCAGCTGTGCGCGGAGCACAACATGCAGGTGTGCGTGCCCTCGACGCCCGCGCAGATGTTCCACATGCTGCGCCGGCAGATGCTGCGCCCGTTGCGCAAGCCGCTCGTCGTCATGACGCCGAAGAGCCTGCTGCGCCACAAGCTCTCGGTGTCGAGCCTCGCGGATCTGTCGCGTGGCCGGTTCCAGCCGGTCATCGAGGAGGTCGAGGCGCTGGCCGACGATGCGGTCACGCGCGTCGTGTTCTGCAGCGGCAAGGTGTACTTCGATCTCGCCGAATCGCGCCGGCACGACAACATCACGAACGTCGCGCTGGTGCGCATCGAGGAGCTGTATCCGTTCCCGATCGAAGAGTATGCTCGGGTCATTGCGCGTTACCGCAACGCCACGGAAATCGTCTGGTGCCAGGAGGAGCCGCAGAACCAGGGCGCCTGGTACCAGATCCGGCACCGCCTGCAGGAGCCGCTGTCGCCGCGGCACGAGCTGTTCTATGCGGGCCGCCCGGGCGCGGCCGCGCCGGCGTCAGGCATCCATGCGTTGCACGTCCGGCAGCAGCAGGCGCTGGTCGCTGCAGCGCTGACGTCGCCGGCTCGCGAGCGCACGACCCGCTCCACGGTGAGCAAGCGCGCCTGAGAAGAACATTGCGGGGGCATCCGACGATAGGGTGGTTTTGAAGTGAGCATCGAGGTCAAAGTCCCGCAACTCCCCGAATCCGTGGCCGACGCCACTCTGGTGTCCTGGCACAAGAAGCCCGGCGACACCGTCCGGCGCGAAGAGAATCTCGTCGATCTCGAGACGGACAAGGTCGTGCTCGAGGTGCCTGCGCCGGCCGACGGCGTCCTGAAGCAGATCGTCGCGGGCGATGGCGCCGTGGTCACGAGCGGCCAGGTGCTGGCCGTGCTCGAGCCGGGTGTCGTCGCGGCCGCTGCGCCCACGGCCAAGCCCGCTGCAGCGCCGGCCGCACCCGCGGCGGCCCCGGCCAGGCCCGCGGCCGCCGCACCGGGCGCGCCGGCC
>DASZSB010000042.1:0-9821 GCA_035548835.1 Gammaproteobacteria bacterium | reverse complement strand
CAGAACTTCCGCCACGCTCAAACGAGCGCGTTCTTCGCCAGCCAGTCGCCGACCACGGAACCGACGACCGCCTGCGACAAGTACCCGTACGCTTCGTGCTCGTTGTAGCCGAGCTCGCCGCGGAAGTAGTTATCGAAGCCGACCGTGTCGTCGATCGACTCGAGCAGGCCGAGCGTCACCATCTCGCCGAAGGTCGGCGCGAGCCGGGGCTTGAGCGCCGTCGTGTCACCGCGCGCCGTGAAGTTGACCCAGCGCCCGACGTTGGCCGGATAGCGCGCCGCGCCCCGCTCGCGCGAGCCGGCCACCTTGCGCTGGATGAAATGCGTCGCGAGCGGGCTGCCCATCGTCACGAACAGATCGATGCGGCCCGGCGAGCCCCGCACGCGCGACAGCTCCCACAGCGTGTCGTAGGCAATGACCGAGCCCAGGCTGTGGCCGATCAGCAGCACCTGCGCACCGGCCTGCCACGCGGAGTCGAGCTCCGCCCGCAGCACGGCCCGCACACCGTCGCCGACGCCGCCGCGATTCTTGAGGTACCGGTTCGCCTCGTGCATGAGCCGCCGCGTGGCTGCCGGCGCCAGCCAGCGGCCGAGCAACGGCCATGTGTCGCCGATGACGTACGACCAGCGCTTCCACCTGCGCGGCAGCGAGTGCAGCTCGCCCAGGTCCTCGGCGCTCGGCCCGGCCTGCGCGAGCAGCCGCTCGATGCCCGGCAGATCGACGGTGATGTCGCGATGTGCGCCGTAGAAAAGGTACGTCCACGCCACGAGCCGGAACGCGTCCGGGTGCGCCGCGAACCAGGCGGCGGCAGCGGGCCGCGAGCGTGCGAGCCCGGCCGCGAGCGTGCGCATGAGCTGTGGCCGGTACAGCTCGCGCGGCGGCTTCGGGTTCAACCCCGGCACGAAGAGAATGCGTGGAGCAGTCAAGTCTCGGGCTGCCTTAAAGCTGCCGCATCGTCGCGGTATAGTCGGCGCTCAACTGTTCGTCGGGAGAATAGGTCGTGCGGTATCTGCATACAATGGTGCGCGTCAGCAATCTCGAGCAGTCGCTCGACTTCTACTGCAACAAGCTCGGACTCAAGGAAGTCCGCCGGATGGAGCACCAGGGCGGACGCTTCACGCTCGTGTTCGTGGCGCCCGAAGGCCAGGAGGACTGCGCGATCGAGCTGACCTACAACTGGGATCCCGAGCAGTACACGGCCGGCCGCAACTTCGGTCACGTGGCGTACGAGGTCGACGACATCTACGCGTTGTGCAGCAAGCTCATGAAGGCGGGCGTCACGATCAACCGCCCGCCGCGCGACGGCAAGATGGCGTTCGTGCGCTCGCCGGACAACATCTCGATCGAGCTGCTGCAGAAGGGCGACGCGCTGCCGAAAGCCGAGCCCTGGGCGTCGATGCCGAACACCGGCACGTGGTAGCCCGCTACCGCAGATCGCGGTAGACGACGCGGAAGTTGCCGGTCTCGACCTCGGAGTCGTCCGAGTCCTTGCACACGACGCGGTTGCGACCCTCGCGCTTGGCCAGATACAGCGCTTCGTCGGCCATCTGTATGGCGCCGGCCAGGCTGTGCGTCGAGTCGGGCCGCGCGAGCGAGAGACCCACGCTGACCGTCACGAACTTCGCCGCCTGCGAGCCCGCGTGCGGGATCGCGAGATCGAGCACGTCGCGGCGGATCTGCTCAGGCACGCCGCGCGCGTAATCCTCGGGCGGGTCGTAGAGCACGAGCACGAACTCCTCGCCCCCGTAGCGGGCGGAGAAATCGAACGGCCGTTTCGCGCCGCGTGCGATGCACTTCGCGACCTTCTTCAGGCAGTCATCGCCCGCCTGGTGGCCGTAGAGGTCGTTGAAGATCTTGAAGAAGTCGATGTCGACGAACACGATGGCGATGGCGGTGCCCTCGCGCCGCGACTGCCGCCAGATGCGGTAGATGTAGTCGTCGAAGATGCGCCGATTGTAGAGGCCCGTCATGCCGTCACGCTCGGCGAGCTCGTTCAGCAGACGGGTCTCGAGAAAATTGGTGCGCAGCGCGTGCTCGAGGTTGTACGTCGCGATGCCGCCGATCACGGCGGCGGCGCCGAGGATCGCGGTCATGTAGCTCAGCACGTCGAGCGGCAGGCCCACCACGAGCCCGCTGACGAAGTGCGCCGCGATCAGCAGGGCCGCCACGGCGATCGCCACGTTGAACAGCAGGCCGAGGAACAGACATCCGAACAGCACCACGAGCACGAGCCCGGCCAGCACGTACGACGCACCCGCCAGCGATGCGACGTGCGTGATGTAGGTGACGACGAAACCGACGAGCGTGACGCCCACCGACACGATCTCGGTGTAGTAGCGCCGGGCCACCGGCAGCGCCACCGCAGCCGCGAGCAGCAACAGCAGCGGGCATAGCACGCCGAGACGCAGTGCGTTCAGCTTGCCCAGCGCCGGGGAGCCGAAGACGAGATCGATACAAGTCAACGCCAGCACGAGCACGAGCGCGATCAGACCCGACAGGCGGGCGCGCGCGAGATTCTGCGCGACGTAGAACTCGCGAAAATCCCTCTCGAGCGGGGCCGCGAAACGCAGGTTCGAGAAACCGCGCTGCAGCTGTTCCGCGAAGGGCGAGCCATGGTCCTGCGGGTCGAGCTTCGTCAAGTCCATGCGGGCAAGCACTCTCCGGACCACACACTCTGCGCGTGCCGGCCGCCCGTTTCCTGAACCTGGGTCACAAAGAGCGCTGTTACCTCAGCGATACAGCGGCAGCAGCGGCTCGTCCTTGGCCTGCCGGCCCTCCCGGTCGAGCCTCTCGAGCTGCGGCAGGACGGCCTTGAACCCGTCACCCTGCCACGTACCCGGCGTCGAGCCGTAGATCGCGGCCTCGAGCGCCAGCACCTCCCGGCCGACGGCGGCCGGCAGCACGGCTGCCAGCGCACCGAGGCTGCGCGGCGCGTCCGCGCCGAACCGCGCCTCGGCGTACGCCAGCAGCGCCCGGCGCGCCGCGTCCGCGTCACCCACGGCGCACGCACTGTCGAGGTCGCGCAGGATCTTGCGCACGGGTGCCACGGGCGGCCGGCCTTCGCCCGCGGGCGCACCACGCACGTCGGGTTTCGACACGGCTGCGCCCCGCGAGCGCCACCAGAGCGCCATCGTCACGAGCCAGGCCAGCGCCAGCACCGCGCTCGCGATCGGCCACCAGTTGCGCGCCGGCGCTGCCGGCGTCTCGGCGGTGGTCGCGGGCGCGGCCACGTCCTGCGTCGGCGCGGGCTCTGTGCTCGGCGTGACCGTCAGCGTGCGCGGCGGCAGCTCGGCGACCTCCCAGCGTTGCGCCGTCACGTTCCACCACGGCACCTGCACGCCCGCGAGCGTGACCTCGCCGGGCTGCTGTGCGATGACCGCGAAGCTCACGCTGCGCCGCGACTTCAGGCCGTCCGCGGTGACCTCGTGCGACAGCTCGGGCTGATCGGCGTACTGCCGGATACCGGTCTGCTGCGCAACGGTTACGTCCGGCAGCTGCGTCTCGAGCAGGCCGAGTCCTTCCACGACGATCTTGCGAGTGCGCGGCACACCGACCGCGACCTCGGGCGCGGAATCGCTCCACTCCTCGCTCAACGTCACGTGCTGCGCGGGCAGCCACGCGGCGCCCGGGAACTCGGGCGGCGGCGCGACGGCCGGCTGCACGTCGATCTCGACCTGCCCCGAGCGGAACCTCTGCACGCGCGAGAACCCGCGGTCCGGAATCACCATGGCCTCGAACGTGGCGGGGCCGAGCGTCAGCTTGCCGGCCGCCTGCGGGAACACGGCGAAGCGGCGCTCGCGCACGATGAACGTGCGCCCGCCGCGCATCGTCTGGTACTGGCTGTCCTCACCGAGTCGCTCGACGATGGCCTCCCCGCCGGTGACTTCCGGCGGAGTGAGTGTCGCGCGCCCCGTGCTGACGCCGATGAAGAGGCGCAGCGTGAACAGCACCTGCGACTGCACGTACGCCGTCTTCGGCTGCGCATCGAGCTCCATGAAGATATCGGCGGCGGCGGCCGCGGCCGGGTCGGGCGGCAGCACGCGCACCGTGACGGCGTTCGATTGCCGGTCGCCGACGCGCAGCGGCGGAATCGTGAACTCGCCCGTGCTCTTCGGCATGAGCTGGAACAGCCACTCCGTGACCTGGGAGGTCTGGCCGTTCAGGATCTGCACGCGCGAGCTGCTCGAGCGCTGCAGCACGTCGAACTGCTGCGTCAGGGGTGTCTCGTCGGGTTCGCCGCGCACGGCGCCGTCCGCGCGCATGCTGTACGTGAACGACTCGCCGTCGCGCACCACGGGCCGGTCGACGCTCGCGGTCAACCCTGGCGCCTGGGCGCCGGCCAGCGTCGCGCACGCGAGCGCGGCCGCGGCCAGCAGCCTCCGCAACACGCGGCCTCTCACCATGGCTTGCGCTCCGGGCCGTTCTGCAACACCGGCTTGCCTTCCTGATCCACGCCCATGCGCTGATACTGATAGAGGAACTTGCGCCGCAGCAGGCCGCCCGGGTCCTGCGGCACGCGCCGCAGCCACTGCTCCGCGGCCTGCTCCGACGCCCATTTCTCGACGTCCTCGGGGCCCGGCGCCTTGTTCGGCGAATCGGGGCCGTCCTTCTGCTGCTCGGCGTTCGCGGCGTTCTGCTCCTGCTGCTGCTCGCCATCCTTCTGTTTCTGCTCGTCGCTGTCGCCGTCGGCAGAGCTGTCGCCACTCTTGCCCTGCTCGCCCTGCTTGGCCTTGCGCTCGCCGGACTTCTGGCCGTCCTTCTGATCGGCGTTGCCGTCGGAGTCCTTCGAATCGCCCTGCTTGCCCTGGTCGTCCTGGCCGCCATTCTGATCCTGCGGCTGCTGCTGCGGGGGCTGTTGCGGCTTCTGCTGCGGATGGTCGTCGAGGAACTTCTTCAGCAGATCGCGGTTGTAGCGCGCGTCGGCGTGGTCGGGATTCAACGCGAGCGCACGGTCGTAGGCCTCGATCGCGGGCTCGATCTTGCCGGCCTTCGCGAGGGCGTTGCCGCGGTTGTACTGGCCGTCGGCCGAGTCGATCGGCGCGAGCGTGGTGGCGCTCGCGTCGAACTCCCCGGAACGGTACTGCGCGGCGCCGCGCCACTCCGGATCCTGAAACAGCGTGGCCGCGCGCGCCGGCTGCTGGTCCTCGAGCGCGCGGTACGCGCGCTGGTCGCGCCGCAGCCACAGATCGCTCCACTCGAACGCGTGCGCGCGTGGCGTGGGCAGCAGCAGCACGAGCGCGACGCCGCAGATCCAGCCGCGGCGGAACAGCAGCGCGAGCAACGGCAACACCGCGAGCACGAGCCACGCACCGCGATCGCGCCACACGTCGGCCTTGTACTGCTGCTCCTCGCCGCCGCCGAGCACCACGTCGAGCGGCGCCCCTCCCGCGGCCGGGAACAGGGCCGCGAGGTCGCTGTCGTCCGGCGCGAGCCGCGCGAAGCGGCCGCGGCCAGCGCCGGCGAGCCGGCGCAACCCGCCGAGATCCACCTGGGGCACCACGACGTGGCCATTCGCATCGTTGAGGAACCCGCCGCCCTCTGCCTGCGGGATCGGCGCGCCCTGCTCCGTGCCGACCGCGAGCACGCTCGTGCGGAAGCCCTCGCCCGCGAGATCGCGCGCGAGGCGCAGATCGGCGTCCTCCACCTCGGAATCGGTGATCAGCAGAATGTCGCCGGTCTGGACACCGGTCTGGCGCAGCAGCGCGCGCGCCTTCTCGAGGCCGGCGGACGCGGAGCCGCCGTGCGTCGGCATGATGTCGGTCGAGATCGCGCCAACCAGCGAGGAGATCGTGCGCGTATCGGTCGTCAGCGGCGTGACCGTGAACGCGTGCGTCGTGAACACGACTAGCGCGGTCTGGCCGGCGGAGCGCTGCTCGAGCAGATCGAGCAGCTTGAGCTTCGCGCGCGCGAGCCGCGAGGGCTCGACGTCGCCAGCATCCATCGAGCGCGACAGGTCGAGCGCGACGACGAGCGCCTCGTCCGAGCGGAACGCGGGTACCGGCAGGCGCTCCCACGCGGGGCCGGCCATCGCGAGCACCGCAGCCAGCCACGCCCCGAGCGCCACGACCAGCGCGAGCCGGCTGTTGCGCAGCACCTCGGGCTCGATCAGCACGTAACGGCGCAACTTCGCGTCGACCACGCTGCGCCACCCACCGCTCTCGCCGCGCCCGCGCAGCAGCTGCCACGTGAGCCAGGCGCCGATCGGCAGCGCCAGGAGCCATTCGGGCCGCAGGAAATGCAGATCACCCATGCGACGCCCTCGTGAGCCACTGCGCGGCCCCGGCACGCGCCGGCAGGCGCGCCGCGACGAACGCCGCCGCGGCGGCCAGCGCCGCCAGCACGAGCGCGGCACCGAGCGGCCAGTAGAACAGCTCCTTCACGGGCCGGAAGCCCCGCTCGTCGGAGGCCGCAGGCTCGAGCTGGTCCAGGATCTTGTAGATCTGCTGGAACTCCGCGGTATCGCGCGCACGGAAGTAGCGCCCGCCCGTCATCTCGGCAATGGCTGTCAGCGTGCCTTCGTCGAGATCCGCGGAAGGATTGATCTGGCGCAGGCCGAACAGCGAGCGCACGGTCAGCGCGTCGGCGCCGATGCCTACGGGATAGATCACGACCTTGCGCTGCGCCGCGAGCTCGGCCGCCTTGCGCGGCTCGACAGCCCCGGCCGTGTTCGCACCGTCGGTCAGCAGCACGAGCACGCGCCGGCCCTGCTGCACCTTCGCATCCTCGAGCGTGCGGATCGCGAGCCCGATCGCGTCACCGATCGCGGTCTCCTTGCCGGCGAGCCCGATCACGGCCTCGTTCAGCAGCGTGTTGACCGTGGCGCGGTCGAACGTCAGCGGCGCCTGCAGGTACGCCTCGCGGCCGAACAGGATCAGGCCCACGCGGTCGCCCACGCGGTGGTTGATGAAATCCGTGGCCACGGTCTTCAACGCCGTGAGCCGGTCGACCCACTGGCCGTTCAGCTGGAAGTCCTGCTCCTCCATGCTGCCCGAGAGGTCGATCGCGAGCAGCAGGTCGCGGCCCGTCATCGGCAGCGACACGGGCTCGCCGACGAACTGCGGCCGCGCGGCCGCGAGCACGGCCAGCACCCAGGCCAGCGACAGCACCGCGAGCCGCAAGCCGCGCGAGGTCAGCGGCGCGCGCAGCCCGGCGAGCTCGTTGAACTCCGTGCCGAACGGCACCTTCAGCGCCACGTCGCGATCGATGGGCTCGGCCGGCACGAAGCGGCGTACGAGCCAGGGAAGCGGCAACGCGAACAGCACCCACCACCACGCCAGCGTCCACATCGGAGTCAGTCCCTGCCTGCGCGTCTGCGCGGCGCGCGCGGCGTCGCAGGCTGCGCGCTGAGCCATTCGGTACACAGTGTCGTGAGCTCTCGTGCCGCATCGCGGTCGATGCTCTGCGGGCGCGCGTACGGCGCCGCGAGCAGCGCGCGGCCGGCGCCATGGGCGAACGCGTCGCGCTGCCAGCGGCTGTCGAGGTACTCGAGCCAGCGATTGCCCGTGAGACCCGGGACGTCGGGCTCCTGCACCGGGCCACGAGCCCGGCGCCGCGCGGCCGCCGCCGTCGTCATCGCGAAGCGGCGCAGCACGGTCGAGACGTTCTGCAGGCACACGACGGGCTCGACTCCCTGCTCGAGCGCCTGCTGCACCTCGCGCAGGCTGCGCAGCGCCGCGCGCCGGTGCCGGCTCTGGTAGTAGCGCAGCGCGTACGCCGCAATACCGGCGAGCAGCAACGCGGCGAGAACCCACCAGCCGGGCGCGGGCGGCCACCAGCCGATCGGGCCCGGCAGGTGGATGTCGCGCAGCGGCAGCGAGCTCACGTCGTTCGGATTCATCGTGGTCGAAACTGTTGGGCCAGCACGCTGCGCGGATCGGCGTCCGTCGCGCAATCGAGCGCGCGGATGCCGGGCGTTCGCGCCAGCGACTTGAGCAGCGCGCGCCGCGCCTCGAACCGCTCGTGGTAGCGCCGTCGCGAGCCCTCGTCGGTGGTGTCGATCGAGAACGAGCGGCCGGCGCTCTGGATTCGATAGCGGCCCGGCGGCGGAAGTTCAGCCTCGACGGCGTCGAACACGTTCACGAGCAGCAGGTCGCAGTGGCCGGCGAGCCGGCGCAGGTTGCGCTCCGCGTCGGCGCCGAGCCGGCGGAAATCGCTGAGCAGGAAGATCTGGCTGCCCGGACGCGCGACGCGCGCGAGGCGCTGCAGCGCGCGCTCCGCGTCGATCTCGACGCTGGCGGTCTCGAGCGGCGGCAGCCAGAACGAATCCGCGCACACCGCGCGCAGCAGGCGCAGCGCGGCACGCGCGCCGAGCGCCGGCCGCAGCTCCTGATGATCGCTCTCGGAGAACACGAGGCCGCCGAGCCGGTCGCCGTGCGCGACGGCGCTCCAGGCGATCAGCGCGGCGAGCTCCGCGGCTCGCACGGCTTTGAACTCGCCGCGCGTCGCGAACATCATCGGCCGGCGCAGATCGAGCCACACGAACACGGGCCGATTGCGCTCCTCGCGGAACACCTTCGTGTGCGGCTTGCCGGTGCGTGCGGTCACGCGCCAGTCGATCGTGCGCAGGTCGTCGCCGGCCTGGTACGGCCGCGACTCGTCATATTCGACGCCGCGGCCCTTGTACGGCGAAAGATGGCCGCCGGCCGTGACCACGCGCACGCGGGGCGCCGTGAGCGTCAGCGCTTCGCCGGCCGCGCGCAGCCGGACGAGATCCGCGAGCTCCACTCGCACCGGCGACTGCGTTGTGCGCGCGGCGGAGAGCGCCATCAGGGCACCCCGATCCTCTTGAGCAGCGTGTCGATGATCTCGTTCGGCGTGCGGCCGGACGCTTCGGCCTCGAAGCCGAGCAGGATGCGGTGCCGCAGCACGTCGTGCGCCATGGCCTGGATGTCCTCGGGCGTCACGTAGTCGCGGCCCGCGAGCCACGCGTGGGCGCGCGCGCAGCGATCGAGCGCGATCGTGGCACGCGGGCTCGCGCCGTACTGCAGCACGCCCGCGAGGTCGTCGCCGTAGCGCTCCGGTGCGCGCGTGGCGAGCACGATCTGCACGATGTACTCCTCGAGCGGCGCCGACAGGTGCTGATCGAGCACCTGCAGCCGCGCCGCGAGCACTTCCTTCTGCGTGAGCACCTCGGGCGCCGTGAACAGCGCCTCGTCCGTAGCCGAGCGGCGCTGCTCGGCGCGGTTCAGCTCGAGGATCGCGCGCTCGCCGGCCGCATCGGGATAACTCACGAACACGTGCAGCAGGAAGCGGTCGAGCTGGGCTTCCGGCAGCGGATACGTGCCTTCCTGCTCGATCGGGTTCTGCGTGGCCATGACCATGAACAGCGTCGGCAGCGGGTAGGTCACGGAGCCCACCGTGATCTGCCGCTCGCCCATGGCTTCGAGCAGCGCCGACTGCACCTTGGCCGGCGCGCGGTTCACCTCGTCGGCGAGCACCAGGTTGTGGAACAGCGGTCCCTTGCGGAACACGAACGAGCCGTCCTGCGGCCGGTAGATCTCGGTGCCCGTGAGGTCGGCGGGCAGGAGATCCGGGGTGAACTGCAGGCGATGGAAGTCGCCTTCGATGCTGTGGCTCAAGACCTTGATCGCACGCGTCTTCGCGAGCCCCGGCGCGCCCTCCACGAGCAGATGCCCGTCCGAGAGCAGCGCCACGAGCATGCGGTTCAGCAGCCGCTCCTGGCCGACCACGAGTCCCTTCAGGTGCGCCTCGAGCTTCCCGAACTTTTCTTGTAGCGACATGAGCTTGGGCCAAGTCCAAAGCGCGTCATTCTAGCCAGCGCCCGGGACGGTGTCAGGTTTTGCACGGTTGCACGGATCGCC
>DASZSB010000041.1:0-1739 GCA_035548835.1 Gammaproteobacteria bacterium | reverse complement strand
CCCTGCTGGTCGACCGCCTCGGCCTGAGCGTCGGGCAGGCCGGCGCCATCGGCGCGGCGACCGTGGTGGCAAACGGCATCGGCAATCTGGCGGCGGGAATGGGATTGCGGCTCGGCGTGCCGCTGTGGTCGGTCGTCGCCGTGGCGTTCGCCTGTCTGGGGATCTGCGTGTGGGGGATCTTCGGCGAAGCGCTCCCGCTCGCAACCGTCGCCGTTCTCGCGTGCGCGAGCCTCGCGATCAGCGGCATGGTGCCGGCCTCGATCTTCGCCGCAAGCCCGCGGCTCGCGCCGAGCGCGGCGCTGCACGGCATTACCCTCGGCCTCGTGGTCCAAGCGAGCAACATCGGCCAGTTGCTCGGTCCGGCCGTGCTCGGCGCCTGGGTGGAGCAATGGGGATGGTCGTCCGCCCCCGTGCTGTTCAGCGCGATCGCGCTCGCCGGCCTTGTCCTCGCGCTGCGCCTGCGGGCACTGCTGCGGGCCGCTCCGGCGTAGCGCTCAGTGCCCGGGGAGCACCAGCACCTTCGGGGTCGCCGGCAGGCTCGCCCGCGAGACGACGAGCGAAGGCGTCTCGGAGAACTCGACCGCGTACCGGGACTGCACGCGGCTGAGGAACCGCTCGAGCGTGAAGCGGCTGAAATAGTGCATCGGAATCATCAGCGGCGCCTTGAGCGACTGCAGCACCTCGACCATGCCGTCGAGATCGAGGGTGAAGCTGCCGTCGACCGGAACCATCACGATGTCGACGTGACCCATCTCGTCCAACTGTTGCTGGGTCAGCGTGTGATGCAGATGGCCGAGATGCGCGATGCACAGGCTTCCGATTTCGAAAATGAAGACCGAGTTTCCGTGCCGCTCGGTGCCGCCGTCGAAGGTGCGGATGTTGGTGGCGACACTGCGCACGTGCACGTCCTTGTAGGTGACGTCATGGGCCGCCGGCCGGCCGTCGTCGCGCCAGCCGCGCAGGACGTATTTGATGCCCGGCTCCGGATGGTCGGTGTAATGCGTGGTGTGCGCGTGATTCATGGTCACGATGTCGGGCAGCACCGGCGGCCTCACGTAGTCGTTGTAGTCGGTGGCGATGCGCACGAGCTGCGGACTTTCGAGCAGGAAGGTCGCGTGGCCGACGTAGGTGATGCGCACCTCGCTCGGCGCAAGCGAGGCGACGCGGAACGCCGCCGGAACGACGCGTGGCCGTTCGAGCGAGATGAGGCCCGGGCAGCTCTCGCGCATCTCGGGCTTGCCGGGAGGCGCGGGCGCGGCAGCCTCTTGCGCGCCGGCGGGCCGGCTCATTCCGCCCAGGCCCAGACAAACGAACGAGGCGACGAGAAACGAAATCGCCCTGCCAACACGTGCCATCGCTGTCTCCGCGGATGCTGCCGACCCGACGGCTGCGACGTTAGCCCAATCCGCGCGCGCGAGTCGCGGATGGCGTCGGGGTGCTCGCGGAAAAATGACTGCGCGGCCCGGCGGCGCCGGACCGCGTACGTGCGGAGCGGGTCTTGGCTGCGCCGGGCGTCAGCGCGTGACGATCTGGCCGCGGTTCGTGACCACGATCGAGCGCCCGTCCTCGTGCCGCACGGCCTCGACGCGGCCGAGTCCGGGCACGATCGTTCCGGGCCTCGCCTCGAAGCTGCCGGTACGCCCGGTGAGGATCACGTCGCCCAGGACTTCCTGCGCCGACCAGTCCGTCAGGTTCGCGCGATGGCTGCGCTTGCGCGCCGGCGTGCGCGTGATCGAGCC
>DASZSB010000040.1:0-27425 GCA_035548835.1 Gammaproteobacteria bacterium | reverse complement strand
ATCGCCGCCGTGCGCGCGCCGGTCGCGGCGACGGGCGCGCGGCCGCGCAAGCCGCAGGTGCGGGATGTCGCCGCACTCGTCGCGCAGACGGAGCAGAAGGTGGCCCGCGTCAAGGACGTCCACGAGATCGACAACCTGGTGAGCGCGTACGGTTACTACCTCGACAAGAACCTCTGGAACGATCTCGCGAACCTGTTCGCGGCCGGCGGCTCGATCGAGCTCGCGCAGCGCGGCTCGTACATCGGGCGCGAGCGCGTGCGCGCGTTCCTGTTCAACGTGTTCGGCAAGGAAGGGCCGGCGGAGAACCGGCTCGGCAATCACATCCAGTATCAGGCCGTGATCCACGTGGCCGACGACGGGCGGACGGCCAAGGTCCGCTCGCGCATGCTGCAGCAGCTGAATTTCGGGCAGCGCGCGTCGATGGGCGCTTCGCTGTACGAGAACGCGTTCGTCAAAGAGGGCGGTGTGTGGAAGTTCAGCATCGACCACACGTTCAACACGTGGACGGCCGGTTACGAGGGCGGCTGGGCGCGCAACCCGGGCCGCGGCGTGCCGGGGCCGAGCAAGAGCTATGCGCCCGATACGCCGCCGACGTTCGTGTTCCAGATGTTCCCCACGGTCTATGAGATTCCGTTCCACTATGTGCATCCCGTCACCGGCCGGCAGACCAGTGCCGCCACGCCGAATCCTGCAGGGGGCACCACGATGAATCGCGTCGTCGATCTCGGGATGCCGGCCGACGTCGCGGGCGCGCTGCGCGCGATCGGACCGCGGATCGAGACGGAGAAGACGGCCGCGCTGTACGCGCCGCTGCAGCCGAAGGAACCGTACTCGTGGCTCACCGTAGTGCGCGACCTGCGCTACGGCCCGGCCGAGCGCAACGTTCTCGACGTGTTCACGTCGCCCGATCCCGGGCACGGCAAGCCGGTCGTCGTGTTCGTGCACGGCGGCGGGTTCGCGCGTGGGGCCAAGCGCACCGAGGGCACGCCGTTCTACGACAACGTCGGCCTCTGGGCCGCGGCGTACGGCCTCGTGGGCGTCACGATCAACTATCGGCTCGCGCCGCAGAGCGTGTGGCCGTCGGGCATCGAGGACGTGGGCGCGGCCGTGGCCTGGCTGAAGGCGAACGTCGCGCGCTACGGCGGCGATCCGAGCCGCATCGTGCTCTGGGGGCACTCGGCGGGGGCGGCGCACGTGGCCGACTTCGTGGCGAGCCGCGCAAAGCAGGGCGCGGACGCGGGCGTGGCCGGCGCGGTGCTGACGTCCGGCTTCTACGACCTCGGCAAGGAAGTCTCGGTGTGGAAGGTGTACTACGGCGACGACGTTACGAAGTACGCCGAGCGTTCCTCGCTGCCGGGCCTCGTGCGCGCCGCAGTGCCGCTGCTCGCGACGGATGCCGAGCTCGATCCCGAGATGTTCCAGGCGGAGACGAAGAAGCTGATCGACGCGCGCGCGGCCGCCGGCAGACCGATCGAGCACGTGCACGTGCCGGGGCACTCGCACATCTCCGAGACCTACGCCGTCGGCACGGGCGATCGCTCGCTGAGCGGCCCCGTGCTTGAGTTCGTCCGCCGCGTCACGCGCGGCCCGGGTTCCTGAACGGCGGTGGCGCAGGACGCGCGATGAGCCGAGCGTTCGTCAAGGAGAGCGACGATGCGGGCGAGCCGCTGCCGGAGCTCAGCGTGAGTCCGCATCCGAACTTCGTGACGCCTGCGGGGCACGCGCTGATCGAGGCGCGCGTGACTGCGCTCGAGGCCGAGCTCAAGGCCGCGCGTGCCGGTGCCGACAAGGCGCTGGTCGCGCGCATCGCGCGCGATCTGCGGTACTGGGCGCAGCGCCGGGCGAGCGCACGCCTCGTTCCCGCGGCCACCGCGCCCGTCGAGGCTGTCCGGTTCGGGACCGCCGTGACGGTCCGCTTCGAAGATGGCACGCAGCGTACGTTCCGCCTGGTCGGCGAGGACGAGGCCGATCCCGCCCGCGGTCTCGTGAGCTGGGTGGCTCCGCTCGGCAAGGCACTGACCGGCAAGTCCGTTGGCGACGAGGTCGAGGCGCTGGGACGCGCCGCCGACATCGTCGCGCTCTCGCCCTGACCCGTACCGTCGCGGGACTCCTGCGGGCGAAAAAAAAAGCGTTGGCGATTGCTCGCCAACGCCACAGTTCGAGAAGGTGGATGGCGCTTGCGCGCCATCCACTCCGGCTGTTTAGAACCGGTAGGTCAGAGACACACCGGCCTCACGCGGCCGTCCAATCGTCGCGAAGTCGTACCCCCAGATGCCGTGGAAGAACCCGGAGTTGATCATGAACTCGTTCGTGACGTTGGTGCCGAAGAACGACGCCTGCCAGTTCTTGCCCGCGGGCTCGTACGTGAAGCGCAGGTTCACGACACCCCAGTTGCCGCTCTCGTCGTAGCCGCCATCCTTCGGCACAGCGGCGTAACCGCTGACGCGCAGGAAGGGCTCCGACCGCCAGAACTGACCCTGGTAGTTGTAGTCCAGGCGCGAGATGAACGATGCACCGTTCTTGAGCATCGCGGTGTGCTGCAGACCGATCGTGTAGCTGGTCTTCGGCGCATCCGCGAACGAGAGACCCGTCGTGAACGGGATGTGGCCCGACATCGTGCCCGGCTTGATCTTCGTGTAGGCGGTGTCGAGGCTGGCACCGGCCAACGTGATCAGCAGGTTGTCCGTCGGAACGAACGTCATCTCGATCTCGACGCCCTGGGCTTTCGCCTCGCCGACGTTGGTGGTGACCAGCGTCGGGATCTGCACGCCCGTGACCGGGTCGAACACGACGCCCGCAGCCTGCAGGTCGGCCCAGATCGTGTTGAACACCGTCCAGTTGAACCGGACCTTGCCGTTGGCCAGATCCGAGCGCATGCCGATTTCGGTGTTCTTCAACGTGGACGGCTTGTACGGGAACAGCGTACGGACGTTGCTGATCAGCGCCGCCGACACGCCGCCCGAGTTGAAGCCTTCCGAGTAGCTCAGGTAGCCGTTGATCTTGTCGTTGAACTTGCGCTGCAACACCATGCGCGTCGTGTTCTTGTCGAACTGGAACGGCGTGTACGTGGCGTTGTTATCCGAGCCGAGGTACGGGTCGCCCGTCGGGAAGATCGTCGGGTCGACCGGCTTCGCACCCGTCGTGACGCCCGCGCGGCTCTGGTTCACCGTGAAGCCGCTCTGGTCGTGGTGCCGCAGGCCAAGCGTCAGGTCGAGCTTGTCCGTGAGGTGGATCGTCGTCTCGCCGAACACGGCCCAGCCGTCCTGGCCCGAACGCGACAGCGTGTCGTACGCACCGCCCACCGCACCGAAGTAGACCTGTTGGCAGGTCTGCCAGGCCCCGGCGCCAGGAACCGGTGCAGTAGGCCCTGCGCCGCCGAGGTTCACCAACTGACCGGCGTAAAGGCCGATCTGGGGGATGCCATAGGAGCCGGGTGCGAACTTGTAGTTGCCGCCACCCGTCGCCACCAGCGGAACGGGAGTGCCGTTGGCCTGGAGCGGGTTACAGACCGAGCTCGCGAACACGTTGTTCGGGTTCATGAGCCCTTTCTGGAACTCGTTGACCTGCCAACGCAGGCCGCGGGCGTGAATCGACTGAGTCCAGTTGTAGTAGCCGCCGAGCCACTCCACCTTGCCGTGACCGCCCGTGATCTGGATCTCGTTGCTGGCCACGCGGGTCCTGGCGAGGTTCTGGTCGAGCACGAGGTCGTACTGGCTGTTGTCCCAGTCGACGACCTGCTTCTGGTCCTGCGTGGTCGACGCGCCGAGGTACTGCAGCTTGATGTTGTCGGACAGCTGCCAGTTCATCTCGAACGAGCCCTGGTCCGTGGTGAACTCCTCGGGCAGCGTCGTGCCCGAGCGGTTCTGCCACTTGCCGACCTTGCCGCCGGGGTAGCCGGCCACCTGGTTCACCGGGTTGAAGAACGGCTCGACCGCGTTGCCGCGGTAATCCGTGCCGACGTAGGTGTACATCTCCGGCAGGCCGATGACCGACTTGACCCACGTCGGGGCCGGGTCGTCGTACGTGCGGAACATCGCGTCCTGCACGCGCGGCTCGACGAACGTGCTGCCGTTGCTCTGGTAGTCGAAGCGGAAGTTCAGCTTCTCGGTCGGGGACCAGACGATGTCGCCGCGGTAGACCTGCTGGTCGACGCCGCCGCCTTTCTCGCCCGTGGTCAGGCTCTCGATGTAGCCGCCGCGGTGCAGGTTCGCACCGGTCCACTTCGTCTTCAGCTTGTCGGTCAGCGGCAGGTCGATCGAGCCCTTGACGTCGCGCCGGTCGTTCGAGCCCGTGGTGGCGGTGACGTTGCCGCCGAACTCGTCCGCCGGACGCTTGGTCCAGATGCGGATGGCGCCGCCGGTGGAGTCGCGGCCGAACATCGTGCCCTGCGGGCCGCGCAACACTTCGACGCGGTCGATGTCGACGAATTCCTGCGTCAGGATGCCGTTCGTGGCCACCTGCCAGACGCCGTCGACGTAGGTGCCGACGTTCGGAATGCCGCGCATGCGGAAGCTCGAGTTGCTGGTGCCGCCGCCGCCGCCGGTGATGACGACGTTCGGAATGCCCTGGCTCACCTGCTCGAGCGAGTCGAGACCGCGCATCTCGAGGCTGTCGCCCGTGATGGCGACGATCGAGATGGGCACTTCCTGCAGATTTTCTGCGCGGCGCGTCGCCGTGACGACGATCTCTTCGAGACCGCCTTGGGCGCCACCACCTGCTTGTTGGGCGAAAGCGGGCTGGACGACCAGACCGCCGGCGCCCGTCATTGCCGCCACAACGGCAACGTGGACTTTGCTCAATTTCATGAATACCCCCAGTTGAATAGTGTGTCGGCCCTGACTTCCGTCCTTGGCCGCTTCTGAACGCGCTGACACCAGGCCCCCCGGCCCGGCTCGACCAAGCCCCCCGGCCCGGTCTGCGAACATTAATTTTCTTTAACTGACTCTGTAGTTTTCTTGAGTCTGCAAAAGAACACAGATGGCGTCAATGCCTATTTAGTCTGTGGCTTTTTTGAGACTACTAGCACACGGAGTGCTACCTGAGTCATCGTCCGCGGAATGGCGGAGGATGGCGGTGCATCATGGTCGTGGCGCGCGGCCCCGGTCAGCCCGAATGCCACGGGAAGCTCGCAAGGCCACGCTGCGTGCGTTTGGACAAAATGCCAGGAGGGCCGCGCCGCCGGGATCGTCGCTCGCGCGGTCCTGCGCATTCTTCCGGCCAAAAAAAAGGGCGTTGACGGTTGCCCGTCAACGCCCGATTTGGCTCAAAGAACCTTGGACTCGATTCGTTCCCGGATCAGAAGTGGAACGTGAACGAGGTCCCGAGCTCGCGCGGCCGTGCCACGGTCGCGAAGTCGTAGCCCCAGACGCCGTGGAAGAACCCGGAGTTCAGCTGGTACTCGTTGGTCAGGTTCGTTCCGAACACCGCCCAGTCCCACTTGCCGTTCGCCGGCGCATAGGTCAGGCGGGCGTTGTACGTACCGATGTCGCCGCTCTCGCCGCTGTAGCCCGCCGGGATGCCCGGGTAGTACGCGACGCGCAGCGTCGGGTCGGCCGACCGCCAGTACTGGCTCACGTACGTATAGTCGAACCGCGTCGTGAGCGAAGCACCGCTCTTCAGGCCGGCGTCGTACTGGATACCGATGTTGATCGTCTTGTCCGGCGCCTGGCTGAACTCGGTCTTGCCGGGAACGTACTGCACCACGGACGGCACCGTGATCTTGTCGTACCCCGTGTCGAGGAAGCCCAGGTTGATGTTGAACAGCAGCTTGCTCGTCGGCACCAGGGTCAACTCGAGCTCGGCGCCCTTCGCGTGCGCGCTGCCCACGTTCTGCGGATACACGGCCGTCAGGTCGCGGCAGTTCGGATCGCAGATTCGCAGTGCCGTGTTGATGACGATGTCGTCCCACTTCGTGTCGAACAGCGTGGCATTGAACCGCACCTTGCCGTCGGCCAGGTCGGAACGCACACCGACTTCGAAGTTGTTCAGCGTCTCAGGCTTCGTCGGGTACAGCTTCGCGACGCCCGTCTCCGGATTGGTGACGTACGTGGCATTGCCGGAGTTGAAGCCCTGCGAGAAGCTCGCGTAGCCCATGACGTTCTTCGTGAACTGATACTTCGCGGACAAGCGGCTGGTGGCCTTGCTGAACGAGTTCAGCGAGACGTCCCGCGCGGTGATTTGCGTCGCGCTCAGGTAGCCCGCGAGCGGATCCGCGGCAAACTCCTGGTTCGCGTAGCGCGGCGCCGCGCCCGTCGGCGTCATGGTCTGGCTGTAGTTGTCCTGGTCGTGCTCGCGCGCGCCGACGGTCAGCGTGAACTTCTCGGTCAGCGGCAAGGTCACTTCGCCGAACAGCGCGATACCCGACGTGCCGTTCTCGGTCAGCGTGCCGCCGATGCCGCCGAAGCGGGCCACCGTCGAGTTCGTCTTGTACTGCGCCATGCCCGCCTGGCAGGTGGTTCCCCCCGGCGGCAGCGAGTTCGTCGCGGCCAGAGCGACCAGGTTCTGGCAGTAGGGCGTAGCGTAGAGAGCGAGCGCCAGAGCGTTGTCCGCCATCGTGATGGGGTCGGTGCTGAACTCCTGCATCGCATAGCGGACGCCGCGCGTGCGGCGGGACTCGTCCCAGTAGAAGGCGCCGGCCACCCATTGCACCTTGTCGCCGCCGCCGGAGATCTGGATCTCCTGGCTGAACAGCTTGTTGCGCTGGTTGGACGTGTCCTCGACGACGACGTACTGGCTGTTGTCGTAGTCGACGAAGATGTCGGCCCGCTGGTTCGTGTAGCCCGTCAGGAAGTCGATCGAAAGCTTGTCCGTGAGGGCGAGCTTGACGTCGAACGAAGCCTGGTCGGTCGTGATCTGGTTCGGGAGCGTGATCTCCGATCGGTTTTCCCACTTCCCGACGGTGCCACCGGGCCAGCCGGCCATCTGCGAGTTCTGGTCGTAGGGCAGACCCGCGTTCGTGTACAGCAACGCCGCGGTGGCGGTCGGATTGAAGCCCGACGAGATCCAGACGGCGTCCTCGACGCGCGGCTCGATGTACTTGCTTTCCTGACGGCTGAACTGGCTGCGAATGTCGAGCTTGTCGGTTGGCGTCCAGAGGATGTCGCCGCGCCAGGTGGACTGGTCGATATCGCCGCCCTTTCGGCCGGTCTGGAGGCTCGTGATGTAGCCGTCGCGGTTCAGGTCCGCGAACGTCCACTTGGACTTCACCTTGTCGCTGAACGGCAAATTGGCGGTGATCGTGGCGTCGTGGCGATTCAACGTGCCGAGCGTGCCCTTGAACGTGCCGCCGAACTCATCGGTCGGGGCCTTCGTGAAGATGCGGATGGCGCCGCCGACCGAGTCGCGACCGAACAGCGTGCCCTGCGGACCGCGCAAGACCTCGATACGGTCGAGATCGACGAATTCTTCGGTCAGGAAGCCGTTGGTGCTGATCTGCCAAACGCCGTCCACGTAGGTGCCGACGTTGGGAATGCCGCGCACGCGGAAGCTCGTGCCCGAGGTGCCGAGGCCGCCGGCCTGGCCCATGACGCTCAAGTTCGGGATCGTGGCGTTCAGATTCTCGACGTTCTGAAGGCCGCGCATCTGGAGGCCCTCTCCCGTGACCGCGACGATCGAAATCGGCACCTCTTGCAGGTCCTCGGCTCGACGGGTTGCGGTGACGACGATCTCTTCCAGGCCGCCCTGCTGGGCCGATGCGGTTTGGGTCGCCAGACCGCCTACGCCCGCCAATGCCGCCGTCACGGCGACGTGGACTCTACTCAACTTCATGAATACCCCCAGATGGATTGATGTGTCGGCCGCGACTTCCGTCCCTGGCCGGTTCTGAACACGCGGACGCCAGGCCCCCCCCGGGGCCCGGTTCGACCAAGCCCTCCGGCCCGGTCCAAGACCATTAATTGTCTTTAACGCATTGTGTTGCTCGGAGTCTGCAAAAAGAATAGACACCGCGTCAACGCTGGTATTGCGTGTTGCTATTAGGAGACGGTGCTAGTAGGCGGGCTGCTACCCAGCGGCCACTGGGACGTTCGAGCGCGGTCTTCTCCTAGCCCAGGAAGCCCTCGCCGATGGCCAGGGATTGGCGACCGACGGTCGTGTGGCCGCGCCGTTGTTCAATGGCCCAGCGCACATCGATACCGGCCTCGTCGCCGCCGGTCTCGCTGGTGATGGCGAGCACGATCTCGTCGCCGGCGCCGCCCTGCAGCGGCTCGAGCAGCGGCAGGTAGATCTGGTCCCAGTGGGTCCGGGGGCTCGCCGGGCTCGTCGACAGCACCACGCCAGGCGCCAGCGTGCAGTCCCACCAGAGGGCGAAGCCGTAGATCGGGCCGGCGGCCGGCAGCCGCCAGGCCACGGTTCCGCCCCGACGGCTGTCGATCGGGCCTCCGAAGTCGAGCTGGTCCCAGCTCGCGGGCGGCACGCCGAGCAGGTCGTCGGGCTCGATGGCGTACACGTACATGTTGTTGCGGGTCACGTACTCCGCGTCGGACCAGTCGAGGCCGAAGCCGACGTGGCGCCAGCTCGCGAGATCGCGCTCGAACCGGTCGCTCGCGACCGGAGCCGCCCACTGCGTGATCGCGTGCGGGATCAGCGTGCCGCCCGGCTTCAGGAACCGCCGGGCGTCGCGCAGCGTCTCGAGCACGTCCTCCTCGTACGCGAAGTTGCCGAGCACCTCGGCCACGACGACGTCCACCGCAGGGGGGTCGGGCACGTCGAGCGAGCGCGCTGGCACGAAGTTCAGCCCGTCGATGGCGTTGCGCGCCGCCACGACCTCGGCCAGGCCGAGCGCCGCGCCGGGGTCGTAGAGCCACACCTCGCGCGCTCCGAGCTGCCGGGCGAAGAACGCCAGGATGCCCGTGCCGGCGCCGATGTCGGCCACGGTGGTCTCGCCGGGCCGGATGACCTGCGCGAGCGCCGCGCGGAACGCGTCGTGGCGGACCCGGTCGGCGAGCATGCGCCGATGGAACTCGATCGACATGCGGGCTCAGTGCGTCAGCGCATAGACGATGTAGTTCAGGTACGTCCGCATGCCCATGGCGGAGTACCTCTCGGGATACTCCGGGGTGTCGGAGTGCTCGACCGAATCGCCGAGATCCATGTTGTGGCAGATCGCGACCATGACCCGGCCCCGATCGTCGTAGATACCCCGCCAGCGTGGCGTGAAGCCGTCCTGCTCGTAGGTGCGGTGGCTGTACAGGAACTGCTGGCCCGGGATCTGCTCGCGGTGCTCGAGATCCCAGAACGCGTGGAAGATCTGGTCGTCGTCCGGCAGCTCGACGATCGGCCGGTCCGGGAACACGCGCTGCATGCTCTCGACGAAGATGCGCCACTCGCGCGTGCCGTGGAAGTCATCGACCATCAGGAAGCCGCCGCGCAGCAGGTACTCGCGCAGCTTGGCGGCCTGCGCCGCGCTCAAGTCCCACTGGCCCACCTCGACGGCATACAGCCACGGCCAGTCGAACACGTCGTCGCCGTCCTCGAGGTTCACGGGCTGCTCGACGGAGCGCGCGTCGATGACCGTGAGCCGCCGCACCATCTCCGCGACGTGCCGGTCGGCGCGCGGATAGTCGATCGTCCAGCTCGTGCCGCCGAACTGCCATTCGTTGCCCCAGCCGATCGTCGGATACATCAGGCGGGCGAAGGTCCATTCCGCCGGCTTCAGGTAGTCCGTGGGGAGCTCGAAGTCGTAGTACTCCACACCGGGATACTGGCGGAACGGGCGGGGCGCGGCGAACGCGATGCCCACGAGACATAAGGCCACGACCCCGGCCGCGAGCGTGGAGCGACGGTGCTTGCGCGGCGGGGCGGTGGGATGGGTCGGATCGGTCACGCGGGGAGCATAACGAAGTCGATTCCGCGTCGCACTACGACGGGCGTCGGCCATCGCGTTCCCCCGCCGCAGCGAGTATTCTTGGCGCCCCCCTTTCCGCCCGCAGGGCTCGCGCGCCGATGAAGGACCTGACCCAAGGCTCGATCGTTCGCAACATCCTCGGCATGGCGGCGCCGATGGCTGCGGGCATGATCTTCCAGACGTTGTACTTCCTCGTGGACCTGTACTTCGTCGCGGGCATCGGCGATGCCGCCGTGGCCGGTGTCGGCGCGGCCGGCACGCTGATGTTCGTGATCATGGCGTTGACGCAGGTGCTCGGCGTGGGCGCGGTGTCGCTGATCGCGCAGGCGGTGGGCCGCCGCGACCGCGCGGATGCGAACCTGATCTTCAATCAGTCCCTGCTGTTCGCGGCGGCGTGCGCGGCGGCGACGCTGCTCGGCGGCTATCTGTTCGCGCGCGGCTACGTGGGCTCGATCGCGGCCGATGCCGCGACACTGCACGCGGGCGTCACGTATCTGTACTGGTTCCTGCCGGGGCTCGCGCTCGGGTTTGCGCAGGTCGTCATGGGTTCGGCGCTGCGCGGCACCGGCATCGTGAAGCCGACCATGGCCATCCAGGCGCTGACCGTGCTGCTGAACACGCTGCTCGCGCCGATCCTGATTGCCGGCTGGGGCACGGGCGTGCCGTTCGGCGTGGCCGGCGCAGGACTCGCGAGCTCGGTGTCGATCGCGCTCGGCATCGTGCTGCTCGCCTGGTACTTCGTGCGGCTCGAGAAGTACGTGAGCTTCGATGCCCACCTCTGGCGGCCGCAGCTCAAGGTCTGGAAGCGCATGCTCGACGTCGGCCTGCCCGCGGGCGGCGAGTTCGCGTTGATGTTCATCTACATGGGCGTGATCTATTGGGTCATCAGCGATTTCGGTCCGGCCGCGCAGGCCGGGTTCGGCATCGGCTCGCGCATCATGCAGTCGATCTTCATGCCGGCCATGGCGATCGCGTTCGCCGCCGGCCCCATCGCGGGCCAGAATTTCGGCGCGGGGCAGGGCGCCCGCGTGCGCGAGACGTTTGCCAAGGCCGTGATCCTGAACACGGTGGTCATGGTGGCCGTGACGGTGTTCCTGCAGTGGCGGCCCGAGGTCCTGGTCGCGTTCTTCACGCCGGAAGCCGAGGCGCAGGCGGTCGGCGCCACGTTCCTGCGCATCATCTCGTGGACGTTCATCGCGCAGGGCGTCGTGTTCACGTGCTCCGGCGTGTTTCAGGGGCTCGGCAACACGCTGCCGGCCATGCTGAGCTCCGCCGTGCGGCTGTCCGTGTTCGTGCCGCTGGCCGTGTGGCTCGCGTCGCAGCAGCGCTTCCACCTGGACGAAGTGTGGTACCTGTCGGTCGCCACCGTGTGGCTGCAGGGCGTGGTCAGCTATCTGCTGATGCGCCAGCAGTTCAAGCGCCGCCTCGCGGTTCCCGCCGCCGCGCGCAGCCCCGCGGTCGTCGCGGCCGAGGGCTGACGGCTCGCCGCTCTTCGCGGTGTGCCCGCCCGCGGG
This sequence comes from Gammaproteobacteria bacterium, assembly GCA_035548835.1. GTDB lineage: Bacteria > Pseudomonadota > Gammaproteobacteria > Steroidobacterales > Rariloculaceae > FEN-1219. The sequence continues at coordinate 16,067 of DASZSB010000040.1, read as the reverse complement.
TACCATCGCGCTGTCCCCACCTCGAAACAACCCGGAGACAGCCATGCACACACGATTCATCGTCCTGGCCGGTACCTTGGCGTTGGGGCTCGGCGCCGTGCCGGCATTCGCGCATCACGGCTGGGGTGGCCAGCAGACGGAGAAGACCGAGATCTCGGGCACGTTGCGCAAGGACGTGAGCCTGGCCGGCCCGCACGCCACGATGCAGATCACCGACGACAAGGGCCAGGTCTGGGACGTGACGCTCGCACCGCCGCCGCGCACCGAACGCGCGGGGCTCACGCCGGGCGTGATTCCGGTCGGCGCGAAGGTCAGGATCGTCGGCAATCGCAACAGCGATCCGAAGAAATTCGAGATCAAGACCGTGCGCGTGACCTGGGACGGCAAGAACTTCGACGTCTACCCCGACCGGCTCTAGTCCGGTCCGGTCCGGTCTTGGCGGCGCTGCTCGCGTGGCTCCAGGGCTCGCCGCTCGGCGAGCTCATGCGCAGCTCCGGAGTGTGGGCGTACGGGGTCGTGAACCTCGTCCACATCCTGAGCGTGGCGACGCTGTTCGGTGCCGTGCTGATACTCGATCTTCGGTTGCTCGGCGTGTGGCGGCGCGTGCCGCTGGCCGCACTCGAGCAGCCGACGATCCCGCTGGCCGTGGCCGGCTTCTGCTGCGCCGCCGTGAGCGGGCTCTGCCTCGTGACCACGAATGCCACGGAGTACGCCGGCAATCCGTTCGTGCCGATCAAGTTCGCGGCGATCGCGCTCGGCCTGCTGAACGTCGCGATCGTGGCGCGGTTGCCGGCATGGCGCGGCCGGCACGCCGACCCGTTGCCGCCGCGGCACCGGGGCACGCTCGCCGTCGCGGGCGGCGTGTCGCTCGCGTGCTGGGTCGGCGCAGCGGCGGCGGGACGGCTGATCGGCTATTGGTGACGCGCCGGCATGAAGCCGCTCGCTACAACTGTCGAAACAGGTGCGCGTAGGCGTCGCTGACTGGCAGCAGCTCGCGCCGCTGCTTGAGCTGCACCTCGAACGAGCCGTGAAAGGTCCGGTGGATCGTCTGGATGGCCGCGACGTTGACGACGAAGCTGCGGTGAATCTGCCAGAACGACCGCGGGTCGAGCTTCTCGCGCATGGCCTTCAGCGTGCTGGTCAGCAGGTACTCCGCGTTCGCCGTGAACAGCGACGTGTACTTGTTCGCCGCACGCAGGTAGCAGATCTCGTCCGTGGTCACGACGCGCAGCTCGCGCCCGTGCGGCACCGTGAGCCAGCGGACGTAGCTCGGCTCGGCCGGTGCCGCCGCGCGCAGAGTCTCGACGAGCCCGGACAGATCCGCGGGCGCGCTGCGCACGCGTTCCTTCAGGCGCGCGACGGTTTTCGCGAGACGTGCCGTCGAGAACGGCTTCACGACGTAGTCGAGCGCGCCCTGCTCGAACGCCGCGGTCGCGTGCTCGTTGAACGCGGTCACGAACACGACGTGCGCGCGGCCGCTGACCTGCTCTGCGATCTCGAGGCCCGTGAGCCCCGGCATCTGGATGTCGAGGAACATGATGGTCGGCTTGTGCCGCTCCAGCGCGAGCAGCGTTGCGGCGCCGTCGCCGGTCTCGGCGCAGATCGTGAGCTCCGGCCACAATGCCGCGAGCGCTTCGCGAAGCTCGGTGCGCAGCAGCGGCTCGTCTTCGGCGATCAGCGCCGTCGGTGTCATGCGGCGGCCTCGGGGCGCTCGGTTTCGACGGGCGCGAGCTTGGCGCGCAGGCTCGCGATGACGGCGTCGAGCTTCTGGTCGGCATCGGGGCGGCCGCTCTCGAATCCGCGCTGCAGCGAGTCGAGGGTCGCCAGCAGCTCGACCGCGTCCACGTCGGTGCGCAGCGCGGCCAGCTGCGACTGCACGATGCGCTGCTCGCGGCGGGCCCGCTCGAGCTCCGCGGCGCGCACGCGCCGCAACAGGCGCTCGCGGCGTCGGTAGTCCAGCACGAGGAGGATGAACAGCACTCCGTACGTCAGCGTGTCGCAGCCGGCGTAGATCATCTGCGAGCGGCGCACCGACACGTCGTTGCCGGGCTGATCGGAGATCGTATACAGACCGAGCCAGCCGCGGATCCAGAACTGGGCCACGGCCGAGACCACCGAGGCGACGACGATCGCGAGCGCGTAGGCGCGAAACGGGCGTGCGCCGCGCGCGACGGCCTGGTCGGCCGCCAGCACCGCCAGCAGGATGCTGAACGCCATTGTTTCCTCGATGACCACGCGCGACCAGGAGAACGTGGGCGGTGTCGTGAACTGATAGACGAACAGCAGCACCGCGAAGATGTCGAGGATGCCGGCCACGAGCTGCGCGAGCAGCAGCTTCTGCCACGTGAACGATTGCAGCACGTCGCGAGCGAAGCGGAGCGCTTCCTCGATCACGATGCGCCCTCGAGCAGCGGCAGCGAGACATTCGCCACGAAGCCGCGTGGCTCGCCGGGCCCCACGGTCAGCGTCGCGCGCTCTCCGTACAGGATCGCGAGGCGCGCACGCGCGTTGGCGAGGCCGGTACCGTGGCCTTCCGTGACCGTGAGGCCGCGGCCGTTGTCGGCCACCTGCAGGTGGACATCGCCGCCGCGGCGTTCCACCTTCAGGCGCACGAACCCGCCCTCGGCCAGCGGGTTCAGGCCGTGCTTGATGGCGTTCTCGACCAGCGTCAGCAGCAGCATCGACGGGATGCGCACGTGTGCGAGGCTCGGCGGAACGTCGATCTGATAGGCGAGGCGGTTGCCCATGCGCACCCCGTGAATTCGCAGATAGGCGTCGACGAGCCGCGTCTCCTCGGCGAGCGTGGTCTGCGGCGCGTCGCGGCGTGCCAGCGTGACCGAGAAGTACTCGATCAGATCGCCCAGCATCGCGGCGGCGGCCTTGCGGTCGATCTGCGCCAGCCGCCGCACGTTGGCCAGCGTGTTGAACAGGAAGTGCGGCGAGACTTGCGCCTGCAGCACGCGCAGGCTCGCGTCACGGAGGCGGGCGTCGGCGTTGATGCCGTCGATCTCCACGCGCAGCAGCGCGCCCGCGGTGCTGAGCGCGCGGTGCCGGAACTCGAGCACGATCGCGAGCAGCAGGACGAACACGCCGAGCTGCCAGCGCGCGAACGTGCTCATCGCGTACCCCGAGACGAGCGCCGGCAACGGCGAGACGAAGCACGTGGCCGCGGCCGCCGCCGTGATCAGCGCCAGCCAGGCGTATCGACGGCCGCCCGCGGCGGGCGCGAGATTGCAGCCCGCGACCAGGAGCGGCAGCACCAGCGCGAGCGTCGCGCCCATCGTGACGCCCAGGTGTACGAACGAGTCGAGACCCGCCGCCGCAGTGTTGTGCGGCGCGTCGGTGGCCGTGAACTTCAACGCCGTTGCCGCGATCAGGAACACGAGCAGCGCGCTGGCGTGCCCCAGGCCGGCGAACGTGGCGCGCAGGGCCGGCAGGTCGACGCGGTGCCGGAGGCGCAGATGTGTCGGATGGCCGCTCATGTCGGGGACCGTCGTCCATGCCGTCGTAGCGGGGCCGATCATAGCTCGTTGTGCGGAACGCGCGCGGCGGATCGCGCGGTGTCGCGCCCGCGTTTGGGGCGTTCCCTCCGCCAACGCGCGCTTTCACTCCGGCGGCGGGCCGTCTCGTCGGAAAACGATGGCTCCTCGCGGGGGCGTCGCGAGAATGCGGACGTCCTGGCATCCATACTCAAATGGGAGATCGCAGATGCAACTGACGAAATCGGGACTATCGACTGCCGTCGGCACCGTGCTGGCCGCCATGTGGTTCGCGTCCGCGGCCTATGCGGGCTGTGGAGCGCTCGACTCGCTGCCCGCGCCGGGCCAGCCCGCGGCGCCGCGGGCGGCGCCGCAAGCGCCGGGCGTGAACGGCTTCAGCGGGGTGCAGTTCGTGCAGGCTTCAACGCGCGCGTCGTTCCTGCCCGTGGACTGGCGGTGGTCCGACCCGGCGCCGATCGTGGGCCTGTGGCACATGAAGTTCGTCGTCGACAACGGCACGCCGGACGGGCTCGTCGTGGACGAGGGCTTCACGACGTGGCACGACGATGGCACCGAGCTCATGAACTCGGGCCGCGCGCCGATGACCGGCAGCTTCTGCATGGGCGTGTGGAAACGCGTCGGTCCTGCGACGTTCAGCCTGAACCACTGGGCGCTGTCGTGGGACGACAGCGGCAAGCAGCTGATCGGGCCGACGAACATCCGCGAGGTCGTGACCGTGGACCGGCGCGGCACCACCTATACGGGCACGTTCACGCTGACGCAGTACCTGCCGGACGGCAAGACGCCGGCCGGTGACCCGGCCGCGGGCAAGGTCGTCGCCACGCGCATCAACCCGTAGCGCGCCGGCAGCGGTTTCGCGGTCCAGCGGCGCCCGCCGCGTGCGCGGCGGGCGCCCGTTTGCGCTGGGCTCAGCGGGAGGCGGGTCTCGCGAGCCGCTGCGTCACGAACGCGGCCACGTCGCGGATCTGCTCGGCCGAGAGGCTCGCTCCGAACGGCGGCATCGCGTTGCGACCCTCGCTCGCTACCTGCATCACGACGGCCGCGTTGCGCATCGCCTGCAGGCTCGGGCCGCCGCCATGGCCGCCTTCGCCCTGCTCGCCGTGGCAGAACACGCACGCGGTCTTGAACACGGTTTCGCCGTTGTCGACGCTCGGCGTGCCGCCCGCGCCGGGCGCGAACGTCAGCAGCGCGCCGCCCTTCGGCGCCTGGTCGAGCGTGCCGTCGAGCGCGAACAGCCACAGGCTGTCGCCGCGCGTGGAGCCCGCGAACAGGTTGCCGGCCGAGTAGGCGGCGACGTACTGCTTGCCGTTCCACTGGAACGTGCTGACGGGCGAGTTCATGCCGGCCCCCGTCTGGAACTCCCAGAGCTTCATGCCGCTGCCCGAGTCGAGCGCCGTGAGGCGTCCGTCGCTGCGGCCGACGAACACCAGGCCGCCGGCCGTCGCGAGCGAGCCGCTGTAGCACGGCTCTGCCCAGTGCTGCTGCCACGCGAGCTTGTTCGTGTGCATGTCCACGGCCGCAAACACTCCGAACGCATTCGTTTGCAGCCGGCCGATGCCGCCTCCCACGTAGCCGGCGCCTTCCTTCGGCCTTTCGGCGGTCAGCTCCTGCGCAAAGTACGACCACACGCGGTCGGCCGCGCACACATAGAGATACCCGGTGGCCGGATCGTACGAGTTCGGCGGCCAGTTCGCGCCGCCGGCGGCGCCCGGTTTCACGATCGTGGGCGTCGTCCAGAACGGCGTGAAGATCTTCCCGCCGTTCACGAGCTTCGCGCGCTCCGGCGCGATGTCGATGTATTGCGGAATGAACGCGTCGCCGCGCGGATACGGTTGCGTAGGCGACGTGGCCTGGCGCGGCTCCTGCGGCACGGGCTTCTCGTCGATGCCGATCAGCGGCTTGCCGTTCGTGCGGTCGAGGATGTAGACCCAGCCCGTCTTGCTGGCCTGCGCTACGCCCAAGCGCGGCACGCCGTCGATCGTGATGTCGAACAGTGTGACGGGCGAGGCCGCGTCGTAATCCCAGAGGTCGTGATGCACCTGCTGGAAGTGCCAGCGGTACTTGCCGGTCTTCGCATCGACGGCGACCACGGACGTCGAGAACAGATTGTCGCCGGGGCGCACGGAGCCGTTCTGGTCGGGGCCCGGGTTGCCGGTGGCGAAATACAGCAGGCCGAGCTCGGGATCGACCGCCGGTGTGTTCCACACGGGCGCACCGCCGTCCTTCCAGATCTCGTTGTCCTGCGGCCAGGTGTCGTGACCGACCTCGCCGGGCCCCGGCACCGTGTGGAACGTCCACACGAGCTTGCCGTTGCGCGCGTCGAACGCGCGCACGCGGCCCCTTATGCCGCGCTCGCCGCCGGCCGCGCCCGTGATCACGAGCCCGGCGTAGTACAGCGGCGCGGAGGTGATCGTGTAGCCCTCCTGCCAGCGCTCGGCCTGCACGGACCAGGCGACCTTGCCCGTGGTCTGATCCAGCGCGACGAGCATGCCGTCGAGCTGGCCGACGAACACCTTGCCGTCGCCGAGCCCCACGCCGCGGCTCGTCCAGCCGCAGCACACGGCGTCGTTCTTCGCGTCGAGGTTCGCTGCGTACTGCCAGAGGATCTTGCCCGTGTCGACGCTGACGGCGAACACGTCGTCGGCGCCGGTCACGACGTAGATCACGCCGCGATACACGATCGGTTGCGCTTCGCCCGAGTACTGCGGCCCGAGCCCCGAGCCGTTCAGGTGCGTGCGCCACACGCCCTTCAGGCTCGCCACGTTGCTGCGGTCGATGGCCTTCAGCGGCGAGTAGCGCTGGTTGCTCCAGTTGCCGCCGTTCGTCGGCCAGCCCTCGGTCGGAGGCGAGACGAGATCGCTCTTGCGGAACGCGGGTGCGCGCTCGATCTTCTGCGTCTGCCCGGAGGCGGCGAACGCGAGCGCGGTCAGCGCGGCGGCCGCAGCGGCGCGCAGTGCCGGAGTGCGGAGCAGGGCGAAGAGAAGGGTTCGCGTGTTCATTTCGGTGCCGCCACCTGATCCAGAGTGCCGTCGAGGGAGAACAGCCAGACGCTGTCGCCGCGCGGCGAGCCCGCGAACACGTTGCCCGCGGAGTACGCGACGACGTACTGCTTGCCGCGGTGCTCGAACACGCTGACCGTCGAGTTCATGCCGGCACCCGTCTGGAACTCCCACAGCAGATCACCGCTGCCGGAATCGAGCGCGGTCAGCCGGCCGTCGTTGCGGCCGACGAACACGAGCCCGCCGGCCGTGGCCGTTGCGCCGCTCGCGCACGTGCTGGCCCAGTGCTGCTGCCACACGAGCTTGTTCGTGTGCATGTCGAGCGCCGCCAGGATGCCCTGCGCCGGCAACGGGTTGCTGCCGAAGTTGCCGCCGATGTACTGCTCGCCGACCGGCGGGGGCGTGGGCTCGATCTCCCAGGCACGAAACGAGCTCGCGCCGTCACGGGCGCAGACGAACAGGTATCCGGTCGCGACGTCGAGCGCGCTCGGCGGCCAGTTCGCGCCGCCGCTGATGCCGGGCTTCGCGACCACGTAGTCCGTCCAGTACGGCGTGAAGATGCGACCGCCGTTCACGAGCGTGTAGCCCTCCGGCGCGATGTCGAGGTGCTGCGGCACGAACGCGTCGCCGCTTGGGGTAGGCTGCGTGGGCGACGTGGCCTGGCGCGGCTCCTGCGGCACGGGCTTCTCGTCGATGCCGATGAGCGGCGTGCCGTTCGTGCGATCGAGGATGTAGACCCAGCCCGCCTTGTTGGCTTCCGCGACGGCCCTGCGCGGCTGGCCGTCGATCGTGATGTCGAACAGCACCACGGGGCTCGCGCTGTCGTAGTCCCAGAGGTCGTGATGCACCTGCTGGAAGTGCCAGCGGTATTTGCCGGTCTTCGCGTCGAGCGCCACGATGGACGACGTGTACAGGTTGTCGCCCTTGCGCACGCCGCCGTTGAAGTCGGGGCCGGGGTTGCCGGTCGAGAAGTACAGCAGCCCGAGCTCGGGGTCCACGGCCGGCGTCTGCCACACCGTGCCGCCGCCGTTCTTCCAGATCTCGTTGTCCTGCGACCACGTCTCGTGGCCGGGCTCGCCAGGGCCCGGGATCGTATGGAACGTCCACACGAGCTTGCCGTTGCGCGCGTCGTAGGCCTTCACTCGGCCGCGCACGCCGAGCTCGGCGCCGGCGAAGCCGACGATCACGAGGCCGTCGTAGTAAAGCGGTGCGGCCGTGATCGTGAAGCCGTCCTGCCAGCGCTCGGCCTGCGTCGACCAGACGATCTTGCCGGTCTTCGCGTCGAGCGCGACGAGCTTGCCGTCGAGCTGGCCCGCGAAGATCTTGCCGGCGCCCGCGGCCACGCCGCGGCTGGTCCAGCCGCAGCACACCGACTTGTTGTTCGCGTCGAGGTTCGCGCGGTAGTCCCAGAGAATCGCGCCCGTGTCGACGCTGATCGCGAACACGTCGTTCGCGCCGGTCGACACGTACACCACGCCGTCGAGGACCAGCGGCTGCGCCTCGCCCGAGTACTTGGGGCCGAGGCCCGAGCCGTTCAGGCGCGTGCGCCACACGCCTTTCAGCTTCGCGACGTTGCCGCGATCGATCTCCTTCAGCGGCGAGTAACGCCGGTTGTACCAGTCACCGCCGTTCGTGGGCCAGCTGGTCGTGGGCGGGGCCACGTGCTGCTCGCGCGCCTTCTGCGCGAACGCACCGGTGCCGAGTGTCCCGAGCAACGCGCCGGCGAGCAGCGCGCAGAGTGTGTAACGACGCAAGATCCGACTCCTTGGAGAAAATCAGTGGGGCAGTTTCGTTGCGACGTACGCCGCGACGTCACGAATCTGCTCGGGCGTCAGCGCGCCCGCGAACGTCGGCATCTCGCGCCGGCCTTCGCTGACGGTCTGCACGACGAATACCGGGTCGCGCGCGTTCGCGAGCGGCTTGCCGCCACCGTGGCCGCCTTCGCCGCGCTCGCCATGGCAGAAGACGCACGCGTTGTCGTAGACCTGCCGGCCGGCCTCTGCGTCGGCCGTGCCGTCGGCCGCGATCGTCATGCGCATGGCCGCGCCGGGCGGCGGCGCCGGATCCAGCGTGCCATCGAGCCCGAACAGCCACACGCTGTCGCCCTTGGCCGAGGCCGCGAACAGGTTGCCGGCGGAGTAGGCGACCACGTACTGCTTGCCGCCGTGCTCGAACACGGTGACGGGGGCGTTCATGCCGGCGCCGGTCTGGAACTCCCAGAGCTTCATGCCGCTGCCCGAGTCGAGGGCCGTGAGCCGGCCGTCGTTGCGGCCGACGAACGTGAGGCCGCCGGCCGTGGTCGTCGAGCCGCTGTAGCACTCGTCGCGCCACTGTTGCTGCCACACGAGCCTGTTCGTGTGCATGTCGAGCGCGGCGAAGACGCCGAGGCGCGGCATCGACGAGCTGCCGAAGGCGCCCGCCACGAAGCGCTTGCCCGTCGTCGGCTTCGGCTCCGGATCCTCGGTGTGGAACACGCCGATGCGGTCCTGCGCGCAGACGTACAGATACCCGGTGGCAGGGTCGTACGAGCTCGGCGGCCAGTTCGCTCCGCCGCTGAACGCGGGCTTGATCGGCACCGGCTTCTCCGTCCAGAACGGCGTGAAGATGCGCCCGCCGTTCACGAGCGTGAACCCTTCGGGCGCAACGGCGATCGATTGCGGCACGAAGGCGTCGCCGCGCGGGAACGGCTGCGTCGGGGACGTGGCCTGGCGCGGCTCCTGCGGCACGGGTTTCTCGTCGATGCCGATGAGCGGCGTGCCGTTCGTGCGATCGAGGATGTAGACCCAACCCGCCTTGTTGGGCTCGGCGACGGCCTTGCGCGGTTTGCCGTCGATCGTGAGGTCGAACAGCACGACGGGGCTCGGACCGTCGTAGTCCCAGAGGTCGTGATGCACCTGCTGGAAGTGCCAGCGGTATTTGCCGGTCTTCGCCTCGAGCGCGACGATCGACGCCGTGAACAGGTTGTCGCCCTTGCGCACGGCGCCGCTGTAGTCGGGCCCCGGGTTGCCGGTCGAGAAGTAGATGAGCCCGAGCGCGGGATCGACGGCGGGCGTCTGCCACACGGAGCCGCCGCCGCTCTTCCACGCGTCGTTGTCCTGCGGCCACGTGTCGTGGCCGACCTCGCCCGGCCCCGGTACCGTGTAGAACGTCCAGACGGGTGCGCCGGTCTTCGCGTTGAACGCCTTCACGCGGCCGCGGATGCCGAACTCCGCACCCGAGACGCCGATGATCACGAGCCCGTCGTAGTAAAGCGGCGCGGCCGTGATGCTGTAGCCTTCCTGCCAGCGCTCGGCCTGCGTTTCCCACAGGACCTTGCCGGTCTTCTGGTCGAGCGCGACGAGCTTGCCGTCGAGCTGGCCGACGAAGACCTTGCCGTCGCCGAGCGCGACGCCGCGGCTCGTCCAGCCGCAGCAGACGACGTCGTTCGCGTCGTCGAGCCCGGCCTCGTACTTCCACAGGATGTCGCCTTTGTCGACGCCGATCGCGAACACGTCGTCGGCGCCCGTCACGACGTAGATCACGCCGTCGTAGACCAGGGGCTGGGCCTCGCCCGAGTACTTCGTGCCGACGCCGGAGCCGCCGAGGCGGGCGCGCCACACGCCCTTCAGGGTCGCGACGTTGCCGCGGTCGATCTGCGCGAGCGGCGAATAACGCTGGTTGTACCAGTTGCCTCCGTTCGTCGGCCACGCGCCGCGGGGCGGGGCGACCAGAGCATCGCCCTTCCATGCGGGTGCCACGCCCGTGGTCTGGCCGCCGGCCGCAGCGGCAGCGAGCACGCAGGCGGCCAGCGCCCAGCGCCATGCGGCGGGTCTGGCAGCGCCTTCGTTGCGAGCCTTTCTCGAGCTCATCGCGATCCCCCCAACGCAACACCGCGGCGGCCTCCCGGAGCAGGGGGGGCTGCGGCCCGAATCGACGGGCGTCCGAGGTGTCCTTCCAGTGCCGCGGCCCGGTTGTTGTACGTTATGCGCCGAGGCGATAAAGTCCACGAATTCCGGGCATTTCGGCTCGGGGCAGTGTATCAAAGGAGTCGTCGCGGCCGTGCGGTCATCCTGCCGGCGCGTCGACCGCAACGCGCGACTCTGCAACGGGGAGGAGTTTGGCCATGGCTTACAACTTGTTGGGTAAAAACTTCGTGCCGCCCGACGTGCACGGCAAGGTCACCGGCAAGGCGAAGTACGCGGAGGACTTCCGTGCCGAGGGCATGGCGTTCTGCCGGCTCATGCTGAGCCCCATGCCGCACGCGCGAGTCCGCAGCATCGATGCCAAAGAAGCGCTCGCCATGCCGGGCGTGTTCGGCATCCTGACCGCCAAGGACGTGCCGGCACAGCCCGGCCCGAGCGAGCAGATCCTGACCGACGAGCCCATGTACGTCGGCGCGCCGATCCTCGCGGTCGCCGCCGTCGACGAGACCACGGCCCAGGACGCCATCGACAAGATCAAGCTCGACCTCGAGGAGCTGCCGTTCACGGTGGATCCTCTGCAGAGCCTCTTCCCCGGCGGGCCCGACGCCCGCACCGACGGCAACGTCATCGACAACCGGCTGACCGGCCCGCCGCAGCTGAAGAAGGCCAAGTGGACGGCCGCGGATTTCGCGAAGGTCGAGGAAGGTCAGCTGCCGGAAGGCGAGCCGCTGCTCGAGTGGTCGTTCGGTGACGTCGAAGCCGGCTTCAAGAAGGCCGCGCTCGTGCTCGACGAGACGTTCGTGACGGGCACCATGTCGCACCATTCGATGGAGCCGCGCTCCGCGATGGCGTACTGGGAGAACGGCAAGTGCTTCGTGTATGGCTCCACTCAGAGCCAGAGCTTCATCGTGCCGGCGCTCGCGGGCTACATCGGCATCAAGCCAGAGGACCTCGTGTACGTCGCCGAGACCTGCGGCGGCGGCTTCGGCTCCAAGGGCTCCGCGTATCCGCAGATGGCGATCCCGGCGTACATGTCGAAGAAGATCGGCAAGCCGGTGATGCTGCGCATCAGCCGCGCCGAGGAGTACTTCATCGGCAACGCGCGCACGGGCTTCCAGGGCCGCATCAAGATGGGCTTCGACAAGAGCGGTCGCGTCACGGCGGCCGATCTCTACATCGTGCAGGAGAACGGCCCCACCACCGGCTTCCCGGACTGGCCGTCGGCAGGTGACACCGTCTCGATCCTGTATCAGCCGCCCGCGATGCGCTTCCGCGGCATGTGCGTCATGACGAACACGATTCCGCGCGTCGCGCAGCGCGGCCCCGGCCACAATCAGACGGTGGCCGCGGTCGAGCCCATCATCGACAAGGCGGCGCGTCAGCTCGGGATCGATCGGCTCGAGATCCGGCGCATCAACGGCCCGAAGATGGACGCGAAGCTCGGTGCCCAGCAGGGCCCGGTCACGAGCTGCTATCTGCAGGAGGCCATGGCCAAGGGCGCTGCGGCGTTCAACTATGCCGAGCGCATCAAGCGCAGCGGCCAGGTCAACGGCAACAAGATCACCGGCATCGGCGTGGGCCAGGCGTTCCACCCCGCGGGCTTCGCGGGCTTCGACGGCCTCGTGCGCATCACGCCGGACGGCAAGATCCACCTGCACACCGGCGTCGGCAATCTCGGCACGTACTCGCATTCCGGCACGCAGCGTGTCGCGGCCGAGGCGCTGAAAGCCAACTGGGAGAACTGCATCGTCGAGCGTGGCGATACCCGCAAGGGCCTGCCGTGGAACATCGGCCAGTTCGGCAGCAACACGTCGTTCACGATGTCGCGCTCGAGCTACGCGGCCGCGATGGACGCCGTCGGCAAGCTCAAGGAGATCGCGGCGATGGATCTCGGCGGCAAGCCCGAGGACTACGACATCGCCGACGAGAAGGTATTCAGGAAAGGCGATCCGGCCAAGAGCCTCACGTACGCGCAGGCCGCGAAGCGCGCGATCGAGCTCGGCGGCAAGTTCGACGGCCACGAGACCCCGGCCGACGTGAACCCCATGACGTCGGGCGCGGCCAAGTCGCTCGCGGGCACGGGCCTGGTCGGCATCGCGAAGGACAACATGCCGCTCACGGCGCAGCCGGCGGCGTTCGTCGCGGGCTTCGTCGAGATCGCGCTCGACAAGGAGACCGGCGCGTTCGACATCGTCGACTACGTGGCGGTGGCGGATTGCGGCACCGTGATCCATCCGCAGAGCCTCGCGACGCAGATCAAGGGCGGTGCCGTCATGGGCTTTGGCCTCGCGAGCCTCGAGCGGCACATCTACGATCCGCAGAACGGCTTGCCGCACAGCGTCGGCCTCTATCTGGCGAAGCCCGCCAGCTACCTCGACGTGGCGCACAACTTCACGACCGACGCCGTCGACAAGCCCGATCCGCAGAGCCCGCTCGGCACGAAGGGCATCGGCGAGCCCGTCATGGGCGCCGGCGCTTCGGCGCTCATGTGCGCGATCTCGGACGCGCTCGGCGGTCACGTGTTCAACCGCGTGCCCGTGATGCGCGATCACATCGTGAACGCGCTGGCCAAGCGGCCGCAGTCGCACAAGCCGCTGCAGGTCAACACGGCCTGAGGCTTGCCGGGGCGCCGCGCGCGCAGGCGCGCGGCGCCGTTCCCGTGCTTCGCGCCCGTCTCGGGCACTCTTTTGGCCCACCGAATCTCCAAAGGCGGTAGCGGGAGCCAGGGCGGCTCTCGCCCGCAACGACGACAACGAGGTCTCACATGAACGCCGTGACGAAACCGCAGTCCTCCATCAAGAATCCCGGCGCGCTGTTCATCGGCGGCGCGTGGCAGAAGCCGGCCGGTCAGGCCAAGCTGAACGTGATCTCGCCGGTCACCGAGCAGGTCGTCATGACGTTCCCGGAAGCGTCCACGGCCGATGTCGACGCGGCGGTCGCGGCCGCCCGCAAGGCGTTCGACACGGGTCCCTGGCCGCGCATGTCGGCGCAGGAGCGCGGCAAGGCGCTGCTGAAGGTCGCCGAGCTGCTGCGCGCGCGCCTGCCGGAGCTCGCGGTCACGTGGACCACCCAGGTCGGCGCGCCGATCAGCCTCACGCAGTATCTGTCGGGCCAGCCGCCGCAGCTCTTCGAGTACTACGGCAAGCTGATCCAGTCGTACAAGCTCGTCGACGAGCGCGTCGGCAGCTACGGCGAGAAGGCGCGCATCGTGAAGGAGCCCGTGGGTGTGTGCGCGGCCATCACGCCGTGGAACGCGCCGCTCGTGCTGCTGTGCTACAAGGTGGCCGCGGGCCTCGCCGCGGGCTGCACGATCGTCGCGAAGCCGGCGCCCGAGACGCCGGCCGACGCCTACATCCTGGCCGAGTGCATCGAGGCCGCCGGCCTTCCGCCCGGCGTGTTCAATCTCGTGCCGGCCGGGCGCGAGACGGGCGACTACCTGATCCGCCATCCCGGCATCGACAAGATCAGCTTCACCGGCAGCTCGGCGGCCGGCCGCCACATCGCGGCCGTCGCGGCCGAGCGGCTCGCGCGCACGAGCTTCGAGCTCGGCGGCAAGTCGGCCGCGATCATCCTCGAGGACGCGGACGTCGCGAAGGTGCTGCCGAGCCTGGTTCCCTTCTCGATGCCGATCACGGGCCAGGTGTGCTTCTCGCTGACGCGCGTGCTGGTACCCGAGAAGCGCAAGCAGGAGCTGCTCGATGCCTACGTCGGCGCGATCAGCGCCGTGAAGGTCGGCGATCCGATGGACCCGGCGACGCAGATGGGCCCGCTCGCGATGCAGCGGCAGCTCACGCGCGTGCAGGGCTACATCGCGAAGGGCAGGGAAGAGGGTGCCAGGCTCGCGCTCGGCGGCGGCCGCCCGAAAGGCTTCGACCGCGGCTGGTTCATCGAGCCCACCGTGTTCGCCGACGTGCAGCCGACGATGACGATCGCGCGCGAGGAGATCTTCGGGCCGGTCGTGTCGTTCATTCCGTACCAAGACATCGACGACGCGGTCCGCAAGGCCAACGACACCATCTACGGCCTGCACGGCGCCGTGTACACGCAGGATCCGGAGCGCGGCTACCAGGTGGCGCGGCGCATGAATTCCGGCAGCGTCACGGTCAACGGCCTGATCGTGGACCCTGAGCTGCCCTTCGGCGGATTCAAGCAGTCCGGCATGGGCCGCGAGGGGGGCGTCGAGGGTCTCGATCCGTATTTCGAGCTGAAGACGGTCTACTTCGCCTGAGGCAGGCTGGCCGCGCGGAGCCTCGCCGCTCCGCGCGGCCCCGCACGTTGGCCGCGTCGGCGGCCGCTGCTCCCGGCGCTAGAGGCCGATCGAGACGATCTTGAGCTCCGTGTAGGCCTCGACGCCTTCGCGTCCGCCTTCGCGCCCGAGGCCCGACTGCTTGAATCCGCCGAGCGGCATCGACTGCTCGCGCGCGCCGCCGTTGACCGTGATGTTGCCGGCCTTGATGCGGCGCGCGAGCCCGATCGCGTTGCCGACGTCGCGCGTCCAGATGTTCGCCGCGAGGCCGTAGCTCGTGTCGTTCGCGTACTGCGCGAGACGGTCGAGCTCGCTCGCGTCGGCAAAGGGCGTCGCGCACAGCACCGGGCCGAAGATCTCGTCCTTGAACACGCTCATGTCGGGGCGCACGTTCGCGAGCAGCGTGGGCTGCACGAAGTAACCCTCGCGCTCGATGCGCTTGCCGCCCGTCACGATCTCGGCGCCGTCCTTCGCGCCGGCCTCGATGTAGCCGAGCACGCGCTCGAGCTGCTTCGCCGAGATGACCGGGCCCATATCCGTGTCGGGCGCCACGCCGGGGCCGATCCTGACCTTCGACGCGAGATCCTCGAAGCCGCTCGCGATGCGGTCGAAGACTTTCTCGTGCGCGAAGAGGCGCGTGCCGGCCATGCAGTACTGACCGGTCTTGAAGAAGATCGTGCGCGAGATGGCCTGCGTCGCGGCCTCGATGTCCGCGTCGGGGAACACGACAATGGGGGACTTGCCGCCGAGCTCGAGCGTCACGCGCTTCATGTGCGCCGCGGAGCCGGCGACGATGGTCTTGCCGACGCGCGTGGAGCCCGTGAACGAGATCTTGTTGACGTCCGGGTGATCGACGAGCGCCTGGCCGGCCGTGTGGCCATAACCCGTGACGATGTTCACGACGCCGGCCGGCAGCCCCACCTCCTCGATCAGCTGCGCGAGCCGCAGCGTCGACAGCGGCGCGAGCTCGGCGGGTTTCAGCACGACGGTACAGCCCGCGGCGAGCGCGGGGGCGAGCTTGTTCACGGCCATCAGGAACGGTGCGTTCCACGGCGTGATGGCGCCGACCACGCCGATCGGCTCGCGCAGCGTGAACGTGAACGAGCGCGACTGCGGCAGCGACAGCGCCGTCTCGCCCGTGAGCTTCGTGGCCCAGCCCGCGTGATAGCGCAGGCTGTCGATGGCCATGTTCAGATCCACGCTGCGCACGCTGCGCAGCGGATTGCCGCCGTCCAGGCTCTCGATCAGCGCGATCTCGTCCGCGTTGCGCTCGACGGCGTCGGCGAGGCGGAAGATCAGCTTCGCCCGCTCCGCGTGCGACAGCCGCGGCCACGGGCCGGACTCGAGCGCCGCGCGCGCGGCCTTGACCGCCGCATCGACGTCGGGGGCCTCGCCGGCCGCGATCGCCGTGAGTCGCGTG
>DASZSB010000039.1:0-2395 GCA_035548835.1 Gammaproteobacteria bacterium | reverse complement strand
TCGCGTCCACGGCACCCGCGTCTGGCGTTCCTATACTGCCCCGCATTCTCCGGTCGGGGGGCTCAGTCATGCTCGTGAATCGCAACGCGCTCTTTTGTCTGGTGCTGCTCGGGCTCGGCGGCTGCGCCGGCATGAGCGAGCAGGCATGCGTGAGCGCCGACTGGCGCACGATCGGCTTCGAGGACGGCACGCTCGGCCGCTCGGAATCCATGATCGGCTCGTACCGCAAGCAGTGCGGCGACCACGGCGTCACGCCGGACCTCGACGCGTACCGCGCCGGGCACGCCGAGGGTGTGCAGACGTTCTGCCGCGCGAGCCACGGTTTCGAAGTCGGCCACAGCGGCGCCCAGTATCAGGGCGTGTGCCCGGCCAATCTCGAGCCCGCGTTCCTGGCCCAGTACAACGCCGGGCATCGTCTGTTCGAGCTCGAGTCCGCGCTGCAGAGCGTCGACGCGCGCATCGCGAACGATCACCGCAACCAGGAAGGCATCAAGCGCGAGCTGACGGCGATCGCCGCGACGATGATTGCACCCGAGACCACGAACGAGCAGCGCATCGTGCTCGTGTCGCGAAGCGCCGAGCTCGGCCGGCACTTCGGCGAGCTCACGAAGGAGATCGAGCAGCTCGAGTACGAACGCGCGGCGCACGCGCGCGATCTCTACGACTACCAGCAGACGCTCGCGCGCAACTGAGCGGTGTCAGCGCACGTACTTCTTCACGCTCTGTGAATAAACTTCAGCGCCGTAGATGGCTCCGTGCGCGTCAGCGGCTAGCCCGTGTGCGCCGGTCTCTTGCGCTCGCTTTGGATCGAAGTCGGGATCGGGGATGAACGCGGCCACCGAGCCGTCCTTCGCGCTGCCGACCCGGATGCCGCGCACCCAACCCGGGTGCCGTTCCTCGTTCGACTGGTTGTCAGACACGTACAGCGTGTCGTCGGCGGCGATGTGCAGGCCGCTCGGCCGGCCGAACTGCGTCCATTCTTCCAGGAATCCGCCCTCCTGATCGAAGATCTGGATGCGGTTGTTGTCGCGGTCGGCGACGAACAGCCGGCCGCGTGAATCGAGCGCGAGCGCGTGCGGCACGAGGAACCGGCCCGGCGCCGAGCCCGTGCCGCCCCAGGCTTTGACGAACCGGCCGTCGCGCGTGAACTTCAGCACGCGGTTGTTCGACCTCGGCTCGTGGCCGTCGCTGACGAACACGTCGCCGTTGCGGCCGACCACGACGTCCGTCGGGCCGTCGAAGTGCGCATTGTCGCTGCCGGCCACGCCGGCAACGCCGAGGCGCAGCAGCTCGCGGCCGTCCGGCGCGAACTTGATGACCTGATGGCCGCGCCCCTGGCCGCCGCGGGCGTCGGCCACCCACAGGTTACCTTCGGGGTCGACGTAGATGCCGTGCGGCCACGCGAACTTGCCGGCGCCGAACGCGCCGAGCCATTTGCCATTCGCGTCCGTATGGAGAATCGGTGCGATGATGTCGTGACCGAGACAGTTGTTCTCCCCGCAGCGCTCGGCGATCCACAGCGTGCCATCGGCCGCCACGTCGACCATGCTCATCGAGCCCAGCACGCGGCCGGGCGGCGCCTGAACCAGGTTCGCGATCGTGCGGTAGGGGTTGGGGGGCTCGGCGGCTGCAGCCCAGGCGAGCAGGACGCAGGCGGAAGCGGTCAGGCAACGCAGACGCAAGAGCATGCGCGGCAGTCTGCGCGCCGCACCGGGGACGTTCAAGCGTGGCGTAACATTCGGTTGCGGTTTCTGGCACCTACGGGCACCCACGAGCAGCAACCGGGTGGGTTCTAACCGCTAGTGGGTGCCGGTGAGTGCCGCTGGGTTTGGCTGGACTGGTAACTTCACCGGTAACTCCGCGTCCCCCTCTGACATATCGCGGCTATGCCTGCCGCTCGAGTTCTGGAAGGCTCCTGGCGGTATGGCGGACCGGTGACTTTGGGGCGGTGTCGAAAGTGACGGTGAACGGACGTATAGCCCCGCAAAGCTTGACGGGCCATTGACCCCAAAACCGGACGTTCCGGCGCTATGATCGGAACGTCTGGAAACGACCCATTCACCACATCCGATCTTCGGCAAGTCGCTCCGTCAGGACCCACGCTCGCTCGAGCGCTTCCGGATCCTCGATCGTCATCTCGTGGGCCAGCGTTCCTCCTCGGGAGCGTCTTTTGGGAGGTCGAGAAAGCCCTGCTGGACCGCGGGGCAATCGCGCTATGCTTCTTCCTCGAAGCACTGGGTCAGGTTCAAGTTTTGGGGGTTGATGTCATGACCAATAAGCGTCGCTCGTTCCTTCGCGTGTCTGTCGTTCCTGCACTGCTGCTCGGCGGCATATGCGCGATCGCACAGGCCGCTCCGACGAACTGGTCCGATCCCGCGACCTGGCCGAACCGCAA
>DASZSB010000038.1:0-15802 GCA_035548835.1 Gammaproteobacteria bacterium | reverse complement strand
GATCGCGGTCATCGCCAACGCATACTGCGGATCGGCCCTGCCGGGGCTGGCCCGGGCCTCCACCAACAGCTCCTGCCCGAACAGCGGCATGACTTGCGCCTCGTGACGCGCGTTGAACGCGATCAGCGCGTCGAGCGAGCGCGGCCCTCTGCGCACGCCCTTGAGGTAGGCGCCGATCCCGTCGCGGAATTCCGCGATCAGCACCGCGTGCTCCGCGCCGTCAGGCGGGCCTGCGGGAGTGACGGGATCGACGAGCTCGGCGTCGAGATCCCGCAGTACGCCGAGCGCTCGATCGAACCCGGCTTCGACGGCCGGCACGCGACCCGCCCCGAGATAGTTGCGCACCACGCCGATTCGCAGTCCCGCCAGCGAGCCGAGCGGCGCGGCACAGCTGTCGCCCGTGCCGGTCAGCACTCCGAGCAGCAGTGCCGCGTCCGCGACGGAACGCGCCAGCGGCCCGGCCGTGTCCTGACTGTGCGCAATGGGCACGATGCCGCGTTGCGGCACGGCGCCGACGGTCGGCTTCACGCCGACGACGCCGTTCGCGGCGGCCGGGCACACGATCGAGCCGTCGGTCTCCGTGCCCACTGCGAGCGGCGCGAGCCTGGCCGCCACCGCGACGGCCGAGCCGCTCGACGAGCCGCAGGGATTGCGGTCGAGCACGTACGGGTTGCGCGTCTGCCCGCCGAGGCTGCTCCAGCCGCTGATCGACGCGGTCGACCGGAAGTTCGCCCATTCGCTCAGGTTCGTCTTGCCGAGCAGCACGGCGCCGGCCGCGCGCAGGCGCGTCACCACGACGGCGTCCTCGCGTGCGCGGTGCGCCGCCAGTGCGGCGGACCCGGCGCTCGTGGCCATGCGATCCGCCGTGTCGATGTTGGCCTTGATCAGCACCGGTACGCCGTACAGAGGCCCGAGCGGGCCACGCGCGCGCTGCCGGTCGAGCCTCCGCGCAATGGCGAGCGCGTCGGGATTCACCTCGATGACGGCCCGAAGCCCGGGTCCCGCCGCGTTCAGGGCGGCGATGCGCCGCAGGAACGCGGCCGTCACTTGCTCTGCGGTGACGTGCCCCGCGGCGATCTCGGCGCGCAGCGTCAGCGCGTCGGCCGCCACGATCTCGGCATCGGTCGGCGGCGCGGCCCGCGCGGGGACAGCGGCGAGACAGACGAGGCACAGGAGCGTCGGACGCATGCGGCTATGGTAGTCAAAGGGGGGGGGAAAAGCGCGAGCGCGGCACGCTACGATGTGCGGCGTGTCACGAGACGCGCACGACAAACCGCGCCCGCGCGGCCGACCACGGCATCCGGACCAGCTCACGCCGAGCGAGTGGCGGATCGTGAACGGCGTCCGCCACGGCCTGAGCAACGCCGCGATCGCGAAACGCCGGGGCATCAGCGAGGACGCCGTGAAATACCACGTCCGCAACGCGGTCGCGAAGCTCGGGCTGCGCGACCGAAGCGAGCTCAAGCGCTGGCGGGGCGTTCCGCGCGACAGCGCGCTCGCGGCGCGCTCGAACCGACGACCCGTCGAGGAGCCGCCCATGCCCGTCACACGCCTCCGCCTCGGACCCATCGGCCAGATTTCGCGAACCGTGAGCGACATCGATGCCGCCTGCGCATGGTATGGCGGCATTCTCGGCCTGCCGCACCTCTACACGTTCGGCAAGCTGGCGTTCTTCGACTGCGGCGGCACGCGTCTCCTTCTGAGCGCCGAGAGCGGGGCGCCCGGCCCAGAATCGATCCTGTACCTGCGCGTCGCGGACATCGGGGCGGCCCACGCCGACCTTGGGGCTCGGGGCGTGGAGTTCGTCGGCGCGCCGCACATGATCCACCGGCACGCAGACGGCACGGAGGAATGGATGGCGTTCTTCAAGGACCCGGAAGGCCGGCCGCTCGCGCTGATGTCGCAGGTCAGGCGGACCTGAGCGCCGGCGCGCGCCCGGTATCTGCGTACACGGCGACGATGGTCTCGGCCGCTGCGCGCACGCGCTCGCGAAGCTCGGCAGGCTCGACGACCTCGACATCGGGGCCGAGACCGAGCGCGAACTGAACCGCTTCGAAATCGGCATCGAAACGCAGAGTCACGCGCACGCGCTCGCCGGCCGGCTCCTCGGCCTGCACGCGCCAGCCGCGATAGCGGACATGGGGCATCGCCGCGGCCGTGGCCAGAAACGTGGCGCAGTATTTCGGCAGCCCTGCGCGGAACTCCTGCGCCGCCCGCTCCCAGTGCGTGGCGAGATCGAAATCTGCGGGCCGTCGGGCAGGCTCGTCGAGCACGGCGGCGCCCGCGAGCCGCGACAGCCGGTACGTGCGCCGCTGCTCGTCGCGATCGGCGACGAGGTACCAGGCGTTGCCGCGCGCCACGACGCCGAGCGGCTCGACGGTGCGCTCGCTGCGCTCACCATCCGGTTTGGCGTAGTCGAAGCGCAGGCGTCGGCCCCTCCACAACGCATCGAGCACGGTCGGCAGGCTCGCGAGCGACTCCGCGGAATCGCGCCAGCCACGCGCGTCGACCAGGATTCGCTGGCGTACGAACTCCGCCTGTGCGCGCAGCTCGCTCGGCAGCGCAGCCTGCAGCTTCAGCCACGCCGCCTCGGCCGCCTGTTGCAGACCGAGATCGGCCAGCAGACGCGGAGGACGCGCGAGAAACAAGGACTGGATCTCGGCGGCCGTGAGCCCCGTGAGCCGGGTCTGATAGCCGTCGATCAGTCGCCAGCCACCGCCGGCGCCGCGCTCTGCCGTCAGTGGAACGCCGGCCGCCCCGAGCGCATCCATGTCGCGCAGGATCGTACGCTCGGAGACCTCGAGCCGTTGCGCCAGCGTCCGCGCGGTCATCCGGCCATTGGCCTGGAGCAGCAGCAGGATCGACAGCAGACGGTCGGCGCGCATGCACCGCACGGTAGCAGAAATACCTGACACCGGCTGTCAGGAGGACGCGGCGCGGACGCCACGGCTGCGAATCCCCGCGTGGCGCGATAGCCCGGCCATTCAGCCGGTTCTGAACGACTTTTAATGTGCCATTAGCCACGTTTTAATCCGGGCGCGATTAGCTGCACACAAGCTGCTCCATGGCGGCGTTCCCGTAGTCGGCCCGATCGCATCGAGTCTCCCGGCGATGCAGACGGGCACGACACGGCGCGTGGCGTGGAGCCCTCGGTACCCGCAGGTTGCATTCGACGCCATGAATACCTCTTCCGACCACGCCGAAGCATCGCCCCCCGTTGCCAGACCCCCGAGCTCCTACCGCCGGATCGGCTTCGTGGCCGTGTTCACTGTCGCCCTGGTGGCAGCGCTGTCGCTGCTCTACGTCCGCCAGGGAGGCACCAGGGCAGGCACGCCCAATGCTGCGACGAGCACCGTCGTCGCCGTCGCAGAGGTCAAGCGCGAGGATCTCGCGAAGGAGATCTCGGCGCCGGCCGAGTTCCGCCCGTACACCGAAGTCAATGTGTACGCGAAGGTCGCGGGCTACGTGAGCCGCATCGACGTGGACGTCGGCGACCAAGTGCAGAAGGGGCAACTGATCGCGCTGCTCGAGGTTCCCGAGATCAAGGACGACCTCGACCACGCAACGGCCGCGTATCAGCGTGCCGAAGCCGACTACAAGGACGCCCACCTGGCGTACACCCGCCTGCTCGCGGCCAACCGCGAGCACGCGAACCTGATCGCGCAGCAGGATCTCGACTCGGGCGAGGCGCGCGATTCCGCCGCCGCGGACGCCCTGGCCGCGGCCAAGGCCGACGTCGAGAAGTACCGCACGCTGAACGACTACGCCCGTATCACCGCGCCCTTCGGCGGCGTGATCACGAAGCGCTACGCGGACCCGGGTGCCCTGATCCAGGCCGGCACCGCCTCCAACACGCAGGCGATGCCGCTCGTCCGGCTGTCCGACAATCGGAAGCTGCGGCTCGACTTCCCGGTGTCCGTCGACTACGTGCCACGCATCCGTGCCGACGGTCCGGTGCGCGTCCGCGTGGACTCTCTCGGCGGCCGCACGTTCACGGGCAAGATCGCGCGGTTCGCCCACCGCATCGACGAGAGCACGCGGACCATGATGACGGAGGTCGACGTACCGAACGATGCGCTCGATCTCGTACCGGGAATGTATGCCACCGTGAACCTGACCATCGACGAGCGCCCCAAGACGCTTTCCGTGCCCATCGAAGCGGTGCCCTCGGGCGCCAAGACGGTCTTCGTCGTGAACTCCACGCAGCACCTCGAGGAGCGCCCGATCACGCTCGGCCTCGAAACGGCGACGAGGTACGAGGTCCTGACCGGCCTCAACGAGGGCGACCGCGTGGTGATCGGCAACTCCGCGCAGCTGCGCGCGGGGCAACAGGTGGAAGCGAAGGTCACGGCGGCCACGGAGAAGGCCCAATGACGCCGCTCACGGACGAGCAGCTGGAGGCGTTACGCCGGCTGGACGCCTGCACGCTGGCGAACGCGATCGAGACGTTTCACGAACGGCTGCGCAACGAAGGTTTCGTGGACCACACCGTGCGCAGCCTCTTCCCGGAGCTGCCGCCGATGGTCGGGTACGCCGCCACGGTCAGGATCCGCGGCTCGTCGCCACCGCTGGCCGACGGTCCGTATCCGGACCGCACGGATTGGTGGGACTACGTGGATTCGCTGCCGAAGCCGACGGTCGTGGTGCTGCAGGACGTCGCCACGAAGCCGGGGCTCGCCTCGCTGATCGGGGCCGTGCACATGACGATCCTGCGGACGCTGGGCTGCGTCGGCGTCGTCACGAACGGCTCCGTCCGTGACATACCGGCCGCCCGCGCGGCCGGATTCCACTACTTCGCGGGCAGCGTTTCCGTCTCGCACGGCTACGTGCACATCGTCGACTTCGGCGAGCCTGTCGAGATCGGCGGGCTGACGATCGAATCCGGAACGCTGCTCCACGGTGACATGCACGGCGTGCAATCGGTGCCGCTGCCGATCGCCCCCGAGGTTCCGGCTGTCGCCGCCCGTCTCTCGAGGCGCGAACAGGCGCTGATTGCGCTGTGTCAGTCGAAGGATTTCTCGCTCGAGAAGCTGCGCGCGGCAGTGAGCCGCGAGCGCTAGCCACGCCACACCCCTATGTCGCGTTTCGCCATTCGCCATCCGCATCTGATCGTCGTGATCTGCCTGATCGCGTGCGTCGTCGGCATCACCAGCGTCGTCCGCATGCCCGTCGATCTGTTTCCGCCGATCAAGATCCCCGTCGTGGTCGTCGCCACGTTCTTCTCCGGCATGCCGCCGGAGCAGGTCGAGAACGACATCACCGGCAGGTTCGAGCGGTTCTTCACGCTCGGGGCGGGTATCGACCACATCGAGTCGCGCTCGTTGCCGGGCGTGAGCCTGATCAAGGTGTACTTCCAGCCGGGAGAGAACCCCGATTCGGCCGTCACCACGATCGCCAACCTCGCGATGGCCAACCTGCGCCGACTGCCGCCCGGCACGCTGCCGCCGGTCGTTCTGAAGTTCGACGCCTCGAGCCTGCCGGTGTGCCTCATCACGTTGAAGGGCGAGGGCCTCGGCGAGGCCCAGCTTCGCGACCTCGGTCAGTACAACGTGCGCAACCAGGTCGCCAACGTGCCGGGCGCGTCGGTGCCGCAGCCGTTCGGCGGCCGCTACCGCCAGATCATGGTGTACGTGGACCCGCTGAAGCTCGACGCCCACCAGTTGAGCCTCATGGACGTCGTCCGATCGGTCAACGACGCCAACCTGATCCTGCCTGCCGGCGACGTGAAGATCGGGCCGCGCGACTACAACCTCTACGCGAACAGCCAGATCAACGCGATCGACGACATCGACAAGCTGCCGCTGAAGACGGTCGGCGACGCGTCCGTGCTGGTCGGCGACATCGGCAAGGCCCAGGACGCCTCGCAGATCCAGTACAACGTCGTGCGCGTTGACGGGCAGCCTTCCGTCTATCTGCCGGTGCTCAAGCAGGGCGGCGACGCCAACACGATCGCGGTGGTCGATGGCATCAAGGACGCCGTCGCCCATCTGCTCGACGTGCCGAAGCAGCTGGCCACCAAGGTCGTGTTCGATCAGTCGGTGTTCGTCAAGAGCGCCATCGAGAACCTGATCCACGAAGGCACCATGGGCCTGATCCTGACCGGCGTGATGATCCTCGTGTTCCTCGGCAGCATGCGCGCGACAGTCGCCGTGTTCCTGTCGATTCCGCTGTCGGCGTTGACCGCGTTCATCGCGCTCTCGCTCGGCGACAACACCGTGAACGCGATGGTGCTGGGCGGGCTGGCGCTCGCGTTCTCGCGCCTGATCGACAACTCCGTCGTCGTGCTCGAGAACATCTTCCGCCACCTCGAAATGGGCGAGAAACCCGAGGTGGCCGCGGAGCGGGGCGGCAACGAAGTGGCGCTGCCCGTGCTGGCCGCGACGCTGACGACGGTGGTGGTGTTTTTCCCGGTGACGTTCCTGTACGGCGTCAGCCGGTTCCTGTTCACGGCGCTCGCCCTCGCGGTCGTGCTGTCGCTGTTCGCGTCGTACTTCGTGGCGATGACCGTCGTGCCGCTGTTCTGCGCGAAGTTCATCCGGGTTCATCACGACGAGGCAGAAGGCGGCGCCGAGCCCTCGGGCTCCTGGGGACGGCGGTTCAACCGCTGGTTCAACGGCCGCTTCAACGCCATGCTGGGCCAGTACGACCGCGCCGTCGGGTTCGCGCTGCTGCGGCCGGCCGCCACCGTCCTCGGCATCACCGGCATCTTCGTGCTGTGCATGGGCCTGTATCCGTTGACGGGCGTCGCGTATTTCCCGCGGACCGATCCCGGGCAGTTCGTCATCAACGTCAAGGCGCAGACGGGCACGCGCCTCGAGCTGACCCAAGACGTCGTCGCGAAGGTCGAGCGCATCGTCAAGGACGTCGTGCCGCCCGCGGAGCTCAAGGTCGTCGTTTCCAACATCGGCGTGACGCCGGGCTTCTCGTCGATCTACACGTCGAATTCCGGCCAGCACACGGCGTTCGTTCAGGTGGGCCTGCAGGACGATCGCAGCGCCAGCAGCTTCGACTACATGGAGCGGGTGCGGCGGCGGCTGCACGACGAGTTGCCGGGTCTCGACGCGTACTTCCAGACCGGCGGCCTCGTCGACGCCATCCTGAACCTCGGCATGCCGGCCCCGATGGACATCCAGGTCAGCGGCTCGAACATGCGCGCGGCCCACGACACCGCGCTCGAGATCGCCCGCCAGGTGCGCAACCTGCGTGGCGTGAGCGACGTGCTGGTCCCCCAGGACATCGACCTGCCCGCGCTGAAGGTCGACATCGACCGCATTCGCGCGAGCCAGCTGGGCCTCAGCGAGAAGGAGGTGGTGAACAACGTGATCACCGCGCTGACCTCCAACCAGATGATCGCGCCGAGCTACTGGGTCGATCCGAAGAGCGGCAACGACTACATGCTGACGGTGCAATACCCCGAGAACACCGTGCGCGACGTCGCCGACCTCAACGCCATCCCGCTGCGCGCCCCGACGTTGCGCGAGCCGACGCAGCTCTCCTCGGTCGCGCAGATCCACCACATCGAGGCGCCGACGGAGGTCGATCATTACCAGCTGCGCCGCGTCGTGGACGTCTACGTTTCGCCCTCGACCGAGGACCTGGGAGGCGTGCTGAAGGACGTCAACGCCCTCATCGCGCACACGCCGCTGCCGCCCGGCGTGCGCGTGAGCCTGCGCGGCTCGGTGCAGGGCATGCAGGCCTCCTTCACGAGTTTCGGCCTGGGCCTGATCCTCTCCGTGGCGCTCGTGTACCTGATTCTCGTCGCGCAGTTCAAGTCCTTCGTCGACCCGCTGCTGATCCTGCTGGCCGTGCCCACCGGGCTGGCCGGCGTGCTGCTGATCCTGTACGCGACCGGCACGACGCTGAACGTGATGTCGCTGATGGGCGTCGTGATGATGGTCGGCATCGTCGTCTCCAACAGCATCCTGATCGTGGAGTTCACGCACCGCCTGCGCGAGGAAGGCACGCCGCTGCGCGAGGCCGTCGCGCTCGCGTGCCGCGTGCGTCTGCGGCCGGTGCTCATGACGTCGCTGGCGACGCTGATCGGCCTGATTCCGATGGCCGCGAAGCTCGGCACCGGCAGCGAGGCGTACGCGCCGCTCGCGCGCGCGATCATCGGCGGGCTGGCCATGTCGGTCGTGCTGACCGTGTTCATCGTGCCCGCAGCCTACCTGCTGGTCTATCGGCGCCGTGCGCGCGAGCGAGCCACGCCGCCGACCGCCGTCCCCGAGCCGCAACACGGGTAGCCCTCACGGCGCCGTTCGATGCCTCGCTTCGCCATCAAGCACCCGCACCTGATCATCGTCCTGTGCCTGATGACGTGCGTCGTCGGCGTGACCGCGCTCGTTCGCCTGCCGGTGGATCTGTTCCCGGCCATCCGCATTCCCGTGGTCGTGGTGGCCACGTTCTATTCCGGCATGCCGCCGGAGCAGATCGAGAACGACATCAGCGGGCGCTTCGAGCGCTTCTTCACGCTCGGCAGCGGCATCGATCACATCGAGTCGCGCTCGCTGCCCGGTGTGAGCCTCATCAAGGTCTACTTCCAGCCGGGCACCGACCCCGACTCCGCGGTCACCACGATCGCGAACCTCGCGGCCGCGAACCTGCGGCGGTTGCCGCCCGGAACCCTGCCTCCGGTGGTGCTGAAGTTCGATGCGTCGAGCCTGCCCGTGTGCCTGATCACGCTGAAGGGCGAGGGCATGAGCGAGGCGGAGCTGCGCGACAACGCGCAGTACACGGTGCGCAACCAGGTCGCGAGCGTGCCCAGTGCCTCGGTGCCACAGCCGTTCGGCGGCCGCTACCGACAGATCATGGTGTACGTCGATCCCCTGAAGCTCGAGGCGCACCAGCTGAGCGTGATGGACGCCGTCCGGTCCGTGAACGACTCGAACCTGATCCTGCCGGCCGGCGACGTGCGCATAGGCCCGTTCGACTACAACATCTACGCCAACAGCCAGCTGAACGACGTGGCCGAGATCAACCGCTTGCCGCTCCGCACGGTCGACGGCGCGTCGGTCATGGTGGCCGACGTCGGCAACGCCAGCGATTCGTCGCAGATCCAATACAGCAAGGTGCGCGTCGACGGCCAGCCGTCCGTCTATCTGCCCGTGCTGAAGCAGGGCGGCAGCACGATCTCCGTCGTGCAGGGCATCAGGGACGCGGTCGCCAACCTGATCGACGTGCCGAAACAGCTCGTCACCAACGTCGTATTCGATCAGTCCATCTTCGTGAAGAACGCGATCCGCAGCCTCGTGACGATCGGCGGCATCGGTCTCGTGCTGACCGCCGGGCTGATCCTGCTGTTCTTCGGCACGTGGCGCGCCACGCTGGTCGTGCTGCTGTCGATACCGCTGTCGGTCCTCGCCGCCTTCATCGGCCTTTCCATGACCGGCGACACGCTGAACACCATGATCCTCGGCGGGCTGGCGCTCGCGTTCTCACGCCTGATCTTCAACTCGGTCGTCGTGCTCGACAACGTGTTCCGGCATCTCGAGGCGGGGGAATCGCCGGCCATGGCCGCGGAGAAGGGCGGGCAGGAGGTCGCGCTGCCGGTGCTCGCCGCCACGCTCGCCACGGCCGTCGTGTTCTTCCCCGTGCTGTTCCTGTACGGCGTCAGCAAATTCCTGTTCAGCGCGCTCGCGATCGCCGTGGTCCTGTCGCTCGCGGCCTCCTACGTGATCGCCATGACCGTCGTGCCGCTGTTCTGCGCCACGTTCATCGGGGCGCGCACGCCGGATCCGCAGGCTGCCGGGCCGTCCGGTGCGCCGCCGGCGCCGAATCGATTCGTCGCCCGCTTTCAGCAGCTGTTCGAGCGGTTCGTGGGCATGTACGAGCGCTGGCTCGATGGCGCGCTCCGGAAGCCGTGGGTCACGATGGGCGCGGTTCTGTGCATCTGCGCCCTCGGCATTGCCGCGTACCCGCTGGTCGGCATCGCGTACTTCCCGAAGACGGATCCCGGGCAGTTCGTCATCAACGTCAAAGCGCCCTCCGGAGCGAACCTCGAAGCCACGGAAACGTACGTGGCGCAGGTGGAGCGCATCATCAAGCAGGAGGTGCCGCCGGACGAGCTCGAGATCGTGCTGTCGAACATCGGGGTCACGCCGGGGTTCTCTTCGATCTACACGAGCAACTCCGCCCCGCACACGGCGACCATCCAGGCGAGCCTCAAGCCGAGCCACCGGATCAGCAGCTACGACTACATCGGCCGCGTGCGAAGGCGGCTGAACCGCGAACTGCCGCAACTGAGCGCGTACTTCCAGACCGGCGGACTCGTGGATGCGATCATCAACCTGGGCTTCCCGGCGCCGATCGACATCCAGGTGAGCGGCGCCAACCTCGAGGCATCGCACCGCGTCGCGGAGCAGATCGTCCACGACCTCCGCGAGCTGCCGGGCGTCAGCGACGTGCTGCTGCCGCAGGACGTCGACTACCCGGCCCTGAAGCTCGACATCGACCGTGCCCGCGCGAGCGAGCTCGGATTGACGCCGAAGGAGATCGTCCAGAACGTGATCACGGCGTTGACTTCTGACCAGATGATCGCGCCGAGCTACTGGGTCGATCCGAAGACGGGCAACGACTACCTGCTGACCGTGCAATATCCCGAGGGCAAGGTGCGCAACATCGAGGATCTGGCGGCCATCCCGCTGCGCGGCTCGGCGCACGATCGGCCGACGCGCCTCAGCACCGTCAGCACGCTGCGCCACATCGAGGCGCCGACGGAGGTGGACCACTACCAGCTGCGCCGGGTGACCGACGTGTACGTCGCACCGGTGGCGGAGGATCTCGGCGCCCTGTCGCGTGCCGTGGACCACATCGTCGAGAACATTGCCAAGCCGCCCGGCATAAGGATCACGCTGCGCGGGGTCGTCGAGGGCATGCACAACACGTTCCGCAGCTTCGGGTTCGGCCTGATCCTGGCCGTGCTGCTGGTCTACCTGATCCTCGTCGCGCAGTTCCGCTCGTTCATCGACCCGCTGCTGATTCTGCTCGCGGTCCCGTCGGGAGTCGCCGGCGTGGTCATCGCGCTGCTCGTGACCGGCACGACGCTGAACGTGATGTCGCTCATGGGGCTCGTCATGGTGGTGGGCATCGTGGTCGGGAACAGCATCCTGATCTTCGATCGCATCCAGCAGCTGCGGCGCCAGGGCGAAGCGCTGGCCCAGGCGATCCGCAACGCCGCCGCCACGCGCTTGCGGCCCGTGCTGATCACGTCGCTGGCCACGTTCGTGGGCCTTGCGCCGATGGCCGTGAACCTCGGCACGGGCAGCGAAGCCTACGCGCCGCTCGCACTCGCGATCATCGGCGGGCTCGCGCTCTCCGTGGCATTGACCGTATTCGTTCTGCCGGCCGCGTATTTCATCGTGTACCGCCAGCGCGGGGTGCCGCCCGACCGCGGCCACGTGCCAGCGTCCGGCCATCCAGGCTAGCTTCCACCCGTCGAGTCTCCCGAAATGAAGACACGTCTTCTCTGTGCCGTAGTGATCGCCCTGTGGGCGGGGCGCGTTCCAGCCGCGGATGACGCGGGCATGGAGCTGCTGACGCTTGCGCGGGCCCACGAGATCGCGTTGCAGAATCATCCCGGCATTGCGGCCGCGAAATACCAGGCGCAGGCGGCGGAAAACGTCGTCACCGAAACCCGTGCGGGCAGCCTGCCGCAAGTCATGCTCTATGGATCAGCCGTCAACGCGGGTTCGGACAACACGCGTATTCTCGCGGGAGGGCTCAACAATCCGAGCGTCTTCGACCGCAGGGCGATCGGCGCCGGCGTGTCGCAGCTGATCACGGACTTCGGCCGGACGCCGAATCTCGTCGCGAGCTCGCGACTGCAGGCGGCAGCCGCGAACGAGACGGCCGCCGCGACCGCCGCGCAGGTGCTGCTTGACGTCGATCGCAACTATTTTACCGTTCTGCAGGCGCAGGCGCTGCAGCAGGTGGCCCAGCAGACCGTCGACACACGGCAACTACTGCTCGATCGCGTCACGGTGCTGGCTGCGAACAAGCTCAAGTCCGATCTCGACGTCAGCTTCGCGC
Source organism: Gammaproteobacteria bacterium (assembly GCA_035548835.1). Classification (GTDB taxonomy): domain Bacteria; phylum Pseudomonadota; class Gammaproteobacteria; order Steroidobacterales; family Rariloculaceae; genus FEN-1219. Next base: position 3,775 of record DASZSB010000038.1, on the reverse strand, counting down.
GCGTTGCGCTGGCCGAGGGTACGCTGCTGCTGCAGAGCGCCCGCAATAACCTCGAATCGTCCAGGGCCGCGCTTTCGGCCGCGCTCGGCTTTCGCGAGATGAAGCAGTTCCGGCTGGTCGACGAGGCACCGCCCACGGCGACGGTGGCTGCGGACTTGGACAAGCTGATCGAGAGCGCGCTGCACAACCGCCCCGAGCTCGCCAGCCTGGCGGATCAGCGCGACTCGGCGCTGCGCCTCGCGCGCGCGCAGCGTGATGCGCGGTTTCCGACACTCTCGGTCGGTCTCGTGGCAGGCGACGCTCTGACGCACGATGCACGACTGCCGGACAACTACTCCGCGGGCGGCCTCCAGGTTTCGGTGCCCCTGTTCGCGGGCGGTTTCTACGCCGCCCGGCAGCGGGAGGCCGAGCTGCGGGCGAAGGCCGCCGAGCAGGGTCTCGCGGGCGCGGAGGACACCGTCGCGCGCGACGTCCGGATCGCCTGGCTCGCCGTGAATGACGCGCTGCAACGCGTCCAGACGACCCAGCAGCTGCGCGACTACGCGGCGCAGGCCTACGAGCTGGCCCAGGCCCGGTACAATGCCGGCAGCAGCTCGATCGTCGAGCTCAGCCAGGCGCAGCTCGCCTTGAGCTCGGCGGAGATCGCCAACGCCGGGGCGCGCTACAATCTGCTGATCCAGCAGGCGAATCTGAAGTATCAATCCGGCGACACGGCTACCGAGCTTCGCAACACGGGACTCACAGGACCCTGACGTTTGCGCCTACTCATCGTCGAAGACGACCCGAAAGTCGCCGAGTTCGTGGCGCGTGGCCTGCGCGCGGAGCGTTTTGCCGTCGACGTGTCCTACGATGGCCTGGATGGCCTCAATTTCGCCAGCACCTACGAGTACGACCTCGCGATCCTCGACCTGATGCTGCCGACGCTCAGCGGCACGGACCTGCTGCAGCGGATCCGTCGCAGGAAACCGGATCTGCCCATCCTGGTGCTGACGGCGCGCGATGCGACGGAAGAGAAGGTGCAGCAGTTCGAGGCGGGCGCCGATGACTATCTCACGAAGCCGTTCGACTTCGCGGAGTTGCTGGTGCGCGTGAAGGCGCTGCTGCGCCGCGGACCGGTCAACCGCGCCAGCGTGCTGCGCGTGGCCGATCTCGAGATCGACCGCCTGACGATGTCGGTGCGAAGGGCCGGCAGGCGCATCGACCTCACCGCGAAGGAATATGCGCTGCTCGAATACCTGGCCGCGAACCCGGGCCGCGTGTTCTCGCGCACGATGATTCTCGAGCACGTCTGGGACCAGAGCTTCGAGGGCGCCACCAACATCGTGGACGTCTACGTCCGACACCTGCGCAGCAAGGTGGACGATGCGTTCGAGCCGAAGCTGATTCACACTGTGCGTGGCGTGGGCTACTCGGTGCGCGCGCCAGAGGACGAATGAACACCCGCTCGCTCGGCTTTCGCCTGATCGGCTGGTACGCGATCGTGCTCACGGCCGTATTCACGTTCGTCGGTGCGGGCATCTATCTCGAGCTCGGGCGCTATCTCGAGACCAATCTGCGGGACGCGCTGGGCCGGCGCGCGGACCAGGTGGGGCGCATGCTGCTCGCGGCGCCTTCGCCTCTGGACGAAGCGGCGATCGCCAACGAGATCAGGAGCAACCTGCTGCCCGAACCGAACAACCGCTTCGTGCACGTGACCCGGCCGGACGGCACGCTGTTGTATCAATCGGGCTTGCCGGCGGACCGCAGCTTCGACCCGGAGGCCGTGGATGCCGCAGAGCGCGAGCAACCGTCGCCGCCAAGAACCGATACGCGCGAGATCACCACGAGCCAGGGCGTGTCGATGCTGGTCGTATCACGGTCGGTGGCGATGCCCAACGGCACGTACACCATCGAGGTCGGCAACTCGCTCGAGCAGATTCGCCTCGTCTCGGACTACGTCCTGATCCTGCTGATCGTCGCCGTGCCCGTGCTGATAGGAGTATCGGCGGGTGGGGGCTATCTCCTGATCAAGCGCGCGCTGAAGTCCGTCGAGCGCATCGCCAGGAGCGCGGAGCGCATCACGCACCACAACCTGAGCGAACGGTTGCCGATCGTCCACACGGGCGACGAGCTCGAGGCCCTGGCGATGTCCGTCAACCGCATGATCGCCCGGCTCGACGATGCGTTTCAGAGCTCGCGCCGCTTTCTGGCCGACGTCTCGCACGAGCTCCGGACACCGCTCACGGTGATCAAAGGAGAGCTCCAGGATCTGGTGCGGCGCAGGAACCTGAGCGAAGAGCTGCGCGAGCGGACGGGAAGCACGCTCGAGGAAGTGGAGCGCCTGACCCACATCGTCGAGGGCCTGCTCGCGGTTGCACGGCTCGACACCGGCGAGGGCCAGCGCGAGTGGTTGCGCTTCGATCTGGCGGAGCTCGCGACCACGACGGCGGATCAGATGAAGCTGCTGGCCGAAGACCAGTCCGTCACGCTGATCTGCGATACCGGCCACCCCGTCGAGGTCGAAGGCGACCGGGCACGTCTGAAGCAGGTCATCGTCAACCTGCTCGACAACGCCATCAAGTACACCTCGGAAGGCGGGTCGATACGCCTGCGCGTCCGGGCCCAGGACAGGGCCGTGCTCGAGGTCTCGGATACCGGGATCGGGATTCCGAGCGACGAGCTGGCACGCGTGTTCGATCGTTTCTTCCGCGTCGACAAGGCGCGCTCGAAGAACGTGGAGGGCACGGGCCTCGGGCTCGCCATCGTCAAGTCGATCTGCACGGCCCACGGTGCCGAGATCGAAGCCGAGAGCACGCTCGGCAGCGGCAGCTGTTTCCGCGTCAAGCTGCCGCTGGCGGCCGCGTCCGACGCTGCCTGAACGGGCGCGCGGTTGCGGCAGCTACGACTCGTTCAAAGTGCCACGGGCACTCGTTCAAACAGTTACGTGTGTGTGCGCCGACCAAAGATGACAGAGGATGTCGCGGCGGCGTGTTGAAGTGGCTCCCCGGGCCGGACTCGAACCAGCGACCAACGGATTAACAGTCCGTCGCTCTACCAACTGAGCTACCGGGGAACCGAGCCTTGGAAGGCGGCCGCATTCTGGAAGAAGGCTCCCGGCAAGTCAAGGCAACGATTTCCGAAACGCGTGAATTCTCAGAGAGTTAGATTCGTGACCGAGAAGACCGGCCCGCGGCCGGCCGCGACCTCACGCGGCCATGAACACGCGCAGACGCGCGAGGGCGCTCGTCAGCGTCTCGACGGACGCCGCGAACGAGAAGCGCAGGTGGCCCGGCGCGCCGAACGCGGTGCCCGGCACGAGCGCGACTCCGGTCGCATCGAGGATCTGCTCGCAGAACGCGATGTCCGTGGCCGCACCCTTGCGGCGCATGGCGTCCTCGACGTTCGGAAACAGGTAAAACGTGCCGCTCGCGGGCACGCAGGAGAAGCCCGGCAGCTCGCGGATTCCGGCATAGAAGAGGTCGTGGCGGCGGCGGAACTCCGCGCACATGTCGCGCACGCACTGCTGGTCGCCCAGCAGCGCCGCGCAGGCCGCGGCCTGGGAGATCGTGCTGGCGTTCGTCGTGCTCTGGCTCTGCAGGCTGGTCATCGCCTTGATGACCGACACGGGGCCCGCGGCATAGCCGAGGCGCCAGCCGCTCATGGCGTAGCCCTTCGACATGCCGTTGACCGTGATCGTCCGGTCGTAGAGATCGGGGCACACGGCCGCGAAGCTCGCGAACGGGGAATCGGCCCAGCAGATGTGCTCGTAGATCTCGTCGCTCAGGATCACGACGTC
>DASZSB010000037.1:0-11402 GCA_035548835.1 Gammaproteobacteria bacterium | reverse complement strand
GCGAGCACTTGATCCTGCCTCGCGCTGTCGAATGGTTCGCTGCCGGTCGCTTGCGGCTCGAAAACGGCTCCGTCATGCTTGATGCGAAACGTCTGCCGCGGCCCCTGATCATGGAGGAAATAACGTGACCCGACGTGTCCTGGCATCGCTGCTGCTGATCGGACTCTCGCTATCCGGCCTCGCCGCTCACGCAGCCGACGACGTCCAGACGTATACCGCCACCTATCTCGCCGAGGCCAAGGGCAAGGAGCTCGGGCTCGCGACGTTCGGCGTTCGCTACATCCCCGAGCGCATGGTCTACGAGTTCAAATCCGTGACGAACGTGAAGGGCTTCCTGAAGCTCGCCGTGCCGAACCCCGTCGTGCAGCGCAGCGAGTTCCGCGTGACGGCCGACGGTCTGCAACCGCTCGAGTTCTGGTACGAGGACGGCAGCCGCAAGGGCGACGGCAACTCGCACATCGTGTTCGACTGGCAGCGCAAGGTCGCGACCACGAGCGGCAAGCACGGGCGCAAGGAGTTCGCGATCCAGCCGGGAGCCCTCGACGACGCCACGCTGCAGGTGGCCCTGATGCGCGACCTCGCGACCACGGGCAAGCCGGGCCACTATCTGCGAACCGACGAGGACTCGATCACCGAGTACGTCTACCAGGACCAGGGCGACGCGCAAACCGCGACGGGCATGGGCAAGCTCAAAACCCACGCGTACAACCAGCAGCGCCAGGGCTCGAACCGGGTCAACTGGATCTGGGTGCTGCCGGACATGAAGTTCCTGCCTGCCCGCATCGAGCAGCGCAAGGACGGCGAGGTCAACTCGGCGTTCACGCTGCAGAGCGTGAACGGCATTCCGAAGTAGCCTTCAGGCGCGCGGCAACGTGACGCCGCGCTGCCCCTGATACTTGCCGCCGCGATCGGCGTAGCTCGTCTCGCAGACCTCGTCCGATTCCAGGAACAGCATCTGCGCGATGCCTTCGTTCGCGTAGATCTTCGCGGGCAGCGTGGTCGTGTTCGAGAACTCGAGCGTCACGTGCCCTTCCCACTCGGGCTCGAGCGGCGTGACGTTCACGATGATGCCGCAGCGCGCGTACGTCGACTTGCCGAGGCAGATCGTCAGCACGCTGCGCGGAATCCGGAAGTACTCGACCGTGCGCGCCAGCGCGAACGAGTTCGGCGGAATGATGCAGACGTCGCCGGACATGTCGACGAAGCTCGACTCGTCGAACTTCTTCGGGTCCACGATCGCCGAGTTGATGTTCGTGAAGATCTTGAACTCCGGCGCGCAACGCACGTCGTAGCCGTAGCTCGACGTGCCGAACGAGATGACCCGCTCGCCACGCACCTGACGCACCTGTTTCGGCTCGAACGGCTCGATCATCCGGTGCTCGGCGGCCATGCGCCGGATCCAGCGGTCGGACTTCAGACTCATCAATCTTCCTCGACGGAAATGTTCGGGAACAGCCGGCTGTAGTCCTTGGTGCGCGCAGCGAGCTCGCCCGCCGCGCGCAGCGCCGCCTCGATGAACGCGCGCGCGATCGGCCCCGTCGGATCGGCGGCCACGGTCGGCTTGCCGATGTCCGTCTCCTCGCGGATCCGCCGATCGAGCGGCAGGGAACCGAGCAGCGGCACGCCGTACTGACCGGCCAGCTCCGAGCCGCCGTGCTCGCCGAAGATGCGCTCCTCGTGCCCGCAACGCGTGCACACGTGCAGGCTCATGTTCTCGACGACGCCGAGCACGGGCACGTGCACCTTCTGGAACATCTCGAGCCCCTTGCGGGCGTCTGCCAGCGCAATGTCCTGCGGCGTCGTCACGATCACGGCCCCGCTGACCGGCACGCGCTGGGCCAGCGTGAGCTGGATGTCGCCCGTGCCGGGCGGCATGTCGACCACCAGGTAGTCGAGATCGCCCCAACGCGTCTGCATGAGCAGCTGATTCAGTGCCGAGGTGACCATGGGACCGCGCCAAGCCATCGGTTGCTGATCGTCGACCAGGAAGCCGATCGACATAGCCTCGATGCCATAGGCCACGAGCGGCTCGAGCAGCTTGCCGTCCTTGGTCTCCGGGCGCCTGCCGAGGAGCCCCAGCATCCGCGGCTGGCTCGGACCGTAGATGTCGGCATCCAGCAGGCCTACGCGCGCCCCTTCCCGCGCCAGGGCGAGCGCGAAGTTGACCGCGACCGTCGACTTGCCGACGCCACCCTTGCCCGACGCGACGGCCAGGATGTTGTGGACGCCGGGCAGCGGCTTCAGCCCATGCTGGACGGCGTGCGTCACGATCTCGCTCGTGACCTCGAACTCGATGCGCTCGGCACCCGCGACGCCGGCACAGTGGACCCGCAGCGCCTCGATCAGGCCCTCGCGGGCCCGGGCGGCGGGGAATCCGCAGCGAATGGCCACGTGCCAGCCGTCCCCGGCGGCCGTCACCGCGAAGCTCGTGCCGGGCCCACCCAGCGGCCGGGCGGTCTCGGGCACGACAAAGGTCGCGAGGTGTCGAGCGAGGGCGTCTTTGCCGGTTTCGGTCATGGAGAGGACTGCTCGGAAAAGGCAGCGATTGTAACCTAATGCACACGGGTTGCCCGCCCTGCGAAATCGCTTCAGCGAGCGCTCCAAACCTGTGATCTGCGTTACGTTTCCGCGAAATCCGTGTGGCATAATTTCGCACCACAGGCGCCCCATTATGTTCGATCCCCGGCTACGGGCGTTCGGCACCGACCGGGGCGGGGAGTCACTTTTGGCACGCACGGGACACCGTTCGCTCTGGTAACGCGCTAGGCCGATGAACTTTCTGACCGCACTACAGGCCGATCGGCTGATCGCGCAGATTCGCGAGGAGGCGGACCCGACGTCGCCCAGCGCGAAGAAGGCCTTTGCGAAGCTCGGCAAGCTCGGCAACAGCGCCATCCCGAAGATCCTCGAAGCGCTCGCGACGGCCGACAAGCGCCAGACGGTCGAGTACGTGGAGCTGCTGAACAGCCTGATCTCCGACAAGACGCTGCCGCTGATCAGCCGGGGTCTCGCCGACGGCGATCCGCGCACGGTGTCCGGCACGGCCTGGGCACTCTCGAGCAACAAACGCTACAACGTGAACCGCCTCGTCGATCTGCTGGGCGAGGACGACATCTCGAAGCCCGCCGTGATCGAGGTGCTGACGGCGCACAAGGACCGTCTGAACGTCCGGCAGCTGCTCGGCCAGATCTATTTCCTGCAGCCGAGCGAGAAGGCGGCCGTCTTCAAGCTCATCGACGACGTCGCGTCGGAGGAGATGATCCCGGACCTGCTCGCGCGCATCGACGGCAAGGACCCGCTGGTCAAGATGCACCTGATCAACGTGATCGCGCGATTCGACCGGCCCGACGTCAACAAGGCGCTGCAGGAGCAGCTGCGCGACGCGAACAAGCTCGTGCGCCAGGCCGCGCTCGTCGGGATTTCGCGGTCGAAGACCAAAGTGGACGTGGAGCTGATCGCCTCGCTGCTGGTCGACCCCGATCTCGACGTCATGAACAAGGCCATCGACGTCATCATTCAACTGAACCATCCCGAGACGGCGAAGTACCTGTTCCCCGCACTCAAGTCCGAGAATGAGTTCAGTCGGCGCGCGGCGGTCGAGATCCTGAATGCGATCGGCACCACGCACAGCGTGAAGTATCTCCTCGAAGCCGTGGCCGACGAGGACTGGTGGGTGCGCTCCCGGGCCTCCGACGCCCTGGCCCGTATCGGCGGCCCGCGCGTCGTCGACGCCGTGCTCGACCTGATCCGCGACAAGGACGAGAACATCCGCCGCGCCGCGATCGAGATCCTGAACACCTGTCGCGACAAGCGCGCGGTCGACAAGCTCATCGAAGCCACGCGCGACAAGGACTGGTGGGTCAGCGAGCGCGCGGCCGACGCGCTCGCCGAGATCGGCGACAGCAAGGCGCTGCCCGCGGTGCTCGACATGGTTGCCAAGAACGACCGCTCGCTGCCCGTCGCGTTGAACGCGGTCGGCAAGCTCGGCAACTACAAGGTGCTCGACAAGGTGCTGCCGTTCCTGCAGCGCTCGGAGCGCGAAGTGCGCATCGCGGCCATCAACGCGGTGACCATGCTCGCGGGCGAGCAGCAAGCCGAAGCCGTGCGGCCGTATATTCAGCAAGCCGCCCAGGGCGCCGATGAAACGATCGTGAAGGCCGTCACCAAGGCGCTGCAGAAGCTCGACGGCAAGCTGTCGCCGAGCGGCCGGTTCGTCGGCACGGGGACGCTCAGCACGGCTGCCACGGTCGCGAGCTCGACCGCACCGCCCGCGATGCAGGCCGGCGCCGCACGACCGCCGACCGCACGGCCCGCGACGCCACCGCCGCCCTCGCCTTCGGCCACGTCGACGGCACGCACGCTGCTCGTCGAAGGACCGGAGGGCGCCGCCCAGCCGACGCCGCCGGCGCCCGAAGCGCCGAGCTTCGATCTGAACGCGCTGCAGCCCGGCGACCTGATCGAAGGCCGCTACAGGTTCATCCAGAAGATCGGCAAGGGCGCATTCGGCACCGTGGTGCTCGTCGAGGACACGGTCGTCGAGGAGCGCCTGATCCTCAAGTTCTTGAACGCCAACGTGTCCTCCGACGAGGAGATGCTGAAGCGCTTCGTGCACGAGCTACGCTATTCGCGCCGCATCACGCACAAGAACGTCATCCGCATCTACGACTTCCTGTACGTGGGCGGCAGCTACGCCATTTCGATGGAATACTTCCCGTCGCACACGCTCGGCACGGAGATCGCGAACGAAAAGCCGATGCCGCCGAAGAAGGCCGTCCGCTACGCCATCGACATCTGCACGGGCATGACCGTGGCGCACCAGCAGGGCATCATCCACCGCGACCTGAAGCCCGCGAACATCCTGATCAACGACGGCGGGCTCGTGAAGATCGTGGACTTCGGCGTGGCGGCCGCGGCCAAGAGCGGCGACACGCAGCTCACGAAGACGGGCTACGTCATCGGCTCGCCGAAGTACATGGCGCCCGAGCAGATCCTCGGCAAGAAGGTCGACGAGCGCGCCGACATCTACAGCCTGGGCGTCATCGTCTACGAGATGCTGGCGGGGAATCCGCCGTACAGCCGTGGCGATCACATGTCGGTCATGTACCAGCACGTGCAGGGCAAGGCCCAACCGCTGCAGGAGGCGAACCCGAGCGTTCCGCGCGAGCTCGCCGACGTCGTCACGAAGGCCATGAACGTCGACAAGCTGAAGCGTTACGCCTCGATGGACGAGCTGCGGCTTGCGCTCGAAGCCGCGGCGGCCAACCTGAAGTGAGAGCCCATGGCCCGAATTGACGCGTTCCTGAAGCTCGGCATGGCGCAGGGCTGCTCCGACATCCACCTCGCGGTGGGCGTGCCGCCGATGCTGCGGCTGCACGGCGATCTCATGCCGATCAAGTTTCGCGACTTGGGCGACCAGGAGCTCGAAAGCTACATCGAGGAGATCCTGAGCGAATCGCAGAAGGACCGCTTCCGCCGTCGCGAGGACATCGACTTCTCCTACGTCAGCGGCGACGGCGGCCGGTTCCGCGTCAACGTCTTCCACAAGGCGACCGGCGTCGGCGCCACGTTCAGGAACATTCCGAGCGTGATCCCGAGCCTGGACAGCCTCGGCCTGCCACCCGTGATCCAGAAGTTCTGCGACCTGCACCAGGGCATGGTGCTCGTGACGGGCTCCACGGGCACGGGCAAGTCGACGACACTGGCGGCGATGATCGACCACATCAACACGACCAGCAGCAGCAACATCATCAGCCTCGAGGACCCGATCGAGTTCGTGCACAACAGCAAGCGCTCGCAGATCGTGCAACGCGAGCTCGGGACGCACATCCCGAGCTTTGCCGACGGCGTGCGCGCGGCGCTGCGCGAAGACCCCGACGTAATCCTCGTCGGCGAGCTGCGCGACGGCGAGACGATCAGCATGGCCATGACGGCCGCCGAGACGGGCCACCTCGTGCTCGGCACGCTGCACACCACGAGCGCGGTGAAATCCGTGGACCGCATCATCGACGCCCTGCCCGCCGATCAGCGCGAGCAGACGAAGAGCTTCCTCGCGCACAGCCTGCACGCGGTGATCACGCAGAACCTCGTGAAGACGCCGGACGGCCGCGGCCGGCGCGCCGTGGTCGAGGTCATGGTCATGAACCGCGCGATCGCGAAGCTCATCATGACCGAGCAGACGCACCAGATCCCGGCGAACCTGCAGACCGGCAAGGAACTCGGCATGCAGCTCATGGATCAGGCCCTGCTGAACGCGATCCAGGCCAAGCAGATCGACCCCGACGACGCGTACCGCTTCGCGACCGACCGCAAACGCTTCGAGCGCTTCGTGACGGATACGACGGTGCTGCCGAGCGGCGTGAGCGTAGGCTGAAGGTGACGCCGTGTCGCTGATCAACGATTTCCTGAAGAGCATGCAGATGCGCAAGGGCTCGGACCTGCACGTCATTGCAGGCGACCCGCCGCGCATGCGCGTGCACGGCGACCTGATCACGCTCCAGAACCAGCGCCTGGACCCCGAAGAGCTGAAAGCCGAGCTCTTCTCGATCATGTCCGAGCAATCGATCCACCAGTTCAACCAGCACGACTCCGCGGACTTCGCGCACTCGATCCCCGACGTGGCACGTTTCCGCGTCAACGTGTTCCGCCACCTGCATGGCGTCGGCGCGGTATTCCGGGGCATTCCCTCGAAGGCATTGACCCTCGAAGAGCTGAAGATGCCGAAGGCGCTGCACGAGCTCGCGACGGCGACGCGCGGCCTGATCCTGGTGACGGGCAAGACGGGCTCCGGCAAGTCGACCACGCTGGCCGCCGTCATCGACGCGATCAACACCCGACTCAAGGGTCACATCCTGACGATCGAGGACCCGATCGAGTTCGTGCATCAGCGCAAGTCGTGCCTGATCAGCCAGCGCGAGATCGGCGTGCACGCGCCCTCTTTCGCCGCGGCCCTGCACTCCGCGTTGCGCGAGGACCCGAACGCCATCCTCGTCGGCGAAATGCGCGACCTCGAGACCATGAGCATCGCGATGACGGCCGCCGAGATGGGCGTGCTCGTCATGGGCACCCTGCACACGAACGGCGCCGCGGCCACCGTCGACCGCGTCGTGAACATCTTCCCGGCCGACAAGCAGGACCACGTCCGCAACATGCTGTCGACCTCGCTGCGCGGCATCGTGTCGCAGCAGCTCGTGAAGAAGAAGGACGGCTCGGGCCGCGTCGTGGCGCTCGAAATCCTGATCAACACGCCCGCGGCCGCAAACCTGATCCGCCAGGGCAAGCTCGAACAGCTCGAGACCGTCATGCAATCGGGCGCCGCCGCCGGCATGTGCACGATGGACGGGTCACTCAAGAAGCTCTACGAGGACGGAGTGATCACGGGCCAGGAGGCCTACCTGAACGCCCTCGACAACACCAAGTTCGAGCAGATCAAGGACGCCTGAGGCCGCGGCGAGCGTGGCATAATGGCCCGGGCAGCAGTGGACGCTGCCTTCAGCCCGGAGCCCTGCCAGTTGAGCGTCAAGCGCACCATTCTCGTCACGAGCGCCCTGCCGTACGCGAACAATTCGCTGCACTTGGGACACCTGCTCGGCTACGTCCAGACGGACATCTGGGTGCGGTTCCAGCGCCTGCGCGGCGTGCGCTGCCTGTACGTGTGCGCGAGCGACGCGCACGGCACGCCGACCATGCTGCGGGCCGAGCAGGAGGGCATCACGCCCGATGAGCTGGTCGCGCGCGTCACGGCGGATCACCGCAAAGACTTCGCGACGTTCGGCATCAGCGTCGACAACTATCTGACGACGCACTCGCCGGAGAACGAGGAGCTCACGTCCGAGCTGTACCGGCGGCTCGCCGCCCGCGGCTTCATCGGCCGCAAGGTCATCAAGCAGGCGTACGACGCCGAGCGCGAGATGTTCCTGCCCGACCGCTACGTGCGCGGCACGTGCCCCAACTGCGGCACACCGGATCAGTACGGCGACTCCTGCGAGAACTGCGGCGCCACGTACTCGCCGCTCGATCTCAAGGACGCCGTCTCCACTCTCTCGGGCACGCCGCCGACGGTGCGCGAATCGGAGCATCTGTTCCTGAAGCTCGGCCTGTTCGAGAAGGAGCTGCGCGAGTGGGTGGACGGCCACGTCGACGCGACGCTCGTCCGCAAGCTCGAGGAGTGGTTCAGGACGGGCCTCAAGGACTGGGATATCTCGCGCGATTCGCCGTACTTCGGGTTCCGCATTCCCGGCGAGCGCGACAAGTATTTCTACGTGTGGTTCGACGCACCGATCGGCTACATGGCGAGCTTCCTGAACCTGTGCCGCCGCGAAGGGCTCTCGTTCGACGACTTCTGGGGCCCGCAGAGCCGGCACGAGCTCTACCACTTCATCGGCAAGGACATCCCGTACTTCCACACGCTGTTCTGGCCCGCGATGCTGTCCGGCGCCGGCTACCGCAAGCCGAGTGGGGTGTTCGTGCACGGCCACCTGACGGTCGACGGGCAGAAGATGTCGAAGCGCCGGCGCACGTTCATCCCGGCGGCGACGTTCGCGAAGCACCTGGCGCCGGACACCCTGCGTTACTACTACGCGGCGAAGCTCGGGCCGACCATGGACGACCTCGACCTGAACTTCGCCGACTTCGTGGCCAAGGTGAACGCCGACCTCGTCGGCAAGCTCGTGAACATCGCGAGCCGCTGCGCCGGCTTCGTGCACAGGTTTGGCGGCGGCCGGCTCTCGGCGGCGCTGCCCGATGACGCGCTCTACGGCGAGTTCGCCGCGGCCGCGGACGAGCTCGCGGCCGACTACGAGCAGCGGGAGTACGCGCGCGCCGTGCGGCGCATCATGGCGCTCGCGGATCGCGCGAATCAGTACATCGACGAGCGCAAGCCGTGGGTGCTCGCCAAGACTCCCGGCAAGGAAGCCGAGGTTGCGGCGGTGTGCACGCTCGGCCTGAACCTGTTCCGGGTGCTGATGCTGTACCTGAAGCCGATCGTGCCGACACTCGCCGCCCGAGCCGAGAAGCTGCTGGCCGCCGGCGAGCTCACGTGGCACGACGCCGCGACGCCGTTGCTCGCGCACCCGATCGCACCGTTCGAGCCACTGCTGACGCGCGTCGATCCGGCCAGCATCGAAGCCATCGTCGGCGCCGCGCCCCCGGAGCAGAGCGCGCCTCCCGCCCCCGTCGAGAAACCGAAGGAGCCCGGCATGCCGGAGATCGATATCGCCCAGTTCCAGATCACCGACCTGCGCGTGGCGAAGGTGGTAGATGCGTCGTACGTGGAAGGCGCGGACAAGCTGCTGAAGCTCACGCTCGACGTCGGGACCGAGCAGCGTACGGTGTTCTCGGGCATCCGCCGCGCCTACGAGCCGGCGGCGCTGGTCGGCAAGCTCGTGATCCTCGTCGCGAATCTGGCGCCGCGGAAAATGCGCTTCGGTGTCTCACAGGGCATGGTGCTGGCCGCGAGCGGCGAGGAGGAAGGTATCTTCCTGCTCTCCCCCGACTCGGGCGCCAAGCCCGGCATGAAGGTGAGCTGACGATGACCGAGCTCGCCCTGATCGTGATCGCGGCGGCGCTCGTCAACAACCTCGTGCTGGTGCAGTCGCTCGGCGTGTACCCCATGTTCGGGGCGTCGGAGCGCGTAGACGGCGCCATCGGCGTCGCGATCGCGACGGGAGTCCTGCTCGTGACCGCGGCCGTGCTCGCCCACGCCGCGGAACGCTACGTGCTCGCGCCTCTCGACCTGCCTTACCTGCGGCTGATCGCGTTCGTCGCCGCCATCGGCGTCGCCACCGCCGGCGCGAATGCGCTGACCCGGCACGCCTCGCCGAGGCTGCGACAGCGACTCGGGCTGGACGGCCCGCTTGTGACGGCCAACTGCGTGGCGCTCGGCGTGGCACTGCTGAACTCCGCCGCGAGCCGCAGCCTCGTGGCAGCCCTCTTCTACGCGATCGGCGCTGCGCTCGGATTCGGGCTCGCGGTCGTGCTGTTCGCGGGACTGCGCGAGCGCGTGGCGCAGGCCGACGTGCCGGAGCCGTTCCGCGGCCCCGCCATCCTGTTCGTCACGGCGGGGATCCTGTCCCTCGCGTTCCTGGGGTTCGCCGGCTTCGCGCGACTTTGAGGAGCCGCGAATGGTCGACTACGTCTTCGAGCGGCACTTAAGCGGCGGGATCCTGCTGCCGGCCAACAAGACGGCATCGACGAGCCGCCCGATCCACCGCGGCCTGCTCCCCTCTCGCCTCGTTCTCGCGATGCGCCAGCACCGCGGGCCCGCCGCCGTGCCCTGCGTGCGCGTCGGCGACCGCGTGCTGAAGGGACAGCAGATCGCCACTCCGGCCACCGTGGGACCTTCCGCCGCGGTCCACGCGTCGAGCTCCGGCCGGGTCCGCGCGATCGAGGAGCATCCCGTGCTCACGAGCGACGGCGTCGGGCCGTCGCTCTGCATCGTGATCGAGACCGACGGACGCGACGAGCCATTGCCCTTCGCCGCCCGCCCCGCGTGGCCGACCGGGCGCGCGGAGCAACTGAAGGCGCTGCGCGCGGCGGGAGTCGTGGGTCTCGGCGGCGCGGTCTATCCCACGGCCACGAAGCTCGCGACACCCGTACGCTGCAAGACGCTGATCGTGAACGGGGCCGAATGCGAACCGTACATCAGCTGCGACGACATGCTGATGCGCGAGCGTGCCGCCGACGTCGTCGCCGGCGCCCTGCTGCTCGCCGATCTGCTGGCCACACCCCTCTGCATCATCGCGATCGAGCGCGACAAGCCGCGTGCGATTGCCGCCATCGAGGCGGCCGCGCACGAGCGCAACGACGCCCGCCTGAAGCTCGCGGAGGTGCCGACGATCTACCCGGCCGGCGGCGAGCGCCAGCTCGTCGAGCTGCTGACCGGAGAGGAAGTACCGAGTGGCCGCTTTCCGACGGAGTTCGGCTACGTCTGTCAGAACGTCGGTACGGCGTACGCGGTACAGCGCCTGGCGGTCGAGCGCGAACCGCTGCTGTCGCGCATCGTGACGGTCACGGGCGGCGGCGTGCTGACGCCGCAGAACGTGGAAACGCCGCTCGGCACGCCGATTGCGGAGCTGATCGGCGCCTGCGGCGGCTACAAGCCCGGCGCGCTGCGCCTGATCGCGGGCGGCAGCATGATGGGAGCCGCGCTGCCCGACGACGACGTGCCGGTCACGAAGGCCGTGAACTGCGTGATCGCCGCCACAGCCGTCGAGCTGAAGCGCGACACGGCCGAGTGGCCGTGCATCCGCTGCGGCGACTGCGCCATGGCGTGCCCATCGCGCCTGTTGCCCCAGGAGCTGCTCGTGGCCGCGACGTCGGGCGACTACGCGGCGCTCGAGACGCTGGGTCTCGCCGATTGCATCGAGTGCGGCTGCTGCGACGTAATCTGCCCGAGCCACATCGCG
>DASZSB010000036.1:0-5295 GCA_035548835.1 Gammaproteobacteria bacterium | reverse complement strand
AAAAAAGAAGGTCCGGCCTTGCGACCGGACCTTCCGACTTCCTTCGCTTTCGAGTCAGCGGAAAAGTCGGCCGTGGCCGGGGAACCACGGCCGACTTTCCAACGGGCGCTTGGGTGGTGGTGCGCCTCTTTCAGTCGAGGTTTCGAAGGTGGGCGACCTCGCTTATTTCAACTGAATCGCGAGACTCGAGACGAGCGGGCTCCCCGCGGCTCCGAGCGTGCCGAGCGCGGTGACCGCACCCGTCTTGAGGCTCACTCGATAGAGCGAGGATTGCGCGGCACCCACCGGCTGGAGAGCGGCCAGCGACAGCCCATCGTCGCCTCCTGCGATGTCGAATTCGCCGATGTTCGTGAACATCAACGCGGCCGTCGGATCGAGCGGGCCGATCGGCACCAGCGTGCCGTCGTTCGGCGGGTTTTGCTGTTGCAGGCTCATCGTCGCCAGATCGAGATCGAACAGCTTCGTCGCCGCCGGCGTCGGGCTGTAGCTGCTCGTATAGCCCGCGGCGAACACCGCCGGCGCGCCGGGATTCAGGTTGCCGTCGGTCGTCGTCACACCTGTATCGACATTGATGCGCAGGTCCTGGCCCGCATCGCTCACGATGCGCAGCCGATCCGCCGCGGGGTTGAAGTCGACGCCGAACCGGGTGCCCATGAGGCCGGTGAAGGGCGCCGTCGTGTCGGTGGCATCAGCCGTCAGCATGACGGGCGAGCTCGCCGCGCCGGTCGCCGGATCCACGACGTAGACGCGCCCGCCACTCGTCGCCGCGTACAGCTTGCCGTTCGCCGGACGGAAGTCGATGCCGATTACCGTCTCGCCGCCTTGCAGCCCGCTGATGGTGTTACTCGTGTCGAACGTGCCGGGGGAACCGACCTTGAAGCTCACGAGCTTGCCATCGGCCGTCACACCGAAGACCGTCGCCGTGGGAACCGCCGTCATCGTCAGCTCGCGCACGCGCTCGCCGCCCGCGATCGTCGCGACCTTGCTCGCCGTGCCCGTAACGAGATTGATGGTGTAGAGGTCCGAGCTCGTCGCGTTACCGATGTTCAACGCCGCGATCGCGGAGTTGTTGGTCCCGAGAATGTCGAAACCCGCGATCGCGCCGACGTCGCCGACGCCGAGGCCCGTGCCGACCGGAGTGAGATCGCCGTTGTTCGGGCTCGGGTTCGGGCCTTGCAGACCTTGCACCACGAGGCTGTCCGTCGTCGGGTCGATGCCGAACAGCGTCGTCGTGCCGGTGCCGACGAACGAGTTCGTGTAGGCGACCGCCGTCTCCGTGAGACCCGCGGGATTCAGCGCGCCGTCCGTCGTGACCGCACCGGTATCGACGTTGATGCGCAAGTCCTGACCCGCGTCGCTCGTGATACGCAGGCGATCCGCCGCCGGGTTGAAATCGACGCCGAAGCTCGTGCCCATGAGGCCGGTGAACGGATCGCCCATCGCCGGCGCGAGCGTCGACTTCGAGGTCAGCACACCGGTGCTCGCGTTCAGCGTGTACAGGCGGCCCGTGCTGCCGACGGCATAGATCATCCCGTCCGCAGGACGCGTGTCGATGCCGTAGATCGTCTCGCCGGCCTGCATGCCGGTCGCCGCGACGCTCGTGCAGAGCTTTTGCGGCGTGGTCGGCTGGAAGGAGATGATCTTGCCCGACTCCGTCACGGCGACGATGCTACCGACCGCGTTGGTCGGGGATGTCGCCGGCGGCGCGGCGGCGATGCCGCGGATCTGCTCGTTACTGTTGAGCCCGGTAATCGCGCCAAGCGAGGTCGCCGCGCCCGTCGTCAGGTTGATGGTGTAGAGCGTCGGCCCGCTTCCCGTATTGAACACCGCGAGCGCCGTGTTCGAGCCGTCCGAGGCGGTGGCGATCTCGAACCCGCCGGTGGCCGTGCCCATGACGCCGAACGAGCCGACCGCGCTGAGTGTGCCGTTGTTCGGGTCCGAGGTCGTGAACAGCGTGTTCGCCGTCGTGTCGAGATAGAACAACGCCGTGCGGCACGTGGCGGCGAAGCTGTTCGTGTACGCCACTTCGGTGATCCCGTTGCGCGTCGTGCCGCCCACGTTCAGCGTGCCGTCGGTGATGACGGCGCCTGTATCGACATTGATGCGCAAGTCCTGGCCGGTATCGCTGGTCACGCGCAGGCGATCCACGGTCGGGTTGAAGTCCACTCCGAAGTTCGTGCCGCTCAATGAGGTGAACGGGTTCGTCGTGTCGGTGGGATCCGCGGACAAGGTGGATTTCAGGGTCGCCATGCCCGTCGTCGTATCGACGGTGTAGAGGCGGCCCGTGCTGCCGAGCAGGTAGAGCTGGCCCGCGGGCATGCCGCCCGGCCGAATGTCGATGCCGAGGATCGTCTCGCCCATCGCGAGCCCGGTGATGGCGACCGCCGTGCTGAGCGCGGGCGCCGCGCGATTGAACGTCACGAGGCGGTTGGCGCTCGTGACGGCGAAAACGTCGCCCGATGTCACGCCCGCGCCCGGCGGCGGCACCCCATTTCCGTTTCTGTTGTCGTCGTTGCTGAAGATGTCGTCACAGCCGGCGAGGGCGGTTGCGATCAGCAAACCGACCAACAGGCTCACTTGACTGCTGCGCGTGCGCATGGTTGTTCCTTGTCTGAAACACGATACAAACCGCTACCCTAGGTACGGGCGGTGCCGGGAAGCGGACGCGCGCGCGCCGGCTCTGCAGCCGAACGGCGACGTGCTCGCGGGTGCGACCGCGAAACCGTGCTTCCGATCACTCGCTCTCGCGGTGATTTACGGACACGCTTCACGAATGGATGTAAGAAAATGTGTTGCCGATTGGCGTCAAGCTGCCGGCCGCCAGGACGAGCGCCGGCGCGTCGCGGCTATCGCGACGATGAGCCGCGCGCGCTACAGAGTGGTTTGCGCGACGAGATCAGCAGACCGCGCGACGAGATCAGCGCATCACGGCGTCTGAGTGCAGGAGCGCGTAGTCGCGCCGGTAAGGACGCAATGTGAGGAGCACCGCGACGAGCCCGACGGCGCTCGAGAGCGCGATCGTCAGCGCGATGGAGTTGCCGACCTTCTGCTCGTTCGCAAACAGGTAGTCGGTGAACACGCCGGGCAGGAGTGAGCCGAGCCCGAGCCCCATGAGATTCACGATCAGGATCACGACCGCCGTGGCGAGCCCGCGCACGCGGTTCGGGAAAATGAACTGCACTCCGGCGTAGCAACAGCCGATTGGCAGCCCGACGAACAGCACGCCTACCGCAAGCGTCGCGACGGTGGCGCTCGCAGTCGGCCACAGCATTGCGAGCGGCAACAGCGTGCCCACGCCCAGGAGACTGATCACGCCGACGCGCAGAGTCGCGTCAGTGATCCCTTTGCGTTGCCAGCTATCGGCGAGACGCCCGCCGAGGAACAAGCCGATGCAGCCGCTGGCGAGCGCGATGGTGCCGAGCGCGAGGCCCGTCTGACTGCGAGGCCAGCCGTGGACGCGCTCGAAGAAGGTCGGTCCCCAGGCGAGCAGGGCGTAGTTGCTGAGCGCCTGACAGCCGATCATCACCGCGAGCCCGAGCACCGATCGCCAGCGCACGAGGATTTCCATAAAGGCGACGCGAACTGTCGGTGTCTCGTCGCCGAGGGGTGCCCCGGTGGCGCTCGTGGCGGGGCCCGAGCGGCGCGCGGGCTCCTTCACCGTTGCCAGGATCAGTGCGATGAGCAGGCCGGGCACGCCGACGATCACGAAGGTCAGGCGCCACGGCGCCACGGCACCGTAGCCCGCGATCTCGATGGGCGGCATGCTCGCCACCGTCTGCGCAACGATGCCGCCGATGATCATCGCGAGCCCGGCGCCGAGCTGAATCCCCATCATGTACACGCTGAGCGCGAGGCTGAGCCGCTCCTTGGGAAAGTAGTCCGCGATCATCGACAGCGCGCACGGGTTGATGACGGCTTCGCCTACACCGACGCCCATGCGGGCGAGCGCAAGCTCCCAGTAGTTGCGCGCGGCGCCGCTGAGCGCCGTCATCACGCTCCACGCAACGAGCCCGGCCAGCACGATGTTCCGGCGGCTGAAGCGATCCGCGAGCATGCCCATCGGCAGCCCGAAGAACGCGTAGAACGCCGCGAAGGCGAGACCTTGCAGCAGCCCGATCTCGGTGTCGCTGATGTGCATGTCCTGCTTCAGCGGCCCGACGAGGAAGGCGAGGATCTGCCGATCGACGTACGAGAAGGTGTAGCAGAGCGTCAGCACGCCGAGCGCGTACCACGCAACGCTCCGGCGCGGATATGCGGCGGGCGGCGAATAGGCCGCAGCGGTCGTTGCCATGCCGGAGTCCCCCTCGCGATCGTGTCGTTGTCGCCCGAGACTGGCACACTCGCGCGCCGAGCGGGAGGGCGGGCGCGCACCTCGGCCACTTTCAAATGCGGTCGGAGCGCATCATCGCGACCGGCGCCGCCGTCGGAGCCGGCGCTTGCCCGCGGGCCGCGAGTCGGGCGTAGACATCTTCCAGACGCGCGACCGCCTGCGGCCAGCCGAACCGTTCGACCGCGGTAGCGCGCGCCGCCTGTCCCATCCTTGCAGCGAGCTGCGGGTTGGCGACGAGCTCGCAGATCGCCCGCGCGAGCCCTTCGACATCGTTGCGCTCGACGAGGCGGCCGGTGACGCCGTCTTCGACGATGCCCGGTTTGCCGCCGTCGCGTGTCGCGACGACCGGCACGCCGCTCGCCATCGCCTCGACGAGCGGCAGCCCGAACGGCTCGGGCAGCACGGAGGGGGCCACGAGCACGCTCGCGCGACGGTAGAACTCGCAGACGACCGTGTGCTCCTGCATCCCCGCCGTGTTCACGCGTGCGGAGACGCGGCGTGGCATGCGCGCGAGAACGTGGTCGATGTAACTGCGTCGGCGACGCAAGATCTGGCGCTTCAGCTTGTCGAGCAGGCCCACACCGTAGAACGGCTCGAGCGATGCCGCGTGCGCGTCGCCGCGGAACAGCTTCACGCGACTGTACGGCAGGAGGCTCGCCGGACCGACGATCGACAGCCGCGCGTCCGGAATCGTCTCGAGCACGCGCTCGAACGCCGCGGCCAGCACGTGAATGCCTTTTTCCGGAGAGACGCGGCCGATGTAGAGAAGCTGCGGCGGCCTGTTCGCCGACGCCGTATCGGCCGGCGGTGCCGGATGAAACACGTCGAGGTCCACTCCGTTGCCGACGGTCGAGATGCGCGCGGCGTGTGCGGTGAAGCGCTCGCGCAGCCGCTGTGTCACGTAGTCACTGCAGGTGACGATCGCATCCGCTTGCTCGAGCTGACGTTCGATCCGGCTCCGGTCG
>DASZSB010000035.1:0-6865 GCA_035548835.1 Gammaproteobacteria bacterium | reverse complement strand
GCTGATGGCCTCCAGCATCCTCGCGCAGAAGAATCTGACCGGCCCCGACGCGCTCGGCGTCGACAAGCTCCCGCTGCTGAAGGAAGCCGCGATTGCCGCGTGCGACGCGACCGACGGCGTCGCCGATCGCGTGATCGGCCGCCCGGCCGCGTGCAAGTTCGATCCCGCGGCCCTGCAGTGTGCCGCCGGCAGGAAAGACATGTGCCTCACGCCGACGGAGGTCGCGGCCGCGAAGCGCATCTACGCGGGGGTCGTGAACAAGGCGGGCGAAGTGCTGTTCCCGGGCACGGGCCCGGGCAGCGAGCCGCTGTGGGGCGCATACGCGTCGCCGCAGTTCTCGATCGGCACGAGCTACTTCCGCAACGTCGTGGCGCACGACCCGACGTGGGATCCGGCCACGTTCGACGTCGATACCGATCTCGCGCGCGCGGAGGCACAGGATGCCGGCGCGGGCAAGGCCATGGATCCGGATCTCTCGGCGTTCGTGGCGCGCGGCGGCAAGCTGCTCACGTATCACGGCACGACCGACGGGCTGATTCCCTACGGCAACTCCGTGAACTACTACAACAGCGTGGTTGCGAAGCTCGGTGCCGACAAGGTTCAGGACCATGTCGCGCTGTACCTCGTGCCGGGCATGGACCACTGTGCGGGCGGCGAGGGCGCTTTCGCCGTCGACTGGCTCGGTGCGCTCGAGAGCTGGGAGGCGAGCGGCAAGCCGCCGGCGTCGCTGCCCGGCGCGCATCCGGTGCCGCCCGCGGGAGCGCCGGGCGCCGGCGGCAAGCCGTTCACGCGCCCCGTGTGCCCGTACCCGCAGCTGCCGAAGTACAAAGGTGCCGGTGACGAGGCCGATGCCGCGAGCTGGGAGTGCGCGGCCGAGTGATGGTTTAGTCGCGCCGCAGCGGCGAGAGGGAATTCACGTATGCAGGATGGCGACCGCGCGGAGGTCAGGACTTTCGGCGCGCGCGACTTCTCGGCGCTCACCGCCATGGCCGCAGGTGCCGAGCGACTGCGCGCCAACCTGAACGTGCACACGTCGCTCGACGCCAACGTGCAGCGGCTGTTCATCGCTACCGAGCCCGGCACTTACATGCGCCCGCACCGGCACGCGGAACGCCACAAGTGGGAGTTTTTCGTCGTGCTGCGCGGCCGGCTCGATCTGCTCGTGTTCAGCGACGCCGGTGACGTGCGCCGGCGTGTCGTGATGTCGCCCGAGACGACGCCGGCCGTGGAGGTGCCGCCGGGCGTCTTCCACGCCTATGTGTGCATGCGGAGCGGCACCGTCGGGCTCGAGGTCAAGGAAGGCGCGTACCTGCCCACGCAGGAGCACGACTTCGCGCCGTGGTCGCCGCCGGAGCGCTCGGCCGGCGCACCGGCGTATCTCGAGTGGCTGCGCGCGGCGCAGCCGGCCGCCTGAGCCGGCGGCGGCGCCCCACGTCTCGACGAACCTTAAGGGCGCGCTGTTCCGTGCGGGCGGTGCATGGCGGTATGCTGTGGGCTCGATCGCGCCGCCGGTCTGCGGGGGCGGCGCCCGCCTCTCAACGAACTGCCGCAACGGGGGTCTCATGCCGAATCCATCGCGTTTGCTCGTGGCTGCGTCGCTGACAGTCGCCGCGTTCGTGCTGTCGCCCGCGCACGTCGGCGCCCAGTCGAAGTGGCAGGACGATGCGCCGGGGCGCGTCCATAGCATCGACGTCACGAAGCTGCCGGCGCCGTTCGCCACGGCATCGGCGCGCGAGTTCCCGCGCATCGTGCCGCAGCCTGCGGGCGCCAAGCCGCAGCTGCCGCCCGGGTTCAAGATCGACGTGTTCACGCGCGACGTCGCCGGTCCACGGGTCATGCGCATCGCGCCGAACGGCGACATCTTCGTCGCCGAGACCGGCAAGGGTCAGGTCAAGGTGCTGCGGCCCACGGCCGACGGCACGGGCGTTGCGAGCACCGACGTCTTCGTGAGCGGGCTCACCCGGCCGTTCGGCATCCAGTTCTATCCGGCGGGCCCGCAGCCACAGTGGGTGTACATCAGCGAGATGAACCGCGTGATGCGCTATCCGTACAAGGTCGGCGAGACGAAGCCGAATGGTGCGCCGGAGACGGTCGTCGCGCAGCTCGCGAGCAGCACGGGCGGTCACTATTCGCGCGATCTCGTGTTCTCGCCGGACGGCAAGAAGATGTACGTGGCGGTGGGCTCGCTGTCGAACGTGGCGGAGGACATGCCGAAGAAGTCGCCGGCCGAGATCAAGGCGTGGGAAGCCGAGCATGGAGTCGGCGCCGCGTGGGGCCCCGAGGAGAATCGCGCCGACGTGCTCGTGTTCGATGTCGGCTCGAACAAACCCGGCAAGCCGTTTGCGACGGGCATCCGCAACTGCGTCAGCCTTGCGGTCCAGCCCGGCACCGGCGATCTGTGGTGCACGGTCAACGAGCGCGACGCGCTCGGCGACAACCTGGTGCCGGATTACTCGACGCGCGTGCGTCCCGGCGGCTATTACGGCTGGCCGTGGTACTACATGGGCGATCACGAGGATCCGCGCCATGCCGGCGAGCGCCCGGACCTCAAGGGCAAGACCATCACGCCGGACGTGCCGTACGAGGCGCACTCGGCCGCCGTGGGCTTCGCGTTCTACACCGCAACCTCGGGCAAGTCCGCGTTCCCCCCGGAGTACGTGGGCGATGCGTTCGCGGTGTTCCACGGCTCGTGGAATCGCGCGGACCGCACGGGGCACAAGGTCGTGCGCGTGCTCATGAAGAACGGCGTGCCGACGGGTGAATACTCCGACTTCCTGGTCGGATTCATCACGCCCGACGGCAAACCCTGGGCGCGTCCGGCCAGCGTCACGGTCGCGGGCGACGGCGCGCTGCTCCTGAGCGACGACGACGGCAACGTGATCTACCGGATCTCGTATTCGCGCTGAGGCGTGTACACGGAGGAACAGCGATGCGTAACTTGCGTGTCTGGTTGACCGGTGCGGCGAGCGCGCTGCTCGTCGCGGGTGCGGTGGCGCCCGCATCGGCGCACCACTCGTTCTCGGCCATCTACGACCTGAAGCAGCCCGTGACGGTGAAGGGCACGATCGTGCAGGTGCGGCTCACGAACCCGCACTCGTG
Organism: Gammaproteobacteria bacterium; assembly: GCA_035548835.1. Classification (GTDB taxonomy): domain Bacteria; phylum Pseudomonadota; class Gammaproteobacteria; order Steroidobacterales; family Rariloculaceae; genus FEN-1219. The sequence goes on along the minus strand of DASZSB010000035.1, from coordinate 3,766 downwards.
GTTCTATCTCGACGTGAAGAACGCGTCGGGCCAGGTCGAGCGCTGGGCGTTCGAGGCCGGCACGCCGAGCGGCATGATCCGCAACGGCTACAAGGCCAGCGTCATCAAGCAGGGCGACGAGGTCACGATCACGGGCTTCCACGCCAAGGATCCGGCGCAGCACATGGGCATGCTGCGCGAGCTCACGACGGCGGATGGGACCGTGTACGGATTGTTCGGACCGCAGGAGGGACCGGAGAAGCGCTGACGCTTCGCCGTCGTACTCGAGATGAAATCCAGATTCGCCAGTTTCTGCGCGCTGCCGCTGCTGTATCTCACGATTGCGGCCTGCAACGTCGCGCTGGCCCAGGCCGGTGGCGACAAGCCGGGGCCGGTGCCGCGCCTCGCCGATGGCCACCCCGATCTCTCCGGCGTCTGGTGGGGCGGCGGCGACGTCGGCAGCCGCACTCTGCGGCTCGGGCCCCGTGACCCGAACGCGCCCACGTACACCAGTCTCTACACGCCCTCGGCGGCGGCGAAGGCCGCCACGCTGAGCGACAAGGACGACCCCACGCTGAAGTGCGTGCCCGTGGCGTTCGGCACGCTGAACGTACGGCTCTGGAACGTCGGCGCCGTCGGCCAGATCGTGGCCACGCCGAAGATGGTCGTGTTGCTGTCGGAGACGTTCCACGCCTACCAGGTCGTGCCGACCGACGGCCGGCCGCATCGCGACGACCAGCCACCGTCGTATCGAGGCGACGCGGTCGGTCATTGGGAGGGCGACACGTTCGTCGTCGACGTCCGGAATTTCACGGACGACACGTGGATGTTCGCGGAAGGGCGCGTGTCGTTCCATTCCGACGCGCTGCACATCGTCGAGCGCTACAGACGCGTCGACGCGAACACGCTCGAGATCGACGCCGTGGTCGAGGACCCGAAGGTGCTGACCAAGCCGTGGACGGTGCCGAAGCAGACGCTGAAGCTGGCACCCTTCGACACGCTGCTGTCGCTGAACTGCGCTTCGGAAGAGGCGGACGCGATGATCCGCAGCGCAAGTCAGAAGTAGGCAGTCATCGTCCGGTTGCCGCTCGCCGGTGTGCGGCGTGATCCAGCGCAGCCCGACGGCGCGTTTTTCCGCGGGACCGGGGCGCCGAACAACTTTTCGGGCGCCGGCCTGCGATAGCGCGTATAGTGGTGTCGTTCCATATCGCTTCTAACGAGCCTGCGGGCATGGTGCCTTCATCCTCTTTTAGGCGAAAACGCTACCTGAGGAGGTAACCATGGGCAGGAAACTCTACGTCGGCAATTTGCCGTATTCCGCAACGGAACAGTCGGTGCGCGAAGCATTCAGTGCCAGCGGCACCGTCGATTCCGTCAGCTTGATCACCGATCGCGACACCGGCCAGAGCAAGGGCTTCGGCTTCGTGGAGATGAGCAACGACCAGGAGGCCCAAGCCGCCACGCAGGCGATGAACGGCCAGATGCTCGACGGGCGTCAGATCAAGGTCAACGAGGCCAAGCCGAAGGGCTCGGGCGGTGGCGGTGGCCGCGGCAACGGTGGTGGATTCGGCGGTGGCGGTGGCTACGGCCGGCGCTACTAGCCTCACACTCTCGTAGTCCGAGAAATCGGCGGGCAGCGGCAACGCTGCCCGCCTTTTTGTTTTTCGGCTCGGCCTTCGGAGCCCTGCACCCCTGCCAGGGAGCCCGGCGGCTGACGCGCCCGCCGGCTACCCGCGCTGGGGCGTTGCGCTTCGGACCGTGACTCGCCAGCCGTCGTAGATCTGGCCGTCGAGTTGCCTGATGGCCAGGCCCGCCTGAGCGGGCGTTTCCATTTCGACGAAAGCGTAGCCTAGGCTGTGTCCGGTGATGCGATCGGTGATGAGCTTCACGCCGACGACGTTGCCGTGCTCGGAGAACTTCGTGGAGAGTCGCGACTCGGTGGCCGAAGGCGGCAGATTCCCGATGTAGATCTTTCGGCTCACGTGCCGCTGGTCCGCGCCGGTGGCCGGTTCGGCCTCAGATCGACGCGACCCCGTCGGCCGACACGTCGCTCGTTCAGCGCGGCCACTATCTTCTCGACTTCGACTGTCACGGCGTCGAGATCCCCGCGCCTGTAACCGTTGATCAGGTTTGTGCCCTGCGCAATGCAGTACGTGAACCAGTCGCGGCCGGCGCTATCGGCCGGTGCCGGCGCCGAGCGGATGGAGACGAGTCGAAAGTCGCTGCCGACGGCCGTATCGGCGGCGGTGGGGTTGCCCGGTGGAAGGGCGCTCAATGGCGCGCCGCCGCGGCCGCGACCGCCTTGTACACGGATATGAGCCGCCCGTCGTAGTCCGCGAGGTTGAGGCCGTTGATTGCGATCTGGGCCTCCGCCGCAGTCTTCATTTCCACGAAGGCCGATCGCCGGCTCTGGCCGGTGCCGGAACCGGGATTCAGCTTGGCCGACAAGACCGTTCCGAACCGGGCGAACTTCGCCGCGAGCGAGGCTTCCGTGGCCGACAGAGGCAGATTGCTCACGAAAAGCATCGTGCTCATGCGGTTCCTGGTGGGGAGACGCCAGCGATCCTGGCTCGAGGCAGTATAGCCGAGAACCGGGGGGCGCGTCGGACTATCGGGAGCGCGGGGTCGTGCGCGCCTGCACTCGGCCTTTCACCTAGCGCGAAAGATGTTGCAGGAACGCCGCCGTCGCGCGGCGCTGCCGCGGAGGAGGCAGGAGGCGGCTCCTCCGCCGGTTCAGCCGCTAGCGCTTCAGGCTCTGATACGAGAACTTCGTGAAATTCTCGGCGTTCATGAAGCCCGTGCCCCATGCCGCGTCGAACTCGGCCGTCGGCTTCGCCGCGAGGACCTCTTCCTCCGATTTGCCCTGATCGACCAGCGCCTTGATGTTGGCGCGCACCTTCACGAGCATGTCGTGGTAGCGCTGGACGTCGCTGCGGTTCGCGAGTGCGCCGTGGCCCGGAATGATCTTCGTGTTCGCGTCGCTGCGCGCGATCACGGCCTCGGACGCCGCGATGAACCCGTCGAGCGAGCCACCGCTCGATATGTCGATGAACGGGTACTGATCCTTCACGAACGTGTCGCCCGTGTGGATCACGTTCGCGTTCGTGAAGTGAACGATCGAGTCGCCGTCGGTGTGCGCCGGGTTCATGTGGATCACGTTCACGGTGTTGCCGTTCCAGTGGAACGTGGCGCGCGTCGGGAACGTGACGGTGGGCAGCGCCGCGGCGGGCGAGGGCGGAATCTTCTGGTTCATGGCCGCGATGAACTGCTCGCTGCTCATGCGCACGCGCACGTTGTTGTGCGCGATGATCTGCGCGCCGGCCTTGCCGAGGGGCTCGTTGCCGCCCGTGTGGTCGCCGTGCCAGTGCGTGTTGACGACGTACTTCACGGTGTCGCCGCCGGCGGCTTTCACCGCGGCGAGGATCTTGGCGTTCAGCGGCGCGTACTCCGTGTCGACCAGCACGGCGCCGTCGGGGCCGACGGACAGCGCCATGTTGCCGCCCGAGCCCATGAGCATGAACAGGCCGGGGGCCAGCTGCTGCGTTTCGATCTTGACCGCCGAGAAGTCCTGCTGCTGCGCCAGCACGGGGGGCGCCGCGAGCGCCAGGGTCAGAGTCAGAGCGGAGCCGAGCAGCCTGGTGTGAGTGAGCACGCCGATACCCCCCAAAGATGTCCGTGGTCGTCCGGGCGGACGCGAGGCGGCCATCATATCGCCGCGCTGCGCCGGGGTGCCAGCTTCGCGCGCGCCGGTTTGCCAGCCGTCGCGGCGTCGGCGCATGCTTGCATG
>DASZSB010000034.1:0-6539 GCA_035548835.1 Gammaproteobacteria bacterium | reverse complement strand
GCTCGGCGGCGAGCAGCGCTGGCGGCTCGTCGATCACGATCGTGCGCTGCTCGCGGCCGCGGCGCAGGCGACGCACGCGTGGGCCGGGCGCCGCGGCGCCGCAGCGGCGACGTCGGGCGAGGAGCTCACGGTGCGCGCGGCGGATTTCGCCGCGCGCGTGACGACCGAGCCGCGCGATCTCGCAGGCGATTCCCTGGCCGGTCTCGCGCTGCCGCCGGGCGGGCTCGTGACTGCCGCCGCACTTCTCGACCTCGTGTCACTCGCGTGGCTCGACGTGCTCGCAGCGCGCTGCGGGTCCGCCCGCGTCGCCGTCTGCTTCGCGTTAACGTACGACGGCCGCACGCAGTGCGCGCCGGTCGAGCCGGAAGACTCGCTGGCGCTCGAACTGTTCAACCGCCACCAGCGACTCGACAAGGGCTTCGGCCCGGCGCTCGGCCCGACGGCCGCGCAGGCCGCCGGGAGGGCGTTCGCGGCGCAAGGCTATCGCGTGCTGACCGCCGAGAGTGACTGGCAGATCGGCCCGGAGCATGCGGCCATGCAGTACGCGCTGCTCGACGGCTGGCTCGGGGCCGCGATCGAGATGGCGCCGCAGCAGCGCCACGCGCTGACGCAGTGGCACGGCCGCCGGCGCGCGCACGTCGCTGCGGGCCGCTCGCGGCTCGTCGTCGGGCACGTCGACCTCGTCGGCTGGCGGTAGCGGGGCGAGGCTAGATCACGCGCTCGATGCCCTCGCCCGCTGCTGCCGCGGCGAGCGGCGGGGCCCGCAGGTCGCAATCGAACAGCACGTCGTGGCCCATCGTGAACACGCGGTGCTGCGGTCGCAGGCAGTCCGCGATACGGTCACGCGCAGGCAGCGTGATGCCGGGCCGGCCGCTGCCGGTCACGAGCGGCGCGATCGCGACGTGCAGCCGGTCGAGCAGCCCCGCCTCGAGGAAGCCCGACACGGTATGGCCGCCGCCCTCGACGAACACGGCCCAGAGCCCGCGGGCGTGCAGGGCCGCCAGCACGGCGCGCAGATCGAGGCGGCCATCCGCGTGCGGCACGGTCAGCACCTCGGCGTTGCCGGGCGCGGCGGCCGCGATCCCCTCGGCACGGACCACGAGCGTGCGTGCCTGCCGGTCGGCGAACACGCGATGACGCGCGGGCAGCTGCCCCCGCGGATCGAGGATCACGCGCACGGGGTTCGGGCCTTCGACGTGGCGCACCGTGAGCTGCGGATCGTCGCGCGCCACGGTTCCGGCGCCGACGAGCACGGCGTCGCTGAGCGCGCGCAACCGATGCAGATGCCGCACGTTGTCGGGGCCGGTCACGTAGTACGAATCGCCGGAGCCCGTTGCGATGTGGCCGTCGAGGCTCTGGCCGAGATGCGCGATCGTCAGCGGCCGTCCCGGCGCGGCCTCGCACAGCGGCGCGTAAAGCTCGAGCAGCGGCCGGACGCTGGCCGGCGCCGCGGCGATGGCGGGCGGCCCGAACCACGCAGCGGGGTCGGGCTCGCCGCCCTGCGTATCGCCACCGCCCCGCCGGCGTGCCGCGGCGGCCAGCAGCTGACCCCAGGCGCGCTGCACCAGAGCGCCGGAATCCGCGGCAGAATCAGCGGCTAAGGCATGGGGAAGCATTGAACCGAATCCGGCCGGCCCGGAACAACGAAGATTAAGCTGGTATCCTAACACCCCGGTCACAAGCATCCCTCCTCGAATGTCCTCTCCCGACACGCACCCCATCAACGGCAACCCGGCCGCTCTGGCGTTCGATCGTGCCGTCGACGAGCTCCGCCGCGGCCGTGCGATCAAGATCACCGATTCCGGCCGCGGATTGCTGGTGGCCGCGGTCGAGACGCTGCAGAGCGCGCTGCTCGGGCGTCTGCTGGCGGCCAGCTCCGGCCGGAGCCTGCTGTTCGTGACCGCCGAACGGGCGCTCGCCGCCGGACTCACGCGGCAATTGAGCGGCCCCGTGGCCGTCAGCGTGCCGCCGGGAGCCGATCTCGAGCGCCTGCGTGCCGTGGCGGGCGTGAACAACGCCGCGGCGGTGGACGCGGCCGCGTACGAGGTGGACACGGCCCCGGCATGCGCGCCGCTCGCGGCCGGCGCGCTGCAGATTGCGAAGGCCGGCCGCCTCGTGCCCGCGCTGCTCGGCTTCCCGACGGATGGCTCCGACGCGGCCGGCGTGCTCGGGATTCCGCTCGCGGACGTCACGCATCTCGCGCCACGCTTCGGTCATCACGCGCTGCAGATGCTGAGCCGCGCGCGCGTGCCGCTGGCGGATTCGCTCGAGAGCGAGATCGCCGTGTTCCGCGACGAGCACAGCCTCGCGGAGCACGTCGCCGTCGTGATCGGCAAACCGGATCCGACGAGCGCGGTGCCGGTGCGCCTGCACTCCGCGTGCCTCACCGGCGACCTGCTCGGCAGCCTGCGCTGCGACTGCGGCGAGCAGCTGCGCACGGCCGTTGCGCGCATCGCGGCTCTCGGCGGCGGCGTGCTGCTGTATCTCGACCAGGAAGGCCGCGGCATCGGCCTGCCGAACAAGCTGCGTGCCTACGTGCTGCAGGACGGCGGGCTCGACACCGTCGATGCCGACCAGCACCTCGGCTTCCTGGCCGACGAGCGCACCTACGACGTGGCGGCCGCGCTGCTGCACGAGCTCGGCATCCTGCGCATCCGCCTGCTGACGAACAACCCGCAGAAGATCAACTCGCTGCGCGACCACGGCATCGAGGTCGTGGGGCGCCTGCCGCTCGTGACCATGAGCAACACCCACAACGAGCGCTACCTGCGTGCGAAGCACGAGCGCGCCGGGCATCTCGCCGAGGAGTCGAGCGGCTAGCGGGGCTCGGCGCGCACACGAGCCGGTTGGTCGTCTCCTCGCGTCGCGTCCAGCATGCCCACCCGCCAGATTCCCGCCGATCGGCCGCTCGACCTCGACGCCGAGCACGGCCTGTCGAGCGAGGCCGTAGCCGGAGAGCTCGCCCGCTTCGGCCCCAACGACGTGCTGCTGCCCGCGCCGCCGCTGTGGCTGCGGCTCGCGCTCGACACGGCCCGCGACCCGATGCTGTGGTTCCTGATCACGATCAGCGTGCTGTTCGTCGTGATCGGCAGCTACACCGAGGCCGCCATCCTCGGCGTCGCGCTGTTGCCCTTGATCGGCATGGACCTCTACCTGCATCGGCGCACGCAGGCATCCACACAGGGGCTCGCGTCGCGCCTCGCACCGCGCGCGCTCGTCGTGCGCGACGGCGTTGCCGCCGAGATCGCGGCGCGCGACGTCGTGCCCGGGGACCTGGTCGAGGTGGCTGCCGGAGAGCACTTTCCGGCCGACGGCGTGCTGATCCAGGGCACCGAGCTGCAGATCGACGAATCGTCGCTGACGGGCGAGTCGTACCCCGCGCGCAAGCAGGCGCTGACGGCGCTGCACTCGGCGCAGGTGGACACGCGTCACTGGGCGTTCGCCGGAACACGGCTGCTGGCGGGGCGCGCCCGGCTGCGCGTGATCGACACCGGCGGGCGTTCCCTGTACGGCGAGATCGTGCGTTCCGCCCTGCAGGGCAGCCACGCGCGCACGCCGCTCCAGGCCGCCGTCGGCCATCTCGTGGCGCTGATCCTCGCCGCCGCGCTGGTCCTGTGCCTGGCGCTCGCCGCAATCCGGCTCGCGCAGGGTCACGGCGTGGTCGACGCCATCATCAGCGCCATGACACTCGCGATCGCCGCGCTGCCGGAGGAGTTTCCGGTCGTATTCACGTTCTTTCTCGGCGTCGGCGTCTACCGGCTCGCGCGTCGCCAGGCCCTCGTGCGGCGCGCGGTCGTCGTGGAGAACATCGGGCGCGTCACCTCGATCTGCACCGACAAGACGGGCACCCTGACGACCGGCACACTGCGGCTGTCACATCGTCTGCCGGCCGCCGGCGTCTCGGCCGAGCAGCTGGTCGCGTGGGCCGCCGTCACCACGACCGACGACAACGATCCGATCGAGCGGGTACTGCACGACGCGGTCACCGAGCCGCTGTCGCTCGAGCGACACCGGGAGTTCGCCTTCACCGAGCAACGCCGTCACGCCACGGCCATCGTCCGCGCGAACGGCGGCGCCTGGCTGGCCGTCACGAAGGGGGCCCCGGAGACCGTGCTCGGCTTCTGTTCCGGACTCTCGCCGCAGGCGCTTGCGGCCTGGCGCGACGACACCACCGGTCATGCCATGGCCGGGCGCAAGGTCATCGCGGTCGCACGCAGCGCCCGGCCCGTGGCGGACCCGGACGTGGAGCCCGTCGACGGATACGAGCTGCTCGGGCTGATCGCGTTCGAGGATCCGATTCGCGACGGCGTGCGCGACGCCGTCGTCGCCTGCCGCGACGCCGGCATCCGCGTGATCATGCTGACCGGAGATCATCCCGGCACGGCCGAGGCGATCGCGCGCGGCGTCGGTCTCGGCGGCAACGCGCCGCACGTGATCTGCGCCGATACGCTGGAAAACGGCGCCGCACTCCGCGACGCCGAGAGGCTGCGCGATGTCGACGCGGTTGCCCGCGCCACGCCGGCGCAGAAACTGGCCCTCGTGCAGACGCTGCAGCGCGCGGGGGAGATCGTGGCCGTCACGGGCGACGGCGTGAACGACGTGCCGGCGCTGCAGACTGCCGACGTGGGCATCGCGATGGGCGAGCGCGGCACGCAGAGCGCGCGCGAGGTCGCGTCGATCGTGCTGCTCGACGACAACTTCCGCACGATCGTGCGCGCGATCGGCGAAGGCCGGCAACTCACGCGCAATCTGCAGCGCGCGTTCGCCTATCTGCTCATGATCCACGTCGCGTTCGTCGTCAGCGCGGCTACCGTGCCCCTGTTGTCGAACCCGCTGCTGTATCTGCCGATCCACATCGTCTGGCTCGAGCTGATCATTCACCCGACGGCGCTGCTCGTGTTCCAGGATCTGCCGACTGCCGGACTCGGCCGCGCCGAAGGCGGCGGCGCGCGCCACTTCTTCGCGCTGCGCGAATGGTTGACCATGGTCGCCACCGGACTCGTGCTCGCCGCGCTACTCACGCTCGGCTTCGAGTACGCGCTCGGCTCGGCCTACGACGTCGAGCACGCGCGAGCGCTCACGCTCGCGGCGTTGATCGCCGCCGGCGCGGCCATGACGGCCGTGTTGAGCCGGCTCAGAAACCGTGCTGCGTGGCTCAGCACGCTGGGCAGTCTCGGCAGTCTCGTGGTACTCGTGCAGGTGCCGTGGCTCGCCGACCTCATGCACCTGCGGCCACTGCATGTCGTCGACTGGGCGGCCGTCGGTGCCACCGCCGCCGTCGCGGCGCTCCTGGCCTGGCGCGTCAGCGTATTGCTCGAGTCCGCGCGCCGGCCGTCACGCGCCACGGCGACGTAGGCGCACGCCTCGCGGCGCTACTGCCGCCGGTCGCGCGAGTACTGCACCGGGCAGCCGGGCGGATAGATGCCGGCCTTGAACTGCTTCGTGCAGTAGGCGCGCGCGTTCTGCACCTGCTTCTCGATCGTCGCGATCGTCTCCTTGAACGGCGTGACCTTGCCGTGCACGGGCACGTTGATCGCGGGGTCGAGGTGGTAGCGGTCGACGTTGTCCATGTACGCCCCGCCCCACCAGTTCCAGTCCCAGTTGTACGTCGTGAAATCGCCTTCCATGAGGATGCGCGGCGCGGGCGCGTAGGCGAACACGGCCTCGGCCATGTGCAGGTGGCCGACGACGTGATACACGTCGAGGCGCATGAGGCTGTCCTCGAGCACCAGGTGCTCGTCGACCGGCACGAACTTCAGCGGCTTGGGATTGCGCGCGAGCGCGTCCGGGAAGTTCACGGCCGGCCGCGCCACCATCTCGCGGAAGATGCCCTCGTTGCCGCGCCGCGAGATGACCGTGAGCCCGCGTGCGACAGCGGCACGCAGCCCGCCGCTGTGGTCGAAGTGGTGGTGCGTGACGATCAGCTGCGTGACCTGTTTGCCCGGCACGAGCGTGTTCGCGAGGTCGATGCGCGCGAACGTGTCGGCTTCGTTGTTGTAGGCCTCGAACATCGTGAGGTGATCGGCGAACTCGACCACGGCGCCGCCGTCCTCCGACGCGTCGATCCGCACGTCCCACACGTGATCCGCGAGCTTCGTCGCAACGGCCTTGCGCTGCTGCGTGCTCGGCGCGCGCGGCGCCGGGAACGGCTCCAGGTTCTTGACGTTCAGGTGGTACGAGTCGACGTCGAACTGCATCGCCGTGAGATCGCGCCAATCCATCTTCGCCGTGATACCGACGGGCAGCAGCACGTCGTCGAACGGCAGATAGCCCGTGAAGTACGTGGTCGTCGTCACGTCGCCGAGCGTGGTGCTGGGGCCGATCGAGCGCACCCAGGCCGGCAGCTTCGTGACCGGGTCGATCGCGAGCCAGAGCGTCGTGCCCTGCTCGATCGTGAATTCCACGACGTCGACGCCGTCCTCCGTGTGCACGGTGCCGAGCCGCGTCTTCGGATCGAGCGCGGCCAGCACGGCCGGCAGAGGATGGTCGAGCATCGCGGCGCCGGTCTCGAGCCGCGCCGTGCGCTCGGGCGGGCGGTC
>DASZSB010000033.1:0-7052 GCA_035548835.1 Gammaproteobacteria bacterium | reverse complement strand
TCGAACTCCTTCAGGTGCGGCCGGAGCTCCGCGTGCAGGCCGCGCGGCCGCACGTTGACCAGAATCTCGGCCGCCTCGGTGTACGTGAGGCGCGCGTGCGAGCGCATCACGGCCTCGTAGAAGCGCGAGCGCGTGACCTCGCCGTCTGCCGACACCACCATGTCGCACACGTGGCACAGGCGATCGACGTGCGGGTTCAGAGAGCAGAGCCCGTTACTGAGCGCCTCGGGCAGCATCGGCACCACACGATCCGGGAAATACACCGACGTGCCGCGCCCGCGCGCCTCGCGATCGAGCGGCGAATCCGCGCGCACGTAGTGGCTCACGTCCGCGATCGCGACGACCAGCCGCCAGCCCTCGCCGTGCCGCTCGCAGAACACCGCGTCGTCGAAGTCGCGTGCGTCCGCGCCGTCGATCGTCACGAGCGGCACGCTGCGCAGGTCCTCGCGCCCTTCCTTCGCCTTCGCCGGCACTTCGCCCGGCCAGCTGCGCGCCTCGGCCAGCGCCTCCTCCGGCCAGTCGCGCGGGATGCCGTGCGCGAGCAGCGCGACCTCCGTCTCGATGCCGGCGTCGTCCGTGCGGCCCATGACCTTCACCACGCGACCGATCGCGTGGCTGTTCTTGTTCGGATACTCCAGCACGTCCACGGCTACGATGTCGCCGGGCTTCGCGCCGTTCGCCTCGCCGCGCGGGATCAGCACCTCCACGCGCGAATCGGCGCTGTCGCGCACGAAGTCGATGCCACGTTCGCGGCGGAACTGGCCCGCGAGCTTCGTCTTGCCGCGCGCCAGGATCTCCACGACGTGGCCTTCGCGGCCGCGCGGCGTGTCGCTGGCGCGCACGGCCACGCGATCGCCTTCCCAGAGCAACTGCATCTCGCGCGCAGAGAGGTACAGATCGTCGCTGCCGTCGTCCGGCTTCAGGAAACCGAAGCCGTCGCGGTGCGCGATCACGACGCCCGGGATGACGTCGAGATGGCGCGTGAGGCAGAACTCGTCGGCGCGGTTGCGCAGCAGCTGACCGTCGCGAACCATGGCGCGGAGGCGATTCTCGAGCGCCCGGCGATGCTGCTCGGTCTTGATGCCGAAACGCGGCGCCAGGGCTTCCAGCAGCAGCGGCGCTCCCGCCTGCTCCATGGCCTTCAGGATTTCGTCGCGGCTCGGGATCTGGTGTTCGTACCGGCGTTCGCCGGGCGGAGGGGCGTGCCGGGGCGGACGGGGCACTAGCGAGAGCCTCGGGAGAGGCAGTGTGGTCTTGTCATGGCGGGCATCTTATATGAGCGCCGCGCCCGCGGCAGCGTTTAAGGCGCGGATTCGTTTGACAGCCTTCCGGCCAGTCAGTACATTCCTCGCCCTTCGCGCACCGTGCCCAGGTGGCGGAATTGGTAGACGCGCTGGTTTCAGGTGCCAGTGGGGTAACACTCGTGGAGGTTCAAGTCCTCTCCTGGGCACCACAATTCTTGATGCTGCGTCCCCCGCCCCGGACCTCCGGCCTTTGCCGAGTCGCCCGAGACCTTTCTCGGCCCGAACTTTGACCATCACGACCCACAAGCGCCTTGATGCCGCCGTAGCGCAACTACACACGGCAATCGCACTGTATGTGTCCGGCTCCGATTACTTGTCGGCAGCGACATTGGCCGGAGCAGCAGATGGCCAGTTAGGTGAGGCTTTGCAGTTGGTCGGTAAGGATCACGCGCTGAGGTCTATGGTGCCTCTGCTAACGAAGTTGACCGAGCGTCTGACGGGCGAGGCACTCACGGACAGAGACGCTTGGAACGATCAGAACGCAGTCCGCGACTGGCTCAAACACTCGAAGGGACAATCGGAGACACTGAGGTTCGACGCCAAGGAAGCGGCATTTGCTCTTATCGATCGCGGCATCATCAATTTCGTGCGACTAACAGGCAGAGACTTCACCCCGCCCATGCGGCAGTTCTTGGCTACGGAAGGTCTAGCGTAGACCAGTTCGGCAACGGAAGCGCGGCGGCCGGCTACTTCCCCGCACGCGCGTCCGCCTCCGCCTTCCGCGCCCCTCTCAGAATCCCGAACATCCCGAGATTCCCCTCGTGGCATGCGTACTCGAGCAGCGGCTCGTGCGTCTGCTGGAAGTTGATCCGCACGGTCCACGGCTGCGTCCACGTCGTGGGATCGCTCATCGTCGCGTCGTACTGCAGCACGTCCGGCGCCACGCGCGTGAAGCGCTCCACGAGATGCAGCCCGCTCGACGAGCCCAGCATGTCGCTCTTCGCGGAAAAGCCGGTCGTGTCGACGACCAGCGTGTCGCCTTCCCAGTGCCCGCGCGAGTTGCCATCCCATTGCGGCAGGCCGGGCGGGAGATGAGGCTTGCCGTCGAGCGCAATCACGCGCGCGTTGTGAATCGTCTCCATGACGAACACCACATCGGTCGGCGACTGCACGACCTGGAACACGCTGCTGTACGCGGCCGTGAGCCGCGGCACGCCGAACGTGATGCACCGCTCGCCGAGTCCCCTGCTCCACGGTCCGTCGGCCGGATGCAGACGCCGCTGCTCGGCGGCGGCCGCGCGCCGGGCCTGCGCCTCCGGCGTCAGCGGCGGAATGCGCCCGTTCGGCGGATCGATGATCAGCGAGGTCCGCCGCTCGAGCACGCGCTCGGGCAGCCAGAACCCGTTGTAGTTGCCGGTCTCGGTGTCGTGCGACTCGGGCTTCTCCTTGCCGCCGATCGCATCCGTGATCAGCTCGTCGCCGAAGAGCGCGTCGCCGTCCTTCTCGAGCTGGCGCACCGAGCTCTTCACGGCCTCGAACTCGGCGTCGGAGAGCACCGCCTTGTCCGCCCACTGAGCCGGACGCTGCAGCGGCGTGGCGCTGTTGTTCGTCCATGTGCCCTCGAGGCTCGGCTGGCCGAACGAGTTGCGCGGCGGTGTATACGGCTGCGCGCCGGAGGCTGCGGACTGGCCCGCCTGCCCCCACGCACCCGGAGGGACGCTGCATGCGGCCAAGAGGACGGCGACGGACGCTGCGACGACGTTCTTCATGTCTGCTCCTTCGGGCCTGCGGGAACGGTCACCCCTCTGACACGGCGGACCGCTCGCGCACGGAAGCGAACGCGCAACGGTCCCCAATCTACCACGCACCGCGCCGCATGGCGGCCGCGCGTCACGGCTCGCTTCGAAACAGCTTCGCGAACGCCGCACGCAGCCACTCGCTCCCCGGATCGCGGTGGAAACGCTCGTGCCAGAGCAACGCGGTCTCCATCCTCGGCAAGCGCAGCGGCGTGGCGAACGACCGCAGGCCGAGCTGGCTGTCGAGCTCGGCCACCATCGCATCGGGCAACGTGGCGACGAGGTCCGTGCGACTCACGGTGAACGCGGCCGCGAGGAACGTCGACACACGGCAGACGATTCGGTTCGGCGGCAACGCACGCTCGAGCGCGCGCTCGACCCGTTGCTGACTGTGCCCGGTGCCGGCCGTCGAGACGACGATGTGCCGCTCGGCGACGAAGCTCTGCAGCGACGGTTTGGCAATGAGCCGGGGGTGATCTCTGCGCACGACGCTCACGTAGCCGATCGGCCACAGCGGCTGGCGGCGGACGCGCTTCGACAGCGAGGCGAACGCGCCGAGCGCGAAATCGATGTGCCCTGTTTCGAGCGCGGCTTCGAGACCTTCGAGCTCGATCGGCACGATGCGCAGCCGGACACCCGGCGCGTGGCGCTCGAGGTACGCGAGGAGACGCGGCAGCAACCGCGCGAGGCCCGCGTCGACGACGCTCAGCGTGAACTGTCGATCGGAGAGTGCCGGATCGAACGGCCGATGCTGCGCCCGGAGCATGACTGCGCCGTCGAGCAGCATGCGCACGGAGCCGGCCAGCTCGAGCGCCTTCGTCGTCGGCTCCATGCGGTTTGCGGAGCGCACGAACAGCGGATCCCCGAAGTAGCGACGCAGCTTCGCGAGCGTCTTGCTCAAGGCCGGCTGCGCGATGCCGAGCGAATCCGCCGCGCGAGTCAGGTTGCGCTCGCGCAGCAACACCTCGAACGCGCGCAGGTGACGGAGCTCGACGTCCTTTCCATTCTTCATTGGAATCGCCGCAATACCTTATCGGGCATAGTGTAGGGAAACGCGGAGGGTCTAGGCTATGAGCATGGCTACCGCTGAGATCCCGGTCCTCGTCGTCGGCGCCGGCGCCGCAGGCACCATGCTCGCGCTCGCGCTCGCCCGCCACGGCATCGAGGCGCGCGTCGTCGACCGGCTCCCGGCGCCATCGCCGTATTCGCGCGCCGTCACCGTGCACGCGCGCATGCTCGAGATCTTCGAGCAGATCGACGCGCGGCTGGTCGGGGAGTATCTCGAGCGGGGCAATCAGAGCCCGGGGTACGTGATGCACTACGTGACGGCCGAGGGGAAACGCCACGCGGTCCGTCCCGGACTCGACTACCGTTCGCTGCCATCGCGGTACCGCTTCCTGCTCGTGAACAGCCAGCGCGAGACGGAGCGGACCCTGCGCGACTACCTGCACACGCACTTCGACCGAAGTCCGGAGTGGGGCGTCACCTGCACGGCCGTGGAAGAGGCAAAGGACCACGCGATTGCGACGCTGCAGCACGCCGACGGCCGCGAAGAGCGCGTGCGCTGCCGCTACCTCGTCGCGTGCGATGGCGTGAATTCACGCGTCCGGGCGCAGCTCGGTCTCACGCAGGAGGGGAGCGACTACGCGGGCACGGTGCTGCAGAACCTCGACGTCGAGCTGCTCGGCTTCCCGGACGACCCGGCCTGGATGCACTACTGCATGGGGCCCGGGCACTTCGTGATGGTGGCGAAGCTGCCCGGCAAGTTCACGCGCTTGCTGATGAGCCAGCCGGCCGACAAGGCGGATGCGGCCGAGACGCCGCACCGCGTGTTCGGCAGCATCCTGGCCCAGCACTTCGACGGCGTGAGTTTCGGCGCGACGGACTGGCATTCGCGCTGGGGCTCCGTCGTGCGGCTGGCGCACAGCTATCGGCGAGGTGCCGTATTCCTCGCGGGCGACGCCGCGCACACGCACTCGACCGCCGGCGGCCAGGGGATGAACTGCTGCATGCAGGACGCGTGGAACCTCGGCTGGAAGCTGGCCTACGTGCTCACCGGCGCAGCGCACGAGACGCTGCTCGACAGCTACGAGCGCGAGCGCAAGCCGATCGGGCAGCAGGTCATCGCTGCGGCATCTGCGATCCACGAGCTCTTCATGGCCGGACGCAACAGCGGGCCCGAAGGCCTCACCGCGCTGCGCGACAGCGGCTTCCTGACGGAGCTCGTCGGCAAGGTGTCGGGTCTGTCGTATCACTATCGCCCCGAGGGCACGAGCGCGGGTGCGTTGCCGGCAGCGGGCGACCGCATGCCGAACTGCCGCCTGCCAGCGGGCGCCGGTGCCGCCTGGCTGACGGACTTGCTGCGCCACACGCGCTTCACGCTGCTGGCCGCGGTGCCCGATAGCGCCCCGGAGGCTTCACTCGAGGCCTGGCTGGAAACGACCGCGAATCACTATCGCGGGCGCGTCGAAGTGCGGGTCGTGCCACGGGCCTCGAGCGAGCTCGTCGGAACCGACGGCCGCGCCCACTGCTACCTGGTGCGCCCGGACGGTTACGTCGCCGCGAGCGCTTCGCCGCAGGAGCGCGGCGAGATCGACCGCTGGCTCGGTGCCACCCTGCGCTGAGCGCGCGGGCACCCGCCCACCGCAGCCATACGTCGCTCCCGCACTCTCCGCCGGTTCGATCGCAGAAGTCAGGCGGAGGCGCCGGACGGCTCGCCCACGGTCACGGCGCTGCGGCGCTGCCACCAGCTCCGCCACCGCTCCACGTACAGGAACACCACCGGCGTCGTGTACAGCGTCAGGATCTGACTCACGATCAGCCCGCCCACGATCGCCACGCCGAGCGGCCGCCGCATCTCCGTGCCGTCGCCGGATGCGAGCGCGAGCGGCAACGCGCCCGCGATCGCCGCAAACGTCGTCATCATGATCGGCCGGAAGCGCAGCAGGCACGCGTGGCGGATCGCTGCCGCGGCGTCCATGCCCTGCTCGCGCTGCGCGCTGATCGCGAAGTCGATCATGATGATCGCGTTCTTCTTCACGATGCCGATCAGGAGCAGGATGCCGATGAACGCGATCAGCGAGAACTCCATGTTCGTCGCGAGCAGCGCCAGCAGCGCGCCCACGCCCGCAGACGGCAGCGTCGAGATGATCGTCAGCGGCTGGAAGTAGCTCTCGTAGAGCACGCCTAGCACGATGTACACGACCACGAGCGCCGCCAGGATCAGCAGCGGCTGATTGTTGACCGACTGCTGGAACGTGCGTGCGGTGCCGTAGGAAGCGCCGTGCACGGTGACCGGCATGCCGATGCGGTTCGTCGTCCGGTCGATCGCCGCCAGCGCGGTGCCGAGCGACACGCCTTCGGGCAGATTGAACGCGATGGACGTCGACACCGAGGTGCCCGTGTGATTCACGCTGACCGGGGTCGTACCGGTCACGAACCGCGCGAACGCGGACAGCGGCACCATCTTTTCGCGGGCCGTGCTGATCGCGGCGCCAGTCGACGTGTTGCGGCGGCCGCCCGTCGCGAGCGAGTTGTTCGCGAGGTTGCGCGCCTCGTCGTTCGCGGCGGCGCCGGCCGCCGCCCCGCCCTTGCCGATACGCGTGGTACCGGCCACGGCCTGCGTGGCCTGCGTGCCGGACACGGCCCCGCCCGCGGTGCTGACATAGATCTCGTCGAGCGTCTCGGGGCTCTGCCAGAACTCCGGCGCCACCTCCATGACCACGTGGTATTGCTGCGGGCTGTAGGGGTTGTAGATCGTCGATACCTGCGCCTGCGTGAACGCGTTGCCGAGCGTGCTGTCGATCTGCGCGGCCGTGAGGCCGAGCCGCGACGCCGCGTCGCGATCGATCAGGAGATCGGTCTCGAGGCCGCCGGGCTGCAGGTCGGTATCGACGTCCGTCACCTCCGGCACGTCCTGCAGCGCCTGGCGCAGCTTGCTGGTCCACGTGCGCAGCTCGTTCAGGTCGTCGCCGAGCAGTGTGTACTGGTACTGGGAGTTGGCCCCGCGGCC
>DASZSB010000032.1:0-51645 GCA_035548835.1 Gammaproteobacteria bacterium | reverse complement strand
CAGCTGGTACCGTTGCTGCGCCAGTTTCAGGTCGTGCCGGAGAGCGCCATCTATCTGGTCTATCTGCCGAATCGCACGCTTCCGTCGCGAGTGCGCGCGCTCATCGATTTCCTCGCGGAGAGGTTTGGGCGCATCCATTCGTGGGAGGTGGGGTGGTGACGATTCGCATGAAGAGCAACACGCCTCAGCGCACGAGCTCGACGAGCCGCTGCGCCGCAAACCGTGCGCCATCCGTGCGCACTCGCTCGGCCGTCGCGCGCGCCTTCACGGCCACGTCTGCAGCCAACGCTGCGTCGAGCGCCGCCGCCAGCGACTCGACGGTCGGCGCGCCCTGCGCGTGCGCCACTCCGATTCCAAGCTCGGCCACACGCCGCGCGAAGTACGGCTGGTCGTAGTGCTGCGGAATCACCACCTGCGGCACGCCGGCGCGCGTTGCGGCCGTCGTGGTGCCCGCACCGCCGTGGTGAACGACCGCCGCCACGCGCTCGAACAGCGCCTGCTGATTCACCTCGCCGACCGACAGGCAATCGGCGCCGTCGTCGGGCAGCGCAAGCTCGGCCCAGCCGCGCTGCACGATCGCGCGGCGCTTCAGCGCGCGCGCCGAAGCGATCATCGCGCGGCTCGCGTCCTGCGGCGCGCGACTGCTGCCGAAGCCGAAGTAGATCGGCGGCGCGCCGGCCGCGAGGAACGCCTCGAGCTCCGCGCCCAGCGGTCGCTCGTCCGGCAGCGGCCATGCGCCGGTCTGCAGGACGTCGAGCGTCGATGACGGCGGCCACGGCGCCAGCACGGGATCGGCCGCAAGCCACGGCCGCTGCGTCAGCACGTGACTGCGCACGTCCGCGACAGGCGGCAAGCCGCGCGCGGCGCGCTCCGTGTTCAGCGCCGGGCCCCAGCTTTCGGTCCATCGCGCTGCGTCCTCGGCCCAGAGCTCGTCGTTGGACGCGGCGGGGTTCGCCGGCTTCCAGGCCGTGACGGCGGGCGGCGCGTATTCGTGAGAAGGCAGCGTCACGGGGCAGTACGTGGCGAACACGTACGGAATGCCCATGCGCTCGGCGATGGAGGGTGCCGCCACCTGCAGCGCGTTCGCGCCGACGATCGCGTCGCAGTCGCGGGCTGCCGCTGGAATCGTGGCGAACTGCGTGGCCACGGTGCCCGCCATCATCTGCCGCACCTGCTCGCGCGAGGGTGGCGGCGCGCTGGCGGGCGCGCGGCTCGCCCTCGCCATTGCGCGCACTTCCGGGCCTATGGGGAAGAACGGGATCTCGAACGTCTGCACCCATTCGCGGAAATCGGGCGGCGCGCAGAGGTGCACGTGGTGCCCGAGCGCCTTCAGTTGGAGCGCCAGCGCGATCAGCGGTTGAACGTCGCCGCGCGACCCGATCGTCGAAAGCAACACGCGCATGGAGCCCCCGTGCCTGTGACGAGGCGCGGAGTGTGTCGCAGGCCAGGGGCCTTGAAGCAATCCCCCGGATCGTTTGTACTATGAGCTGAGGCTGATGCGCTCGAGCGAGCGGACACGAAGGCCTCGCCCCCGCTACCAGATTCCGCCGCGAGCTACGCGTTGCCGGGATTTTTTCCGTTGTAGACTCGGCCCGTTCCAGGAGGGCCGTATGAGTCGCACCGCACCGTTCGTGGCACTGTCCCTGGCGCTCGCGCTCGGCGCCAGCGTTCTTACCTCTGCCGTCACCGAGGCGCAAAGCAGCGCCGCGAAGCCGTCGGGCCATCTGATGACCCTGACGCCGCTCGACTACATCGAGATCCGGCAACTGGCGGCGCGGTACGCGCAAGCCGTCGATCAGGGCGCCGACGACGGCTACGCGTACGCCGATCTCTTCGCTCCCGGTGCCAACTTCGGCCAAACCACCGGGCGCGACAACCTGGCGAAGCTCGCGAAGCAGACCGCCAAGGGTCCGCAGACGGCCTGGCATTTCATCGTGAACCACGTGATCGAGCCCACGGAGGACGGCGCGAAGGGCAAGGAGTACCTGGTGCACCTGCAGTATGGCGACGCGGACAAGCCGAACGTGGTCTGGGGCGGCGGCCACTACGAAGACACGTACGTGAAGACGGCGGACGGCTGGCGATTCAAGACGCGCCAGTTCGTGCCGTCCGACGGCACGCCGGAAACGTTGAAGCCCGCGGGCGCGCGCTGAGGAGGAACGGCATGCTGCGATTGCAACTGACGACATTGCTGCTCCTCTGCCTCGGCGTGGCCACGGCCCAGTCGCAGACGGCGCCCGCGTCCGCCGGTCCGGCGCTCGGCGCGCGCGACTACCTCGAGATCGAGCAGCTGGTCTACAAGTACGGCTGGGCGCTCGACAGCGGCGAGAACAACGGCTTCGCCTACGCCGATCTGTACACGGCCGACGGCACGTTCACCGGCACGAACCAGGGGCCGGGCGGCCGCACCTATCAGGGACGCGAGAACCTGGCCGCGCTGGCCCGCGGCGCGCGACTGGGGCCGCTCAACGTGCGTCACGCCGTGACCAATCTCATCGTGACGCCGACAGCCGACGGCGCGGTGGGCCGCGTGTATGTCGGTATCTTCGATCCGGGCGAGCCCGGCACGGCGCCGCGCGCGGGCCACGGCGGGTTCTACGACGACGTCTACGCGAAGACGGCCGAAGGGTGGCGCTTCAAGAAGCGAACCTTCTACGAGGGCAAGTGGGGCGAGCCCAACGTGCCCGTGCCGCCGCCGGTGCAAGGCGTGCACGCGCTGCGCGAAGGCGCCCCCGGCCCGACCTCGAAGGCACGCATGCTGAGCGAGCAGGATCATGTGGCGATCCAGCAGCTCGTGGCGCGGATGCCGTACGAGATCGACATGAATGCGGACAGCGGCGCGGCGTACGCGAACGCGTTTACGCCGGACGGCACGTTCGCCTGCGTGCTGCCCGACACGGGCGGTGTCGCCGTGCCCGGGCTGCCGGCCGGCTGTGCGCCGCACACGGGGAAGTTCACCACGAAAGTGCGGCCGCATGCCAAGGGACGCGACGCGCTGGCGAGGATGGTGACGGAGGAGCCGCACGGGCCAGCCTATGTCCGCCACTTCATCTTCAACCACGTTATCGAGCGCAGCGGCCGCGGTGCGACCGGCAAGGCCTACGTCGTCGTCGCCGACATCACCCCGCGCCAGAAGCCGGGCTTCGCGCATTCGATCTTCATGATCGGCCGCTACGACGACGAGTACGTGAAGACCGCGCAGGGCTGGCGCATCAAGAGCCGCGTGTTCACGGCCGTGGCGGGCGGGATGCCTGCGACCGCGAGCAGGTAACGCGTCCGCTCAGCGCGGCGGTCGTGCGGTCGCGTTCGCGTTGGTGCGTTCCGTCGCGCGTGCGCCGCTGAGGATGTTTCGCAGCGCATGGTTACCCTCGTGGCACGCGTACTCGAACATTCCATAGCGGTCGTCCCGCTCGAGCGTGAGCTCGATCGTGAACGGCGCCGTCCACGTCATCGGGTCGTCGACGGTGACGAGGTAACGCAGCGTGGTATCGCTCGTGCGCGTGAAGCGCTCGGTGATCGTCAGCGCCGGGCTCGCGCCCGTGTTGTTCAACCCCAATCCCGCGCGATCGGCGATGTTCTTCGTCTCGACCACCAGCGTGTCGCCTTCCCACCGGCCGCGCGAGTCGCCGAGGAAGCTCGTAATCGCCGGGCTCAGGTGCGGCCGGCCGTCGAGCGGCACGACGCGCGACTCGTGGATCATCTCGTTCACGATCGTCACGTAGCCCGGCGACTGGACGATCTGGTTCCCGTTGTTGTAGCCCCCGGGCAGGATGGAGCCGACGAGCCCGCGCGTGATGCACCGCTCGTAGAGCGAGAAGTCCGTGTAGGACGCCGGCAGCGCCGGCGCGCTGCTGCGCCGGTCCGCCTCGCGCTTCTGCGCGGCGGCGGTCAGCGCCGGCAGGCGGCCGTTCGGCGGATCCACGAGCAACGACGCCTGTCGCTGCGCCGCCCCGCGCTCGAACCAATGCTGCGGCGGCGACTGCCCGCCGCCCACCTGGCCGAACGGTACGCTTGGGTGGTCGAAATCGAAGTCGGCATTGTCCTGCGCCACCTGGCGCGCGGCCTGCGCCTTGCGGTCGGCGAACTCGGCGTCGTTCAGCACGTTGCGGGTGCCGAACGACTCGGGGCGCTGCAGCGGCACGCCCGCCATGTTCGTGCCCGGCCATTTGCCTTCGAGATCGGGATCGCCCCACGACGTTCGCGGCGGCCGGTAGGCATCGTCCGCCTCGCTGCGCGCCCGCGGCGTGTCCGACTGCGCCTGCGCGACGAGGACGAGGGCGATGGCACCCAGGAAGGCCGAAGCGGCGACGCGGATCCGGTACATGAGTCTTCCCCCGCAGACGATGGCCTGAGTGCCTGGCTCACCAGCCTAGAGCATTCTTGAGTCGGAGCCGAGTGCAGCGAAGCAGGCCGCGGCAGTGCGGGCAAAGCCTGCGATCGGCCACGGTCGGCCGAGGTGAGCGATCTCTGCCACTACTTGCGGTCGCACGCGCGGACGGGCGACGATGCCGTCCACCCAAATCTCCTTGAGTGGAAGACACATGTTGAAACCGACCGTGATCACCGCTAGCGGCCTCGTTCTGTCCGCGATCGCCGGCTTGGCCCTCGCCGAGGCGCCGTTCGCCAACGTAACGATGGACATGGTCCGCACCACGCTGCCCGTGGAAGGCGCGCCGCTCGCCGAGAAGGGCGCGTACGCGGTCACGTCCGAGCCGGCCTTCGGTGCGCCGGGTCACGTCGTCGTTCGCCCGGCGAATCTCGACGCGTTCCCGAAGAAGGACACGCTGCCCGTGATTGCGTGGGGCAACGGCGGCTGCGCCATCGACAGCAAGGCCTTCATGGGTTTCATGGAGACGGTGGCCTCGCACGGCTTCCTGGTGATCGGCACGGCGCCGATCGAAGGTGCGCCGCGCCGGCAGGCGAACGTCGACGACCTGCGCGCCGCGCTCGACTGGGCGGACAAGGAGAACACGCGCGACGGCTCGCCGCTCAAGGGCAAGATCGCGGTGAAGAAGATGGCCGCGATGGGCAGCTCCTGCGGCGGCTTCCTCTCGATCGAGGTGGGCGCGGACCCGCGCGTCAGGACGATCGGGGTGTTCAACTCGGGCGTGATGCACGTCGATCCGAAGAATCCGCCGGTGTTCCCGATCCCGGACGTCGCCACGCTCGCGAAGCTGCACGGGCCCGTGCTGCTCGTGAACGGCAACAAGACTGACTTCATGATGGAGACGTCGAAGAGCACCTACGACTGGCTCGAGAAGAAGCCGGCGTTCTACGGCTCGCGCCACGGCGCGGGGCACAGCGCCACGTTCTTCCATCCGGGCGGCGGCGAGTTCGCGAACGTCGCGTGGAGCTGGGCCGCATGGCAGCTCAAGGGTGACAGGAAGGCCGGCGCCATGTTCCTCGGCAAGGACTGCGGGCTCTGCCGGAACTCGAACTGGGACGTGCAGGCGAAGGGGCTGAAGTAGCGGCCGCCCGCCCGGGGCGGACACGCGTCGGTGACGGGCTCGTCAACGAGCCCGTGGAACCCTGACGCGACCGCTCCGGCGTCGCGTCCGGCTCGCTACTTCGCCTTTTTTGACTCTTTGCTCGGCACCGGCTCCGTGTTCGGTGCGTCGCACTTCGCGAACTTCTTCGTCGTGACGTCGCGGCACTTGTTCGCCTGCGCCGGCATCTGGCACAGCGACTGCCTCACGTACTTGCCGCTGTCGCGGCACTTGCCGGCGTCGTCGAGCGCCGGCTTGGCGCTCGCGAAATTCGCGAGCAGACAGGCAGCGGCGAGCGAGAGCGCGAGTCTGGTGTTCGTCTTCATGGTGGTGTCCTCTCGTGGACTGAACGCTACTTCTTCGGCGCCGGATGGAGGTCGTCCACCCAGTGCACTTCCTCGGGATGTTCGACCACCGGCAGATCGAGGTTCACGACCACCGGCTCCTGGCCCGACCGGCACAGCACGCACGACAGCGGCTCGCTGTCGGACGCGTTGATCTCCTGATGCGGCACGTACGGCGGCACGAAGATGAAGTCGCCGGGCCCGGCCTCGGCGACGAACTCGAGCCTGTCGCCCCAGCGCATGCGTGCGCGGCCGCTGACCACGTAGATCACGCTCTCGACGGGGCCGTGGTGATGGGCGCCCGTCTTCGCGTTCGGATGGATGACCACGGTGCCGGCCCAGAGCTTCTCCGCGCCGGCGCGGGCGTAGGTGATGGCCGCGGCGCGGTTCATGCCGGGCGTCTGCGGCGTGTTGATGTCGAGCTCGTGGGCGTGCACGACGCGCACGCCCTCGAGCTTCCACTTCGGCGGGTGCTCGTGGCTCATGTCGCCGAGCATAGCGCAGGCGGTCCGGGGTGTTCGAGCGGGGCCCGGCCGCCGCCGCGTCGATGCGCCGGCAGTGGGCGCCCGGGCGGCGTGGCCCGATAATCGGCGCCCATGGCCGACCAGCACCAATTCACCTGGCACGGGACCGGGCAGGATCTGCTGTCCGCCTCGCTCGAAGCCATCGCGTCCGCGCGCTCGTCCGTGGACATGGAGACCTTCACGTTCCGCGACTCCGAGATCGGCAGGCGGTTTCGGGAGGCGCTGACGGCGGCGGCGCAGCGCGGCGTGCGCGTGCGGCTGCTCGTGGATGCGTTCGGCTCGTTTGGCCTGCGGCGCAACTACTTCGCCGGGCTGGCCGCGGCCGGCGGCGCGATGCGCTGGTTCAACGAGCTGCGCTTCGCGTCGCGCCACTTTCGCGATCACCGGAAGCTGCTGGTCGTGGACGAGGCGGTGGCGTTCCTCGGCGGCTGCAACATCGCGAAGGAATACTGGGGCGACGGCATCACCGCCGGCTGGCGCGACGGCGGAGTCGGCGTGCGCGGGCCGGTGGCGGCGGTGCTCGCGGCCGAATTCGCCGAGCAGTGGAAGCGTGCGGCCGACGGGCGCTGGCGGTTCCCGGCACCGCGCTTGCGAAGGCGCGCCGAAGTGGTCCGCGCCGGCGAAGTGGAGGTGCTGCTGATCAGGCCGGGGCTGGGTCCGAATCCGCTGCGCCAGGCGCTGCGCGCCGACCTCGCCACGGCAAAGGACGTGGCGATCACTTCGGCCTATTTCCTGCCGTCGCACCGGTTGCGGCGCAGCCTGGCGCAGGCGGCGGCCCGCGGGGCCCGCGTGCGGGTGCTGCTGGCGGGCAGGAGCGACGTGCCGCTGATGCAGCTCGCGTCGCGCTCGTTGTACCGGCGCCTGCTGCGCAGGGGTGTCGAGATCTGGGAGTACGAGCCGCAGGTGCTGCACGCGAAGCGGATCGTCATCGATGACATCGTGTACGTCGGCTCCTCCAATCTCGATCCGCGCAGCCTGCGCATCAACTTCGAGATCATGCTGCGCATCCGCGACGGGGCGCTGGCCGCTACGGCGCGCGGGCAGTTCGAGGAGGAACTGGCGCGATATTCACGGCAGATCACTCGTGACCGGCTGCACGGGCGGCGCTCGTGGTGGCTGCGATTCACCCAGCGCGTCGCGTACTGGCTGTTCGTGCGGCTCGACCCCGAGCTGGCGGCGCTGCGGCTGCAGGCGTGGCGGCGGCGGAAGAACCGGCTGCTGCGGCGCGTGCGCCGCAAGTCCCCGCCGGCCCGTTGACGGGCAGACGCCCGCCGCCGCACGCCCGTGAGGCTCGTTTCGCGGGCCGGCTTCGGGCTACCATCGGCTCAACGTTTTGCCCCGGGGGAACCATGCGGAAAGAAATCGGAACGAGCGCGCCCGTGCGTGGGCGCTGGTGGCTGGTGCTGGCGGCGGGTCTTGCGGCGACCGCGTCGGCACAACCGCAGGCGTCGCTGCCCACGGGGCTCGCGGCCATGGCGCCGCGCGATGCCTGTGCGCGTCTCGCCGGGGCGAAGATTCCGGCGGCGGCGATCGGATTGCCGACGACCGGCGCGTCGATCACGTCGGCCGAGCTCGTGGCGGACGGCGCGCGCGACAACCCGAACGGCGAGTACTGCAAGGTGCTGGGCGCGATCCATCCCGTCACGTACACCGCCCCGGACATCCAGTTCGAGGTGAACCTGCCGACGCGCTGGAACGGCAAGATGCTGCAGATGGGCGGCGGCGGCTTCAACGGCACGCTCGTGACCGGGCTCGACTACTACATCAAGCAGCCGCCGACCGAGGCGCGGCCGCTCGCGCGCGGCTACGTCACGCTCGGCAGCGATTCCGGTCACCGCACGCACGGCGGCGGCTTCGACGGCACGTTCCTGCTCAACGACGAGGCGCTGCGCAACTTCGGCCACGAGCAGATCAAGAAGACCCACGACGTGGCCATGCGGCTCGTCGAGGCGCGCTACGGCAGGCCGCCGCAGAAGAGCTACTTCATCGGCGGCTCGCAGGGCGGGCACGAGGGGTTCGACGCGGTGCAGCGCTTCCCCGAGGACTACGACGGCGTCGTCGCGGGCTACCCCGCGCACAACATGGTGATGCTGCACCTCGCGGCCAATCGCTACGCGGCCGCATTGCAGGCGCAGGGGCGCTTGAGCTGGCTGAGCCCGGCCAAGGTCACGAACTTCACCGCCGCCGTCTACAAGGCGTGCGATGCGCTCGACCGTGCCGCCGACGGCATCATCAGCGACGCGGCCGCGTGCCGCGCCGCCACGGCCACATTCAAGCAGAAGAGCGCGGAGAACCCGGTGCGCTGCGCGAACGGCGCGGACACGGGCGACGCGTGTCTCTCCGACGCGCAGATCGATGCGCTGAACGCGCTCGACGTGCCGTTCGATCTCGGCTTCTCGGTGTTCCATGACGACGAAGGCAACAGCGTGTTCCCTAAGTGGACGCCGTTCGAGGGCTCCACGTTCTTCGACGGCGGGTTCCCGAACCTGGGCGGTCTCGGCCCCGATCAGGCGCTGCAGCTGGCACCTGGCGACGCCACGCCGAAGTACGCGATCGCGCAGAACCTCGCGCTCGACAGCATCAAGGGTTTCGATCCGAAGCGCTACGCCGGGCGCATCGCACAGATAGTGCCGATCCTGAGTGCGAACAGCACGAACCTCGACCGCTTCCGCGAGAAAGGCGGCAAGCTGATCTTCTTCCACGGCCTCGTCGACGACTTCATCACGGTCAACAGCTCCATCCAGTACTGGGAGCGCCTCAACAAGCGTTACCCGGCGGACGCGCTCGGAAGTTTCGTGCGCTTCTACACGGTGCCCGGCATGGGCCACGTGACGGGCGTCTTCAACGCGCGCATCTCGATGCTGGACGCGCTCGAGGCGTGGGTCGAGAAGGGCCAGGCGCCGGGCCAGCTCGTAGCGACGGACGTGAACGAGAAGACCGCGGGGCGCACGCGGCCCGTGTGCCTGTATCCGGAGTGGCCGCGCTATCGCGGCTCGGGCAACCTGAACGACGCCGCGAGCTTCACCTGCGTGCGGCCATAGCCGCACGCAGGCACGCTATTTGAACTCGAAGATCGACTCGTCCTCGGGGCGCCGCATGCCTTTCTCGAAGTACTTCTCCCAGATCTGCGCCCACGGGCGGCCGTACATGTCGGGCACGGTGTACTCGATCGTCGTGCCCGGCGTCAGCGGTTGCGGGCGGCCGTCGACAGGGAAGATCGTCTGGATGCAGCGTCCGTAGACGAAGGGATCGACCTCCGCGAGGTTGCCCGTCTTGATGTGCACCTGGACCAGGCGTAACGGCTGCACGAACGCGTCGGGGTCGTAGAGCACGATCTCGTGCTCGAGGCCGGCCAGCTCGCCGGCGGGGCCGCGGCGCGGCGAGAAGATCTCGATCGTCTGCATCTTGCCCGAGAACTCGAACACGCCGTGCACGATCCAGGGCACCACGTTCGACGTCCAGGTGATCAGCGAGTCGCCGTCCCAGAACGCGACGCTCTCACCGAACCAGCGCGGCACGTCCGCGCCGAGCCGTGGTACCGCACCGCTCATGTCGAACGTGCGCCCCACGTTGAAATGCCGGATGAAGTTCTCGGCGCTGCTCGCCATGAGCTGCACGCGTTCGGGCGTGGTGATGAAATCCATGGCGAGGTGCGCCTGGCGCGAGAACAGCCGCAGGAAGCCGTCGGGCCAGCAGAAAGTGCCGGGCCACAACGGTGCGTTGTCGACCGCCTGGTGGTAGTGCATCTGCACCGTGCGCCGCCGGTACTCGGGCGTCAGCAGCGACAGGATCGTCGAGGTCTGGTTGATGGCCGTGAAGAACCACTGCGGCGGTTCGGCGAGGTACTTGGGCGCTTCGTACGTCTTGCCCGCACGCGCAGCCATGAACTTCAACGAGATCGCGCGGCTGTAGCGGCCGTTCCAGTCGGGCGGCGGGTTCGCGCGCGTGTAGAGCGTCGGTCCGCCGCGTGCCCGGGTTTCTGCGAGCAGCGCCTCGTAGTGCTCCTGCGCGGTCTTGAACGGGTACGGCGAGACGATGGCCGTGCGCGGATAGTCGATCTCGCAGTGACCCCAGGACGCGCTCGCCGGCGGTGCCGCGCCGATCGGCTTGCGCGACGTCCTGGCATCGGTTCCCCACATGCCTTCGAGCGTCGAGGGACTGTTGCAGCGGAAGTAGCGCGGATCCGACCAGAGCTTCTCGTCCTGATAGAAGTCCTTGGTCGTGAAGAGATCGACGGGCAACGGCGTCACGCCCTTCGGCGATCCCTCCCATGCGGACTGCTGGCCTTCGCCTTCCGCTCCCGCGCTGACGTAGCCGAACTTCGTGACGGTGACGGGCCAGCCGCGGCCGACGCTCGAGTGCGCCGCTTCCTGGCTCCACGCGGCCTTCGCATGTGCGAAGGCGAACGCGAACGCCGCCACCACGATCGCCGCACGTTGCATGGTTCTCCCCCCAGCGGCCGACGAGCTCGCGAGCGCCCCCCGGCCCGCGTCGGGACCGCCGTTACTGCGCCGGCAGCAGACTCTCGCCTGCCGCGCGCGAGAACTGCCGCGCGGAGTTCTTGTTGCAGTCGTAGGGCACCATCGGCGCGTCGTCGGCGGTGCGCTTCAGCGTGACGTGTGCGCGGTGCTCGTGCGTCATGTACATCGGGTCGAACACGACGTAGTCGTAGAAGAGCTGCAGGCCGTCGTCGCTGACGGTGAGCTTCTCGACCACGGTCTTCTTGGTGCTCGAGGGCACGTCGGCGCCGCCGCCGAGGATCTGCGTGGCGGCCGCGAGCCCCCACTTCGACGCCGGGTAGTCCTTGCTCTCGACGTACAGCGCGTTGCCGTCGATCTCGGCCCGGGCCTTGCCCCACGTGCCGTTCGGATCGACCTGTGCGAAGTCCTTGCCGAGCGGCACGGTGCGCACGATGTCGTAGGCCTCGTTGCGCAGCACGACTTTGCCGTCGCCGAAGCGCACGTCGAACAGGTAGCTCGGCGCGTTCATGATGTCGGGAATGCTCATGGGCTCGCACGTGTTTGCCGGCGAGTCCGCCTGCACGTACGCGTTCCACGCGGCCTGCCCGGCGGCGTTGAGCGGCAACGTCGAGGTCTTGCCCTCGGGCTGGTACGGCGGAATCCAGCGGCCTTCCACGCGCTTCACTCCGGTAGCGGCCGGCGCCGCGACCGGTGCCGCGGGCGCGGGCGCGCTGCCGAACGGCGTGCCGTCGGCGTGCAGGAACGTGCTCGAGTTCGCTCGGTGCAGGGCCGTGTTCCGGGCCGGCGCGCCGCGCACGATGATCTGCTCGCCCACCGCGAACGTGTCGGCCTTGATGCCGCGGGCGGCGAGGCCCTTCACGGCGCTCGACTCGATCTCCCAGCGCTCGGGTGTGGTGCTCAGCGCCTGACCGTTCTCGTAGCCGATGCCGTCGATGACCATCGACGCGTGCGGGCTCACGTAGTTGAACGCGACGACGGCGCCGCGGATCTCGATCTCGCGCGACGGGTCGAAATTGGCCGTCACCGAATGGTGTGCGTACGCCTGCGCAGTGCATAACGCGAGGCAGGCCAAAGCGGTCGCGGATCCATATCGCAGCTTCATGACGAGGCTCCCCCCGGTTCGAACGCCACTGTGCCGCCCGCGGATCGCAGGTCGGCGGCGAGGCACGGCACCGGGATCCGGGCCGGTGAAGGATACCGCGCCGGGTCGGACTGCCGCCACGCGGCATGGGACGCGGCCGGGCCCGCAGGGTGTCCGACGCTGCGGAGGACCCGTCGGGGACAGGGGTTTCGCAGGCGCCGGCCCGGCCGGTTCGGTGCGCCCCGCGGCCTGCCGAACCCGCGCAAGAGCGGAATCCGTCGCGTACAATCTCGCCGCGGTAACGCGGCCGAAGGGGCCCAGCGTCGTTGGTTTCAGGAAGAAAGTCGGACAAGGAACATGGCAAAGAATCTAGAAGAAGCGATCAAGGAAGCTGGCAGCCCGGTCAAGCTCTTGTGGAACTCGCAAAGCCCGCCCGCGATCGTGCCGCGCGTCGTGCCGGAGTTCACGAACTGGCGCGACGAGCAGCTCGCCTGGCGGCGCACGGCGGTGCTCTACGATCAGTCCCATCACATGGCCAACCTGAACATCAAGGGGCCGGACGCGCTGAAGCTGATCAGCAAGCTCGCGATCAACAGCGTCGCGAAGTTCCCGGTCGACATGGCCAAGCAGTTCGTCGCGGTCAACCACGACGGCTACGTCATCGGCGACAACATCCTGTTCCACCTGGAAGAGGACGAGTACCAGGCCGTCGGCATTCCGCCGTCGATCAACTGGCTGCACTTCCACGCCGAAACCGGCGGCTACAACGTGCGCGTGTGGCGCGACGACAATTCGTTCTACCGCAAGGGCGATCCGAAGCTCTGGCGCTGCCAGGTGCAGGGCCCGGGTGCGATGGACGTGATCCGCGAGGCCACGGGTCAGGAGCCGCCGAAGCTCAAGTTCTTCTACATGACGCGGTTCAAGATCGCGGGTTGCGAGGTGCGCGCGCTGCGCCACGGCATGGCCGGCGAGCCGGGCTTCGAGATGTGGGGGCCGTGGAAGGACAACGACACCGTCATGGCCGCGCTGCTCGAAGCCGGCAAGAAGCACGGGATGGTGCAGGTCGGCGGCCGCGCGTATCACACGAACGCGCTGGAGTCCGGCTGGCTGCCGCGGCCGCTGCCGGCGATCTACTCGGGCGAGAAGATGAAGGCCTATCGCGAGTGGCTGACCGACAAGGCGTACGAGACCACCTCACCGCTCGGCGGCAGCTTCTACTCCGACAACATCGAGGACTACTACTTCACGCCGTTCGAGCTCGATTACGGCCGCATCATCGGCTTCGATCACGATTTCATCGGCCGTGCCGCGCTCGAGAAGATGGTGGCCGACGGCCGCGCCGAGCGCCGCAAGAAGGTCACGTTCGTCTGGAACGGGGATGACACCGCCGCGGCGTACGGCTCCCTGTTCCACAAGGGCCCGGGTGCGAAGTTCATCAACCTGCCGATGTCGCTGTACGACACGTTCCATGCGGACCGCGTCGAAGCGAACGGCAAGGTCGTCGGCATCTCGACGTGGACCGGCTACTCGGCCAATGAGCGCGCCATGCTGTCGCTCGGCACGATCGACACGAAGTTCGCGGCTCCCGGCACGGAAGTGACGCTGACGTGGGGCGAGGACCGGCCGTCGAAGAAGGTGCAGGTCGAGGAACACGTCCCGTTCAAGATCCGCGCAACCGTCATGCCGGCGCCGCTCGTCGAGAAGGCGCGCACGGTCTATCGCTCGGACGCCGGCGTCAAGTAACGCCGATACGCAGGGCCGGCGCCGCATCGGCGACCCGCCCGGCGTTCCCCCGAATGCTCCCGCCGGCCGCAACCGCGAGTTGCGGCCGGCGCGGGCAACTCCCGCCGGAAATCCCTCGCCCGCGTTCGCTACTTCGTGGCGTTGGCGCGCTCCGCCGCGCGTGCCCCGGCCAGGATGCCGGCCATGCCGGCGTTGCCCTCGTGGCACGCGTACTCGAACATCTCGGCGTCCTTGCGGCGCAGCGGAATCATGAGCGTCCACGGCCGGACCCAGGTGTCCGGGTCGTCGATCGTGATCTCGTAGTTCAGCGTGTCGGGCCCGACGCGCGTCCAGCGCTCGACGAGGTGCAGCCGCTCGCTCGAGTTCTGGAAGCTGCGCGGCTTGAAGTTCGTGGTGTCGACCACGAGCGTGTCGCCTTCCCAGTGGCCGCGCGAATCGCCGAGCCACTGGGTGATCGTCGGCGACAGGTGCGGGCGGCCGTCGAGCGGCACCACGCGCGCCTCGTGAATCATCTCCGTCCCGACCACGACGAAGTCGCGTGACTGCGTGATGCGGTAGTAGCTCTGGTAGCCTGCGAGCAGCTGCGGCACACCGTACGTGATGCAGCGCTCGGCCAGCGTGCGGTCCGCGGGCCCCGTGGCCGGGCGGCCGAGCAGCGCACCTAAGGCGGCGCCGCGCGCGCGGGCCTGCGGCGTCAGCGCCGGCACCCGGCCGTCGGGCGGATCGGTGATCAGCGACGTGCGGTTGTCCCAGTCGCGGGCGTCGATCCACACGGAGCTGTAGTCGCCCGTGTCGGCGTCGACGTCGCGCGCGCCCTTCTCGTGCGGGCCCGTCGTGGTTTCGTTCAGGCTCGCGAGCACGGTGCGGAACACCTCGTCGCCGAAGGCCGCGTCGCCGGTGCCGTCGAAGAGCTCGGCCGCGCGGCGCTTCATGGCTTCGA
This sequence comes from Gammaproteobacteria bacterium, assembly GCA_035548835.1. Classification (GTDB taxonomy): domain Bacteria; phylum Pseudomonadota; class Gammaproteobacteria; order Steroidobacterales; family Rariloculaceae; genus FEN-1219. The sequence continues at coordinate 37,046 of DASZSB010000032.1, read as the reverse complement.
CTTCCGCGTCCGTCAGGCGCTCGCGGCCCGCGAGCTCCTTCGGCCGCTCGAGCGGCGTGGCGTTGTTGTTGGCCCACACGCCGGCGAAATCGGGGTGGCCGTCGCTGGTGCGCGGCAGCGTCCACGGCGGCGCGGTGTCCTTCGCGGTCTGGCCGCTCGAGACTCCGGGAACGAGGCACGCGGCCGCGACGAGCGCGCCCCCGATGGCGACGGTCAGGGTTTTCACTCGAGCCCCCCCCCTGCTGCTGTGCGGTCGTAGGGCCCGATCGTAGGGTCATCGGCGCCGTCGCGCCAGAGCGGGTGAGCGCTACGGCTCGAACATGCGCCACTCGGGCATGTACGCCAGCCCGAGCTGCACGATGCGGCTCACGAGCGCCGTGTAGCTCACGCCCGCGGCCTTCGCCGAATCGGCGAGATCCTCGCCCTTGCTCAGGTTGGGGTTCGCGTTGGCCTCGAGCAGGAAGATGCCGCCGTCGGCGCGCATGCGGAAATCCATGCGGGCGAAACCACTCATGTACAGCGCACGATACGTGCGCTTCGCGAGACGGCCGAGCTGCTCGCGCTGCTCGTCGGTCAGGTCCTGGGCCTTGCCGGTGCGGATGCCGTGCTTCGTCTGGTAGTTGCGGTCCCATTTCACCTTGCGCGTGGCGATGCGCGTCTCGGCATGCCCGAGCGTGCCGAAGTCCATCTCCCACGGCGGCAACGTCGTGAGCCGCGTGTTCCCGAGCACGCCCACGTAGATCTCGCGGCCGTCGATGTACTCCTCGACCAGCGCGTCGCTCTGCACCTGCTCGTGGATGAACTGCACGCGCTCGCGCAGCTCCTTCATGTCGTGCACGAGCGAAGCCTGCGCGATGCCGAGCGATGCGTCCTCGGTGGCCGACTTCACGAACAGCGGAAACTCGAGCCGGCTCGGCTCGCGGAACTTGCGCCCGAACGGGAACAGGCGGAACGCGGGTGTGGCGACGCGGTGCGTGGCCAGCACGCGCTTCGTGAGCACCTTGTCGCGCGACAGCATCATGCCGCGCGGGTTGCAGCCCGTGTAGCGCTGCCGGATCAGCTCGAGGTACGCCACGACGTAGTGGTCGTACGAGATGATGCCGGAGAACTCGTCGAGCAGGTTGAACACCACGTGCGGCTGCCACTCGTCGATCGTCTCGCGCAGCTCGGTCAGGTGATCGCCGACGCCGATCGCGCGCACGTCGTGTCCCAGGCGCCGCAGCGTGTGCAGCACGTCGTGCTCGGTGCGGAACTCGTCGATCTGCGACTCGCTGAGCCCGCCGATGTCGTCCGGCGGCACGAGCCCCTTGTGGGTCATCAGCAGGACGCGCTGCTTGCCCTTCTTCATAGGAAATACGTTTCCTCGTTGCGACGCAGGAAGTCCGTGAGTATGCGTTCGTGCAGACGAATCACGCGCGGTACCAGCTCGCGTTTCGGCCCCGTGAAGCCGAGAGCGAGGTGCCGGGCGCGCCGGCGCACGCCGCGCAGCACCTGGTGGACCGTGTACGGATGCACGCGCGAATGCGCGAGCAGGGCGCGCATGAGCCGCGGTTTCAACTCGGTCAGCAGCTGCTCGGCGGAGCGGCCTGCCGGGTCCGGCGTGAACACGCGCACGAGCCATTCGTCGTAGCGCGGCACGCCGTCGCTGAATGTCGCGCGCCGCCGGTAGTGCTCGCGCAACGTGCGGCGGTTGTCCGTGAGCGGCGCGACGACCGAGCGGTCGCGCGTCGTCGGCGGGTGGCCCGCGAGCTCCGTCATCAGCCGGTCGACGAACTCGAGCTTCGCGAGCGCGGGCCAGCCTGTGTAGTCGGCGCGCCAGCGCGCCTTCGGCCGCAGCCACACGGCGAACGTCTCGGCGAAGTCTTCCGTCGGGTGGCTCTGCGCGTACCAGTGCTCGAGGTGCAGCACGTGATCGCGGCTGCGCGGTTGCACGGTGTAGTCGCGCGCGTAGGGCGCGGATGCGCTGCCGAACACGCGGCGCCAGTCGGCGCGGCGGCGCAGCCCGAACGCCGTGTCGACCGCGTGGCCGACCTCGTGGCGCAGCAGGCGCAGCCGCCACGGCCGCGTGCTGCCTTCGGCTTCACCCAGCATGCGCCGCTCGAGAGCGACGAGCCGCGGGTGCGCCAGGAAGAACGGCACGGCGATGCCGGGCACGCCGTCCGGCGAGAACCACTCGGTCGAGAACCAGAAGTGCGGCCTGAAGCCGATGCCGCGCCGCTCGAGCTCGGCCAGCACGCGCTGCACGTCGGCGTGCACCACGCTGTGCCCGATGCGCAAGCGCAGGTCGCAGAAGCGCAGCTTAAGCAGCGCGTCGTCGTCGAGCCGTTCCCAGCGCTGCGGGGGGCGAGCCGTGCGGGCTCTCCGCACCGCAGCGTTGTTCTGGCGCACAGTCACGCGCGGCAGTATGCCGCACGCGCGGGCGATATACTCCGGCGAGCCGTCACGGAGGGGGATGCGTGAGAGCCGCCGTCGTCGCGATCTTGTCGCTCGCGTTCGTGGCTTCTTCCGTTTCCGCGCAGCAGCCGTCCGCACGTGCCGCGGCCGTTCCGGCGCCTGCTGCCTCGGAAACGGACGAAGCGTCCGAGGTGTTCGCGCTCGAGCGCGCGATCGCCGCGGCCATGGTGCGTGGCGACGTGGCGTTCGTGCAGAACGCGATCGCGCCGGATTTCGTGATGGTTCACGGCGACGACTGGACGCACGGCGACCCGCCGCGGCTCGTCGATGATCGCGCGAGCTTCCTGAAGCGCACCGCCGACAGGATCTACGCCGTGATCGAGTACGAGACCCAGTCGGCCGAGATGCACGGCGACGTCGCGATCACGACCGGCCGGTACATCGCCAACATCCCGGGCTCGCCGCCGGGACGCCGCTGGTTCTACGTGTGGTACGAGAAGGTGTACGCGAAGCGCGGCGGCAGGTGGGTGTATCTCTCGCACCGCAGTGTGGATGGTGCGCACTACGGCGAGAGCCGCGAGGCCGTGAGCATGTGGACCCCGACGGGCGCGCCGAAGCGGTAATCGGCGGCCGGCGCCCTGCCTGCCAGCCGTTCGCCGAAGGCGGGGCCGGCGCCCGCGCTGTTAAGATCGCCGCCATGACGCGGTCGATGGCATGGAACGCCAGCGTGCGATGGCAGCGACGGGCCGTCTGGCTGGCGCTGCTGTGCGCGGCGCGCGCGCTCGCGCAGCCCGCGGACGATCCTTGGCAAGCCGTGCGTGCCGAGTTCGTCGAAGCCTATACCGCGGCGCGGCTCGGCCCCGGCAGCGCGGAGAGCGACAGTCCGGCGCTCGCCGGTTACGTGCTGTATCCGTACCTGGTCGCGGCCCGGCTCGCCTATACGGCCGAGCACTCGGGCACCGGCGCCACCGCAGCCGATCGACAGACCGAAGCCTTTCTCGCGGCCCACGCCCGCGAGCCCGTCGCGGCGCCTCTGCGCCGCGCCAGGCTCGAGAGCCTCGCGCGGCGCGGGCGCTGGCAGCAGCTCCTCGATCACTACGACGCGACCGTCGCGACCGACGCGCTCAAGTGCGCGCAGCTCAATGCCAGGATTGCGCTGGGGCAGACCGCGGGCCTCGACGCGATGGTCGTCGAACGCTGGCTCACGCCGTGGCGGTTGCCGCCGGAGTGCGAGCCGGTGTTCGACTGGCTGCGCGAGCGTGGCGGCATCGACGATGCGCTCGTCGCGGAGCGCGTGCGCCGCCTGCTCGCCAACGGCCAGGCCGCGTTCGCGCGCGTGCTCGCGCGGCGGCTTCCCGGGCCGCAGGCGGCGCCGTTGCTGCGCGCGGCGGACCTCGTCGAGAAGCCGCGCGAGACCATCGACGCGTTGCTCGCGAAGCCCGCGGCGGAAGCGGATACGCAGCAGCTGCTCGATGCCTTCGCGCGGCTCGCGCGCAACTCGCCGCGCGAAGCCGAGCAGCGATTCGATGCGCTGCGGCGCACGCGGTTCGCGAGCCGCGACGTGGCCAGCAAGGCGGCACGCGCCCTCGCTCTCGGGCTCGCGTGGGATCGCGATGCGCAGGCACTCACGTACTTCGGCCAGGTGGGCTCCGCCGACCTCGACGACGATGCTCTGGAGTGGGTCGCGCGCGCGGCGCTCTGGGTGGGTGACTGGAAGGCGGCCCAGAGCGCCGTCGCCGCGATGTCGGCGCAGAGGCAGGGCGAAGCGGCCTGGCGCTACTGGACGGGGCGTGCGGCCGAAGCGCTCGGCGAGCAATCCGTCGCACGCGAGCGCTATGGCTCCCTGGCGAAGGACGACAACTACTACTCGGGCATGGCCGCGGCGCGGCTCGACGAGCGCGTGGAGCCGCACGTCGAGCCCCTGTCCGCCGACGAGCGCGCGATCGGGCACATCGCCGCCGAGGCGCCGTTCGTGCGCGCGCACGAGCTGCTGCTCGCCGGGCTGCGCCCGCTCGCCACGGTCGAGTGGCAGGCGGGCTACGCCGCGCTCGACGACGCGCGCAGGCTGCAGGCCGTGCATCTCGCCGCGCGCTGGGGAATCTACGACGTCGCCGTCGCCACTGCGGCCAGCCGCGGAGTATTCAACGACTACGCCCTGCTGTATCCGCGCCCGTACCGCAGAGAGGTGGCCGCGGCCGTCGAGCTGACGCGAATCGAGGAGCCGCTGCTCTATGGCGTCCTGCGTCAGGAGAGCCTGTTCCGCCCGGACGCGACGTCGCTCGCCGGCGCCGTCGGCGTCGCGCAGCTCGGGTTCTCGACCGCGGAGCTCACGGCGAGGCACTGGCAGTTGCCGAGGCCCACTCGCGCGGATCTCTACGACCCCGAGGTCAGCATTCGCCTCGGCGCCGCGCGATTGACCAGCCTGATCGAACGCTATGCGGGCCAGTTGCCCGTCGCGCTCGCGGCCTACAACGCCGGCGAAGCCGCGGTCGAGCGCTGGTTGCCGGAGCGGGCGATGGACGCCGACATCTGGACGGAGAACATCCCGTACAACGAGACGCGGGCCTACGTGCGCCGCGTGCTGTGGCACAGCGTGGTGTTCTCGTGGCTCGAGAACGGTCGTCCGCAGAGCACGAAGAGCTGGCTCGGCGCCGTGTCGCCCGTGGACCAGCGCCGGTCAGCGGAGTGAATGCAACCTAGCGCCCGACCGGCGCTCCGTACACCTCGATGCGCCCGACGTTCACGTAGCCGCCGGGTCCGTGCCCGCTGCCGGGCATCAGATCGGCGAAGCCGACCTCGTCCACCTTCGTGAGGTTCGGGTGCTCGATGAAGTTGCCGACGGTCACGACGCGGTCGATGTCGAGCTTGACCCAGCGCACGTCCGCGATCGAGACGTCCGCCGTGTTGAAGTCCACGGACGGCCCGGTCGTGTGGTCGCCGACGAGCCACGTGCCGTCGGCGAGCTTCAGCACGGGCCGGATCTGGTGGAAGCCCGACGTCCGCACGACCCAGCGGATCTTGGCGAGCGGATTCGAGAGATCGACGAAGCGGTTGCGATCGCGCAGCGTGGCCGCGACGGGCGTCGTCGTGCTGCCGGTCCAGAGGTTCAGCGGATAGACGTCGGCCGCGCCGCGCACGGCGACGAGCACGATATCCTTGCCCGACGGGCCGTGCAGGCTCAGCGTGAGGTCCGGGCTCGCGACCGCCGCCTGCGACGCGGGCCACGCGCCATGGTCGTCGGGCGGGACGGTGAGCGCCTTCCAGCCTTCGCTCAAGAACAGGGGCGGCCGCACGGGTGCCGCGGCTCGCGCGGATGCGGCGGTCTGACCGAACGTCGTCGAAGTGAGGCCGCACGCAAGCAGGGCAACGGCCGTCGCCAGCAGTCGAGTCATCGCATTCCTCCCGTCCCTCGAGCCGCCGTCATCGTAGCGCAGAGCTATACTCGCGCCGAGTCCTGCCGCGAGGGGTGGTGTGATGCGCGCAAAGTCGTTCACGGTATTCGCGTTGTGCGTGCTGGTGCCGCTCGCCAGCGGCCGCGCACAGACGCTCGAGGGCGCGATCGACATGCACGCGCACGCCGCACCCGACGGCACGCCGCGCAAGGTCGATGCGATCGAGCTCGCGCGCATGGCGAAGGCGGCCGGCATGCGGGCGATCGTGGTCAAGAACCACTACGAGCCCACCGCGTCGGTGGCGTTCCTGGTTCGCAAGGCAGTGCCGGGCATCGAGGTGTTCGGCGGTATTTCGCTCGATCTCACGGTCGGCGGCGTGAATCCCGCGGCCGTCGAGTGGATGACGAAGGTCGAAGGCGGCTACGGCAAGGTCGTTTGGCTGCCGACGTTCGACTCGGAGTCGCAGGTCAAGCTGAACGGCGACAAGCGCCCGTTCGCGCCCGTCGTGCGCGACGGCAAGATCCTGCCCGAGGTGCTCGCCGTGATCGACATCGCCGCGAAGCACGACCTCGTGCTCGAGATGGGCCACTCCTCGCCGCAGGAGTCGCTGCTGATCATCCCCGAGGCGAAACGGCGCGGCGTCAAGAACGTCGTCGTCACGCATGCGATGGCGAGCCCCGGCGGCTCGATGAGCTTCGAGCAGCTGCGCGAGGCGGCGAAGCAGGGCGCGTTGCTCGAGCTCGTGTGGTCGCCGCTCACGGACGAGCAGCTTGCGAAGGAGGCGGAAGCGATCAAATCGATCGGCGCCGCGTCGTTCGTGATCTCGAGCGATCTCGGTCAGCCGCCGAACCCGCTGCACACGGACGGGCTGCTCGCCATCTACAAGGGGCTCATGGCGCACGGCGTCTCGGCCGCCGACATCGACGTCATGGCGCGCAGGAACCCCGCGCGGCTGCTCGGGCTCGCGCCATAGGGGCGCGCCGACCTTCAGCGCGGCACGGGCCGGCCGTAGACCTCGATCCTGCCGACGTTCACGAAGCCGCCCCAGCCGTGGCCGCTGCCCGGCGTGAGATCGGCGAAGCCGATCTCGTCGACCCTGCTCAAGTCCGGATGCGCCCACGCCTGGCCCACGGTGACGACGCGCGCGACGTCGAGCGGCAGCCAGCGCACGGCCGCGACGGCGAACTCGGATTCGAGGAACAGCGTGGAATTCGCCGAAGCCGCGCCTTCGCCGTAATCGCCGACGAACCAGCTGCCATCCGCGAGCTTTACGACGGGCCGCACGACGTGAAATCCCGACGTGCGCGTGACCCAGCGGATGCGGGCGAGCCCCGTGAGATCCACATAGCGCGACTTGTCCCGCAGCGTCGCGGCGACCGGCGTCTGGCACACGCCGGTCCAAAGATTCGGCGCGTCGGTCGGCTGGCCCGCGGCGACTTTCTTCGGCGGCGGGTTCTGGTTGTAGCCTGCCAGCTGGATGCACGACGTGCCGCCCCAGTCGCCGGCGCGCGTATGCGGCGGCGGCGTGTCGCGATACGCGGCGACGCTCGCGGCGTTCGGGTCGTAAACGTGCAGCTCGAGCGCGGGGTTGCTAACGGCCGCGGGAGTGATTCCGCCCTCGAGCACGAGATCCGGCGCCGCGTTCGGCGGGAACTCGCGCTGGCGCCATTCTTCCTTGAAGAACAGCGGCGGCAGGCTCGGCGCAGTGGCGGCCTGCGACGGCTGCGCGAGCGCGGTGCCGGCGGTCGCGACGAGCGTGGCTGCGGCGAGGAGCCCTGCGAGAAGCGTGCTGCATCGAACGCGCATGATTCGATCCCCTCGTCGGCGAGCCGTGCTATCTGCAGTCGAAATTGCCGCTGTCGTCCGTGCTGCCGCTGCCGCGGTACACGGCCTGTTTCGGGAACGCGCACAGCGGCCGCGTGCGCAGCGTCTTGCCGTTCTCGATGCGCGAGGCCTCGATTCGCTCCGGCGTTACGCCGTTGCGCACCCAGCCGTCGAGCGCGGCCACGGCGTTGAACGTGTCCGTGCCCGTGCCGCCGCGGCAGTGGCCCATGCCCGGCACCATGAAGAGACGCACGGAGGCGTCGGCCGTGCGCGCGCCCAGCGTGTCGCGCACCGCGTCGTAGTAGCGCACGGTGCCGTCGGGCGGAATGCCGGGGTCGGCCCAGCCGTGGTACAGCAGCAGCTTGCCGCCGCGCTCGACGAACGCGCGCAGATTCGGGTCGGCCGAGTCCAGCAGCGGCCCGATGCGTTGCACACCGAGCGGGATGTCGCGCGCCGCGTCGAACGTGCGGAAGTCCCAGTGCGGGTCGCCGAACACGAGCTGCGCGTAGGTATCGAAGGCCAGCGACAGCGGCTTGTCGCCGCTCAGCGTGCGCCAGTTGCGCTCGCTGCCGCGCGCGAGCCCGGGGAAGATCGGGCGGCCCTGCGCATCGGCCGGGCCGCGGTAGGTCAGCGCCGCGACTTCCGTCTGGGCCGGCGTCAGGCAGGCCGACTCCTTGCCCTTGCCGCACACGAGCGACTTCGGCTCGAACTTGCACGCGCGCGGGTCCTCGAGGACACCATCCGCCACGCCGTCCAGCGTGTCGCAGGCGGCGAGCGCCGCGTCGTTCAGCAGGTCGAACTCGCGCTGCCCGAGCGGCTGCCGGGAGCTCGCGTTCACGGCCGCGCTGAAGACCTGCATGCCTTGGATGTGCGTGGGGTAATACGCCGGCGCGCCGGCCACGATGCCGTCGAAATCCGCGGGGTAGCGCTGCGCTTGCGCGAGCGCCTGCCGGCCGCCGGTCGAGCAGCCGGAGAAATACGCGCGCTCGGCGCGGCGCGAGTAGTTCGCTTCGACCGCGGCCTTCGCGGCCAGCGCCATCTCGTGCACCGCGCGGTGGGCGAAGTCGACGAGCTTCTCGGGATGGCCGATGGCGAAGTCCACGGTGTTGCCGACGTGGCCGGTGTCCGTGCTCGCCGCGGCGTAGCCCGCGGCCACCGCGTCGGCCAGCGCGCCATAGCTGATCGAACCGGCCCAGGCGCCGTTGCCGACCGCGAGCACGCGGCCGTTCCAATCAGTCTCCGGCAGCCAGATCTCGATGCCGATGTTCGAATCCTTGCTCGGCCGGCCGACGGCCTGCAGGCGGCAGAACTTCGGCAGCTTCGCGAGCGCCGCGTTGGTGGCGGCTGCGCCCGGCGAGCCCGCCGGCAGGCTGAATCCGCCGGCGGTCACCACGGTCGCGGACACGATCTCCGTGCTGCCGAACGACCGGTGCGCCAGCGACTCGCAGGCGCCCGCTTCGTGGCCCACCAGCAGCGCGAGCAGCGCAACACCCGCCGCGCGCCCGATGCTACGCTGCGCCCTTTTCCGCGACATGCTCATGACTTCCCCCGTTCGCCCGGCGACTGCCGGTTCGCGCTCCCCATCCTAGCCGTGAAAGCCGTCGCGCGGCAGTTCGTGTCGTTCACCGGAGTCGGACTGATCGGCCTCGCCGTCGACGCCGGCGTGTTCACGCTGCTGACCGCGGCCTTCGCCTGGTCCACGGCACCCGCGCGGGCGGCTTCGGTCAGCGGCATGGTGCTGCTCACGTGGGCGCTCAATCGCGCCGTGACGTTCGCGCAGCACCGCTCGCCGCGGCGCGGGGCCGAGTTCCTGCGGTACGCGGTCGTCCAGGCGCTCGGCCTGGCGTTGAACGTGGGCGTGTTCTGGCTCTGCCTGCGGTACTCGGCCGCGTTGCGCGCGGTGCCGCTCGTGCCGCTGGTGCTCGGCGCCGCCGCGGGCTTCGCCTTCAACTTCTCCGTGATGCGCGCGCTCGTGTTCCGCAGCGCGCCCGCGCCCGGCGGCTGAGCGCGGCTACTGGAACTCGACCAGCTTGAACGTCGTCGCGCGCCTGGCGCTGACGGTCAGCGTGCACGCGCCCCAGGCGCTCGGCAGCGTCCACTCGGCGTCGTCCTTGAAGCTGAGCTTCGTCCTGCCGTGATCGCACTCGACTCGCATGCTGCGGATCTTGCCCGTCACGGACGTCAGCGTGAACGTGCGCTCGTTCAGCGGATGCGTCCATGGGTCGAGGCCCACGCGGACGTCGAACATGTGCTGCGCGCCGAAGGGCAGGCCGTTCTGTCCTGCCGGAACTTCGCGAAACAGCGTCCAATCGGGGCGCGAGCCGGTGACCGCCTCGAGCGCCAGATAGGCCTGGCCGAGCCGAAGCAGCTCCTGCTTCAGGATGGGGTCCGTCGCGGAGAGTCGCCGCATCTCGTCGGCGCCTTCCTTCGCGACCGCGTACTGCCTCGCGAGGGCCAGCTCGGGCGGTTCGCCCGTCTCGCCTCTGAGCTCGCCGAGCAGGCCCGCGGCGTAGTTGGCCTGCTCTTCCCGCCACCCATTGAACGCACAGCTCCGGTGCTTGATGTGGCTGCCGGTCGCGGCTTCCATGAGGCAACGGACATCGAACCGGTCGTCGCTGTTGATGTCGTTGAAGCGGCCGTAGAAGGCGTCCTGCGCGATCTCGATGCGGTGCCGCAGCTCTGCCACTGCGCGCCCCCGGACCACGACCTGATCCTCGACGGAATCCGGAGGGCTCGGGGGCGGCGCCGCCGTGGTGTCGGCTGCGCGTGCCATGCCGCCGCAGAGTGCGGTGCAGCACAGCATCGCGGCGGGTGCGAGTGCGGCGAAGGTGCGGTTCACGGCGCGGCTCCCGTCCGGATGGGGCGCTTTGGCGCTCGAGCGTCGCGAGCGAGCGTGCTACGACGCCCGGACGCCGTCAACACGAGAAATCGTTGCGAGCGCAAACGGGCTGCGCCGGTCCCGCCGGCGGCTTGGGTTGCGCGCGTGACCGGGTTAGAGTCCAGCGGCGTCGCGCAGACGTCGATCGACGCACCGTTCCGCGAGAGGGGAAGAACGTGAAGACGATCCGTGAGCCGTTTCCGGCGCAGTCGCGCCGGTATGCCCGCCTGCTGGCAGCGTGCCTTGCCGTCCTCGCGGCCGGCGTGTCGACGGCGGGCCGAGCCGCGGAGTCGTGCCCCGGCGGCAAGGACCTGGTGCTGACGAATGGCACGATCCTGACGGTCGACGGCGCCGACAGGACCGTGGGCACCGTCCGCATCCGCGGCAGGCGTTTCCTGACGGTGGGCGAGCCCGTCGATCGCAAGGAGCCATGCGTCGACGTCGTCGATCTCGGCGGCCGCACGGTGATCCCGGGGCTCATCGACAACCACACGCACTTCGTGCGCACGGCGCAGGCGCCGGGCCCGTTCGTCGCGGGTCTCGAGTCGGCGGCATCGATCAAGGATCTCATGGACGCGTTCGCCGCTGCCGCAAGGAAGGCCGAGCCCGGCGAGTGGGTCACGGCCATCGGCGGGTTCACGCCGCTGCAGTTCGCGGAGAAGCGCCTGCCGACGCGCGCGGAGCTCACGGCCGCCGTGCCCGATCACCCCGTGTACCTCCAGGTCGGCTACTCGACGCGCGGCGTGGTCAACGACGAAGGCCGCCGCGTGCTGCAGGCGGCCGGCATCCCGACGTCGGACGCCGGCGACGTGAAACCCGACGGCGACGGGCTCACGTTCGTGCTGCGCTCGGCGAGCATCGAGCGCATGCAGCGCCGCTTCCCGGACTACATGAACTACGCGGTCTCGCTGGGGCTCACCACCGTGGTCGATCAAGCCTGCTGCGACTGGCTCGGCGCGCACCTGACGACGGCGGACCGGCCGAACCTCAAGGTCGCGGAGTACTTCTGGCGCGCGGGCCGGCTGCCGCTGCGCCTGCGCATCCAGTACGACCACCGCGACACGCGCGACCAGAGCAACATCCGCTCGGCCACGGCGCGCATCGAGAACGCCACGCAGGGCCTCGGCGACGAGATGTACAAAGCCGTGCGCTTCGGAGAACAAGTGATCGCCGGAGGCGCCACGGACCAGGAGGTGGAGGAGGTCTACCAGCGCATCGCCGATGCCGGCTGGGCGCTGTCGCAGCACACGATCCGCGAGGAGGAGATCGAGCGTTATCTGCGCATCATGGAGCGCGTGGCCGCGAAGACGCCGATCGCGAATCTGCGCTGGACGCTCGAGCACGTGTTCGAGATCACGCCGTCGCAGATCGAGCGCCTGAAGAAGATCGGCGTGGGCGTGCGCGCGCAGGACCACGACTACATCCGCAACCAGTACTCGAGCTGGAAGGCCGGCCCGCCGTTCCGCACGCTGCTGGAAAGCGGCATCCGGCTCGGCGCCGGCACGGACGGCGGCGTGGTCGGCCCGCTGAATCCCTGGCTCTGCATCTACTTCATGATCACGGGCAAGGACGCGGGCGGGGAGCTGCTGCTGCCGGGCCAGCAGATCGGCCGCAAGGACGCGCTGCGTCTCTACACGGCCGCGAACGCGTGGTTCAACTTCGAGGAGAACGACCTGGGCTCGATCGAGGCCGGCAAGCTGGCCGATCTCGTGGTGCTCGACAAGCCCTACCTCACGGCCAGCGACGACGAGATCCGGAAGATGCAGCCCGTGCTGACGCTCGTCGGCGGCCGCGTCGTGCACGCGCGCGCGCCGTTCGCCGGGCTCGCGCGCTAGGCGCGCGCGGGCGCGGCGCTACTGGCTCGCGGCGCGCCGATAGTCGATCGTGATGCCGCGGCTGCGGAGGTAATCGTCGTAGTTGCCGCTGAAGTCGATCACGCCCTTCGGCGTGAGCTCGATGACGCGCGTGGCGAGCGAGGACACGAACTCGCGGTCGTGGCTCACGAAGATCACGGTGCCGGGATAGTTCTCGAGCGCCAGGTTCAGCGACTCGATCGACTCCATGTCGAGGTGGTTCGTCGGCTCGTCCATGACGATGATGTTCGGCCGCTTGAGCGCGATCTCGCCGAACAGCATGCGGCCGCGCTCCCCACCCGAGAGCTTGTCGACGGTCTTCTGCATCTCGTCGCGGCTGAACAGCAGGCGCCCGAGCGTGGCGCGGATGGCCTGATCGTCGTCGCGCTTCTTGCCGCGCGCGCGCATCCAGTCGAAGACCGTCACGGGGTCGGCGAAGTGCTCCGCGTGGTCCTGCGGCATGTACGCGACCTCGGCGTTCTCGGCCCACTTCACGGTGCCGTGGTTCACTTCGAGCTGACCCATCAGGCTCCGAAGCAGCGTGGTCTTGCCGATGCCGTTCGTGCCGACGACCGCGACGCGCTGGCCGGCCTCGATCGTGAGCGTCACGTCGCGGAACACCTGGTGATCGCCATAGCTCTTGCTGAGCTTCTCGAGGCTCACCGCGAGGCGGTGCAGCTTCTTCTCCTGCTCGAACTTGATGTAGGGGCTCATGCGGCTCGAGGGCTTCACCTCTTCGAGCACGATCTTCTCGATCTGGCGCGCGCGCGACGTGGCTTGCCGCGACTTCGACGCGTTCGCCGAGAAGCGGCTCACGAACGCCTGCAGATCCGCGATGCGTTCCTTCTTCTTTTCGTTCTCGGCGTACAGGCGCTCCCGCGCCTGCGTGGCGGCCGTCATGTACTCGTCGTAGTTGCCGGGGAAGACGCGCAGCTCGCCGTAGTCGAGGTCGGCCATGTGAGTGCACACGGTGTTGAGGAAGTGCCGGTCGTGCGAGATGATGACCATCGTGCACTTGCGCTCGTTCAGCACGCCCTCGAGCCAGCGGATCGTGTCGATGTCGAGGTTGTTCGTGGGCTCGTCGAGCAGCATGACGTCCGGGTTTGCGAACAGCGCCTGCGCCAGCAGCACGCGCAGCTTCCAGCCGGGCGCCACGGCGCTCATGGGCCCGAAGTGCTGTTCCTCGGGGATTCCGACCGCGAGCAGCAGCTCGCCGGCCGCGGATTCCGCGGTGTAGCCGTCGAGCTGCGCGAACTCGGTCTCGAGCTCGGCGGCGCGCAGGCCTTCTTCCTCAGTCATCGACGGCTTCGAGTACAGCCGCTCGCGCTCCTGGTACAGCTGCCAGAGCCGCTCGTGGCCCATGATCACCGTGTGGATCACGGAGAAGTCCTCGAACGCGAACTGATCCTGCCGCAGCTTGCCCACGCGCACGTTCGGCGGCACCGAGACGTTGCCGTGCGTGGGCTCGAGCTCCCCGCCGAGCACCTTCATGAAGGTGGTCTTGCCGGAGCCGTTCGCGCCGATGAGGCCGTAACGGTGGCCGTTGCCGAACTTGACGGAAACGTCCTCGAACAGGGGCTTCTCGCCGAATTGAACAGTGACGTTGGCTACCGAGATCACGGTCTCGCTCCATGCGTATCCAGGGATGCTACGGGCGGCGTCCATGCGCTCGGCCGGCAGCGGGGCCGCGTAGTATGAGGGCAAACCGGCCCGAAGCGAAGGCCGGCGGCCTCCGGGGGCGCCCGCCGGCCCCGGCCGGCGCGGCTACTCGGCGAGGTACTCCGCGTCGGTCACGTGCTCCTTGAGCTCGCCGCCGCTGCCGTTCACGAACTCCCACACCGCGAGGTGGCTCATCGAGTTCGTGGCCGTCGCGCCGTGCCAGTGAAAGACGCCGGGTGGGGTCCACACCACGTCGCCGGGGTGCACCTCGCGCTTCTTGCCGCCGCGTTCCTGCACCCAGCCCACGCCCGACGTGATGATCAGGTACTGGCCCGCCGGGTGGTTGTGCCACGCCGTGCGCGCGCCCGGCTCGAACGTGACGTTCACGGCCATGACGCGGCTCGGATCGGTGGGCGAGATCAGCGTGTCGGCGACGGCCGTACCCGTGTACGCGCGTTCCGGCCCCCGGATCGTCGGCCGCGAGCCGCTCGGCGTGACCACCAGGTGTTGCGCGAGCGCGGACGCTGCCGCGAGCGTCGCGAGCGCCATGGTGACTGCAACTTTCTTCATGCGCATGCTCCCGTCGTGGCGATGGCCACTCTCAGGCCGGTGGCCAGGCCGAATCCCCCGGCCTCGCGGCCGGATCCCAGTGCTCGACGATCCGGCCGTCGACGATGCGGAACATGTCGAACCACGTCGTCGTGTAAGTGCGGCCTTCGCGGCTCGGGTGCGGATGCTCCTGCATGGTTACGAGCGCGACGAGGTCGCCCTCGGCCACGACGGCGACCACCGGCGCGCGGATCGAGGGCGCGACCGCCGCGTCGGGGCGCGACGAGAAGTACGCCTTGAAGCCCGCGATCCCGGAGGCGCCGTTCGGGTTGTGCTCGATGAAGCCCGCGTCGAGATAACGATCGGCGAGCTCTTCGTGACCCGCATCGATGACCTCGCGCCACAGATCGAAGACGAGCCGTTTGTTGGCCGCGAGTCGCGCGTCCGCGGATTCGAGCAGCGCCAATTGCGCCTCGCCCGAGACGCCTGTGACCGGCTGAGGTCCCCCGTCCTCGGGCAGCGGCACGTCAGGGCCCGGTGCGGTCTGCACCGAGTGCCAGTGCTCGGCGAGACGCCCGGCTTCCACACGGAACAGATTGAAGTGCGTGGTCGTGTACGGCGTCGCGCCGTTACGTCCCGGCATCCGTTCGAGCAGCGCCATGACGACGAGGTCGCGCTCGGCGATGCTGGCCACGAGCGGCGGCGTCACGAGCTCCGGAATGTCGCGGCGCGGCACGACCGAGAAGATTTCCTTGAACGCCTTGCGACCGGTCCGGAGCAAGGGGCTGTGCTGGATGTACCCCTCCTCGAGCAGGTCGTCCGCCACCTCGGTGTGCCCGGCGTCGACGACGCTGCGCCACATGTCGAACACCGCGCGCTTGTTCGTAGCGAGCGTCGGATCGGCGCTCCGGAGTGCGGCGAGCGGATCGGGATGCGGCACGACCTCGGCGGCGCCGGCCGCCGGAGGCGCCGCAGTCGCGGCCTCGCCGTCAGGCGGCGCGGCGGTTCTCCCGCACGCCGCGAGCGTCAGCGTGCTCGCGAGCAGCAGCCAGGGTGTCGCGCGTCGAGCCGTCATTCGTGGTCCCCCGATGAGCCTGCGCAGGCAGCGCCAGTATTCGGCGGAAGAACCGCGCGACGCAAGGAGCGCGCCGGTGTCCTAGTGCACGATGACCGGTTTCACCGTGACGCCTGCGTGCATGTCGTGCGCGGCCTGATCGAGCTGATCGAGCCGATAGCGCTTGATCAGGCGCTGCAGCGGCAGGCGCCCCTGCATCACGAGGTCCGCGAGCTGCGGGATCAGCACCTGCGGCGTTGCATCGCCCATCGTGATGCCACTCAGCATCTTGCCGGTCAGGATGCCTTGGAAGTCCACCGGGATCTCGGTGCCCGGGGGCGGCGCCGCGCAGGTCGCGAGATGGCCGCGGACGCCGAGCGCGTCGATGGCGTTGCGCGCGACGGCGGCCACGCCGGTCGTGTCGAGCGCGGCCGTGAGCCCCGCGCCGCGCGTGATCTCGCGGATGCGCTCCACCGTGTTCTCGGTTTTCGCGTTCACGGCGTGCGTGGCGCCGAGCTCGAGCGCTAGCTTCAGGCGCTCGGGCACGACGTCCACGGCCACGAGCACTTCGGGGCCGCGCATCTTCGCCGCGACGATCGCCGCCATGCCGACCGCGCCGGCGCCGAACACGCCCATGCGGCCGCCGGCCGGGAGCTCCAGCACGTTCCACACGGAGCCGAATCCCGTCATGACGCCGCAGCCGAGCGGCGCCAGCTGCACGAGATCGGCGTCGGGGTTCACGACCACGACGTTGCGCTGCTCGGCGATGGCGTGATTCGCGAACGACGACTGCGCGAAGAAGTGCCCGGCGAGCGGCTTGCCGGCCTGTGTGATCGTGGGCGAGCCGTCCTCGCGCGCGCCGTTGAAGAGATTGCGCGGCAGCCAGGTCGAGCAGTACGCGGGGTGGCCGTCGCGGCAGGCAGAGCACTCGCCGCACGAGGTATAGCTCATGACGACCTTGTCGCCGGGCTTCACACCCGTGACGCTGGCGCCGACCTGCTCGACGACGCCGGCGCCCTCGTGCCCGAGCACGATGGGGAACCGGAACGGTCCGCCGCCGGCCCACACGCCGAGGTCCGTGTGGCAGAGGCCCGTGGCCACCAGGCGCACGAGCACCTCGTGGCCGCGCAAGTCGGCGAGCTCCACGTCCTGCACCTGGAACGACGCGCGCGGGGCCGCAAGCACCGCCGCTTTGGTGGACTTCGTCATCTGCGTACCCCCAACCGGTTCTGCGCCGGCATTAAAACATGCCGATCCTACGCGTACCGATGCGGATGCGAAGTCGCGGCCGCCCACCTATGATGGGACGCGCTGCAATCGATTGAAGCCGCCTGCCGGCTTCGAGGGGGGATGAGCTCATGACCAGGATTCCGGCGTCTCGGGTGGCCCGCATGGCGGCGTGCATCATGCTGCCGGTCCTTCTACCTGCCGCGGCGCAGACACCGGCGCCCGCGGCCGCGCCCACGCTGATCCGCGTCGACAACACCAATCCCGCGCTGGTCACGGATCGCCACCTGGCGGCCCAGGCCGCGGGCTACCGGGCGCTGCACTACTGCAGCGGCATCTTCTCGGCCGGACTGCCGGAGAACCTGCTCGAGGAGTCGCTCAGCGCCCGCGCCTCGCGCGACGCGCGAACCGTCATCGATCGCGAGAAGAAGATCGTCTCCGTGTACTACGCCTCGGACATGGAGCCGCGCATCGCTGCCTGGCGCCCGGTCCTGGGCTGCGTGCAGCTGCCGATCGGCGCGTCGATGGATCTCGTCGCGCATCTGCCGCGACTGCCGGAAACCGTCACGGTGCCGAGCCTCGACGACCGCAAGTGGCCGATGGGCGACGCGGACGCCACGGCGAAGCTCTCGAAGGCAAAGACCACCGCCGTGGCCGCCGTGCTCGACGAGGCGTTCAGGAACGACGCGGGCGCCTATCGCGGCCACACGTGGGGTGTCGTGGTCGTGAAGGACGGCCGCATCGTGGCCGAACGCTACGAGCAGGGCTGGGGGCCCCACACGGCCGCACGCACGAACTCGATGTGCAAGAGCGTCGGCGTGTCGCTCGTCGGCATCGGCGTGCGCAAAGGGCTCGTCGACGTGCACCGGAAGGCGCCGCTCAAGGCGTGGCAGACGCCCGGCGATCCGCGCGGCAACATCACGCTGAACGACATGCTGCACATGGCGAGCGGCCTCTACACCGACGCCGGCGGCGATCCGCAGCGCGACATCTACGACGCGGGCGCGCCGCCGTCCGAGGTCTCGATGCTGAACATGGTCGACTCGCGGCCCGGCGCGCGCTTCCTGTACGCGGGCTCCGACACGATCCTGTCCGGCCGCGCCGTGCGCGAGGCGCTGGGCGACGACGCGAAGTGGCTCGAGTTTCCGTACCGCGAGTTCCTGTGGAAGCTCGGCATGACGCGCACCGTCGTCGAGACCGACTGGCGCGGCGACTTTCTGCTTTCCGGCCAGTGCTGGAGCACGGCGCGGGACTTCGGGCGGTTCGGCCTGCTGTATCTCGCCGACGGTGTGTGGAACGGCGAGCGGCTGCTGCCGGAAGGCTGGTCGAAGTACGTGTCGACGCTCGCCCCGGCGCAGCCCGCCGGGTACTTCAAGGGCGGCCCCGGCTACGGCGCGCAGTTCTGGGTGCACAACGGTCGCGAAGGTCTGCCGGACGTGGCCTACGCCGCGGATGGGGCCGGCGGCCAGTACGCGATGATCGTGCCGTCCGCGAACCTCGTGGTCGTCCGGCGCGGCCTCGACGTCACGAGCAACTTCAACATCGCGAAATTCTCCGCCGACGTCATCAACGCGCTCTCGAAGTGAGGAACACCATGAGGCTTCTGACGCCTGTTCTTTTGCTGGCCTCGACCGTGTGCTTTGCACAGGGTGCCGGCATTTTCAAGCCGTCCGAGACCAACGTGTGGGACGCCGAGTATCCGCGCGTCGACGGCCAGGGTCGCGTGCAGGTGCGCATCAAGGCGCCCGACGCGACGCACGTGCGCGTGAACTTCTGGAACGGCGAGAAGGCCGACATGCAGAAGCAGGCCGACGGCTTCTGGACGTACACGACGGAGCCCATGGCGCCCGGGTTCCACTACTACACCGTGATCGTCGACGGCGCGGAGGTCAGCGATCCGAGCACGCAGGCGTACTTCGGCGGCACGCGCGCGGCGAGCGCGGTGGAGGTGCCGGAGCCCGGCGTCACGTACTACACGATCCAGGACGTGCCGCACGGCCAGGTGCGCGACGTCTGGTATCCGTCGAAGGTCACGGGCGGCTGGCGGCACGCGCTCGTGTATCTGCCGCCCGGTTACGACGCGCAGACGGGCACGCGCTATCCGGTGCTGTACCTGCAGCACGGCGGCGGCGAGGACGAAACCGGCTGGATCCGCCAGGGCCGCGCCAACGTGATCCTCGACAACCTGATCGCGGCGAAGCGCGCCAAGCCGATGATCGTGGTCATGGCGTACGGTTACGCGCGCCGCGCGGGTGCGCCGCCGCCCGACACCGCGCCGAAGCCGTTCGGCTCGCCCGAGATGCTGAAGGGCATGGAGGACATGGCCGCGGTGTTCGAGGACGACATGACGCAGGCGCTGATCCCGTTCGTCGACGCCACCTACCGCACGCTCGCCGATCGCGAGCATCGCGCGATGGCGGGTCTCTCGATGGGCGGCATGCAGACGTTCCACGTCGCGTTCGATCGCCTCGATCTCTTCTCGTACATCGGCGGCTTCAGTGGCGCGACGTCGATCGTGCTCACGGGCCGCAAGCTCGATCTGAAGTCGGATCTCAACGGCGCGCTCGCCGATCCCGCGGCGTTCGCGAAGAAGGTCCACCTGCTCTGGCTCGGCGTCGGCACGCAGGAGCCGGAGCGCATGCGTGCCGGCATCCTCGGCCTGCACGACGTGCTCGACGCAGGCAAGGTGAAGCACGTGTTCTACGAGTCGCCGGGCACGGACCACGAGTGGCAGACCTGGCGCCGCGATCTGAACGACTTCGCGCCGCGGCTGTTCTGACGGCAGGAAGGAGAGGGGGAACGACCATGCACAGGACCTCGTTGGCCGCCCGCGGCGTCGCGCTGCTCGCGATCTCGCTCGTCGCCCATGCGCAGGAGCAGGCACCGCGGCCTTTCGGTTTCGGCAATCCGCCGCCGTCCGCGGAGCTCGAGCGGCTGGCGCAGACACCCGGTGCGAAGGGCGACCAGGAACGGCACTACTTCTTCACGGCCGCGGGCCGCGAGATGCCGTATCACCTCTACGTGCCGGCGGGCTACGACCCCAAGGTCGGCGCGCCGCTCGTCGTCGCGCTGCACGGTTACGGCGGCAATCAGGACTACTTCTTCGCGGTGGTGAAGGACGATCTCAAGGCGCTGTGCGACCGCTACGGCTACATCTTCGTAGCTCCCATGGGTTATTCCGTGAGCGGCTGGTACGGCGCACCGATGTCGGTGCCCGGCGGGCCGCCGCCGGCGAGCGGCAATGCGCCGGCGCGGCCCCTGCCGCCGCCCCAGACCGGCACGCCCGAGGAGCAGCTGCGCGAGCGCCAATGGAGCGAGCAGGACGTCATGAACGTCGTCGCTCTCGTCAGGAAGGAATACAAGGTCGATCCCGCGCGCATCTATCTGATGGGCCACTCCATGGGTGGCTTCGGCGCGTGGTATCTCGGCGCGAAGCACGCGGAGCTCTGGGCCGCCGTCGCGCCGATGTCGGGAACGACGCCGACCCACGAGATCGACGTGCAGGCGCTGAAGAAGCTTCCCGTGCTCGTGGCGGTCGGCGGCGAGGAAGTCCCGACGGTCGCGGCGAGCAGGGCGAAAGTGGACCTGCTCAAAGCCGCCGGTGGCGTCACGGCATACGTCGAGATCGACAAAGGCACGCACATGTCGATGATTCCGGCCTCCGTGCCGCAGATCTTCGAGTTCTTTTCCCGGCAGGCGAAGCGCTGAGAGGAGGCGTCATGCGCAGAAGGTCGTTGTTGCAGGCCGCGGTACTCGCGGGGTTCGGTCGCTTGGCACTCGCGCAATCGTCGGCCGCGGCGGGCGGTGCGGCCGCACCAGCGAAGGGCGACCAGCAGCGGAATTACTTCTTCGAAGCCGCGGGCAAGGACATGCCTTACCGGCTGTATGTGCCCGCAAGCTACGACGCGCGCGCCGGCGCGCCGCTGATCGTCGCGCTGCACGGCTACGGCGGTGACCAGAACTACTTCTTCGAGGCCGTGAAGGACCTGCCGGCACTCTGCGAGCAGTACGGCACGATCTTCGTGGCACCCATGGGCCTCGCGAAAGACGGCTGGTACGGCGCGCCGCTCGGCATTCCGGGTGCTGCGCCGCGCAGCGGCGGCGGACCGACGCCGACGCCGGATCGCACGCCCGAGCAGGAAACGCAGTACCGGGCGTTGAGCGAGCGCGACGTGCTGAACGTGCTCGACCTCGTGAGGCGCGAGTACAGGATCGATCCCAGCCGCATCTATCTCATGGGCCATTCGATGGGCGGCTTCGGCACCTGGTGGCTGGGGCAGAAATACGCGGACACATGGGCCGCCATCGCGCCGATGTCGGGCGTGCTGCCGAACGTCGACTACCAGCTGGGGAAATTGAAGAACGTGCCCGTCATGGTCTCGATCGGCGGCGCCGAGAACCCGGCCTGGGTCGACGCGAGCCGCAAGCAGGTCGAGGCGATGCAGGCGCTCGGCATGAGGACCGCGTACTTCGAGCCCGCGGGTGCGACGCACGGCGGCATGATCGCGCCCACGACGCCGCGCGTGTTCGCGTTCCTCGCGCAGCAGCGCAAGGAGCGCTAGACGATGCCGGCGCGCGCACGCGTCCGTCGTTGCGCCGTGGCCGCGCTCGGCGTCGCGGCCGCGGCATTCGCCGCGGGCCGTGCGGTTGCGCAGGCGGAGCCCGTGATCGGCCTCATCACGAAGACCGACACGAACCCGTTCTTCGTGAAGATGAAGGAAGGCGCCGCCGAGGCCGCGAAGGCGAACGGCGTGAAGCTGCTGACCGGCGCCGGCAAGGCCGACGGCGACAACGCGGGCCAGGTCACGGCGCTCGAGAACATGGTCGCCGCGGGCGCGAAGGCCATCCTGATCACGCCGAACGACAGCAGGGCGATCGTGCCGAGCATCCGCAAGGCGCGCGCCAAGGGCGTGCTCGTGATCGCGCTCGACAGTCCCACCGATCCCGCGGACGCCACCGACGCGCTGTTCGCCACGGACAACTACCGCGCGGGCGTGCTGATCGGTGAGTACGCGCGCGCAGCGCTCGGCGACAAGCCCGCGCGCATCGTCACGCTCGATCTCTTTCCGGGCCACCCCGTGGGCGCGCAGCGCCACAACGGCTTCATGAAGGGCTTCGGTCTGCCCGCGCCCGACGCCAGGAGCAACGAGCTCGGCAGGGACCCCGCGATCGCCTGCATGGCGGACGGCTACGGCGATCAGGCCAAGGGCCAGACGGCGATGGAGAACTGCCTGCAGCGCGCGCCCGACGTGAACGTCGTCTACACGATCAACGAGCCCGAAGCCGCCGGCGCCTACAACGCGCTCAAGAAAGCCGGCAGGGAAAAGGGCGTGATCATCGTGAGCGTCGACGGCGGTTGCCAGGGGATCCGGGACGTCGGCGCAGGCCGGATCGCGGCCACGTCGCAGCAGTATCCGCTCAAGATGGCCGCACTCGGCGTCGAAGCTGGCGTGGAGTACGTGCGCAGCGGCCGCAAGCCCGCAGGCTACACCGACACGGGCGTCACCTTGATCGCGGCCACGCCGGTTGCCGGCGTCGCCAGCCGCGACGTCGCGACCGGCACGGCGCTGTGCTGGGGACAGAAGTAGAGCCGCGCGTGAACCCCCGATCGGTTCCGTGGGCGCAGCTCGGCCCGCTGCTCGCGCTGCTCTTCGCCAGCGGCTTCTTCGCTGCAACGACGGAGCACTTCTTCAGCGGCCCGAACCTGTCGCTGATCCTGCAGCAGGTGACGGTCGTCGGCGTCATCGCGATCGGCCAGACGCTCGTGATCCTGACCGCGGGCATCGACCTCTCGTGCGGCATGGTCATGGCGCTCGGCGGCATCGTGATGACGAAGCTCGCGGTGGAAGCCGGACTGCCAGCGCCGCTGGCCGTGCTCGCCGGCGTCGCCGTGACGACGCTGTTCGGGCTCGCGAACGGGTTGCTCGTGACTCGCGTCCGCCTGCCGGCGTTCATCGTCACGCTCGGCACGTACAACATCGCGTTCGCCGTCACGCAGCTCTATTCGGGCTCGCAGACCGTGACCGATCTGCCGGCGGCGCTGACCGCGCTCGGCAACACGTTCACGCTCGGCGGCACGGAAGTCGCGTTCGGCACGGTGCTCATGCTCGGGCTGTACGCGCTCGCATGGTTCGTGCTGCGCGAGACGGCCGCGGGCCGGCACGTCTATGCCGTCGGCAACAACGCCGAGGCCGCGCGGCTCGTCGGCATTCCGGTGCAGCGCGTGCTGCTCGCGGCGTACGCGCTGGCCGGCGCGCTCTACGGGATTGCGTCGCTGCTCTCCGTCGCACGCACGGGCGTGGGCGATCCGAACGCCGGCCAGACGGAGAACCTCGAGGCGATCACGGCGGTCGTGCTCGGCGGCACGAGCCTGTTCGGCGGGCGCGGGGTCGTGGTCGGGTCGCTGCTCGGTGCGCTCGTCGTCGGCGTGTTCCGCAACGGCCTCACGCTCATGGGCGTGTCGTCCGTGTACCAGGTGCTCGTCACGGGCATCCTCGTGATCGTCGCGGTGGCGGTCGATCAGCTGTCGCGGAGAGCCTCGCAATGAACACGAGCAGGCCGGCGCGTGTCGTGCTGCAGGCGACAGGGCTCGTGAAGCGTTACGGCCACGTGACCGCGCTCGACGGCGCCGACTTCGAGCTGCGCTCTGGCGAAATCCTGGCCGTGATCGGCGACAACGGTGCCGGCAAGTCCACGCTCGTCAAAGCACTGTCGGGCGCGTTGCGGCCGGACGCGGGCGAGATCGCGCTCGACGGCCGGCGGGCGCATTTCCGCAGTCCGCTCGACGCGCGCCGCGCAGGCATCGAGACGTTGCATCAGGATCTCGCCGTGGCGCCGGCGCTCACGATCGCGGAGAACCTGTATCTCGGGCGCGAGCTGCGCAGAGCCGGGTTCGCGGGCCGCGTGCTGAGAATGCTGGACAAACGGCGCATGCGCGACGAGAGCGCCGCGCGCATGGCGGAGCTTCAGGTCGGCATCCCGTCGATGACGCAGCCCGTCGAGACGCTGTCCGGCGGTCAGCGCCAGTGCGTGGCCGTGGCTCGCGCGGCCACGTTCGCGACGCACGTCGTGATCATGGACGAGCCCACCGCCGCGCTCGGCGTCAAGGAGAGCGCGATGGTGCTCGACCTGATCCGCCGCGTGCGCGACCGCGGCCTCGCCGTGGTGCTGATCTCGCACAACATGCCACACGTGTTCGAGGTGGCCGACCGCATCCACGTGGCGCGCCTCGGCCGCCGCTGCGCCGTGCTGAACCCGAAGAAGACCGCCATGCGCGACGCCGTGGCCGTGATGACGGGCGCGCTGCCGCCGGAGCGCATTCCGGCGGAGTGCGTGGCCTGACCGGCGCGCGGGCCCGAGCGCGATCCACACCCTGTGCCGGCTCCTCCGCCCGACACGCCTACACGAGCGTGGTGGACTTCTCCGCCAGCTTCTCGTCGAACACCAGGATGGCATCCTCCGGGGGTGCGCCGGCCATCTGCCGCACGAACTCCTCCGGGAACCCTTCGTCCGTGGCCACGGACCGGAATTCCCGCAGCATCGTGCCGGAGCAGTGCACGTCGACCATCGGTGCGCCCACGCCTGCTTCAACATCGGCCCGGTCGATGATCCTGAAGTCGACGCTGTAGCGTGCGATACCGGACGTATTTGGTATCGAAGCGTGCAGGTGCGCACCGGAGAACACCATCACCTGCCCGGGCTTCGGCAGCAGCACCAGCTCGTCGGCAGCCGTGTGGTCCCCGGCGCCGGGACGCGAGCGCGTGTCCTTGCCCACCTGGCGGGCGGTCGTCAGTCGGTCCCGGTTGGCCTGGTAAGAGTCGAAGCCCGCGGAGTCGTTATCGACGGCCGCGGCGAACGAACGCGGATCGAACTTCATAGCGTTCTGCGGCATGAGGTCGTATACCGGAAACCACCAGTTGATCTGCTGCGCCGGCGCCGCATACCAGGTGTCGCGGTGCCACGGAAAAGCATATGCGATGCCGGTGGTCAGATGATCGCTCGGAAAGGACGTGCGCGGCTTGGGCACGTCGTACATCGTGGTCGCCGGGTCGAACCCGGCGGCAGTGACGATGGCTTTGAGCAGCTGCCTGGAGCGCGGATCGTGGATCAGCTTAGGCTTCCATACGCCCAGAATACGTGCCATTTCGACCGGTGTGTGGTGCAGATGCGCATGGCGAGGATCATGCGGTGCGAACAGCTCCGTCAGGCGCTGGCGCATGAAGGCGACGAATTCGGCGACCGCGGGAATGCCCGTCAGCACCACGATCTCGCCCCTGTAGAGAAGATCGCGCAGCTCGCGATTCGATACCTGCGGATCAGTATGCACGATGCCCATGGTGTGCCCGGCCGAACTGTTTGAGATGGCGCCGAAAATACGCCGGAATCCGCAGCGGCTCAACCGACTGGCCCACAATGCGTAATCGGCGCGAATTAAGTAAAGCGTGCCGTGCGCCATGTCGATGCGCTCGCAAGCGGCACTGCCTGGCCACAGGAAGGCCGCCGCTGCGCCGTCAGAGCGTGCGCAGGAACGCGATCAGCTGCTCGCGCTCCTCGGGCGGGAGCCTCAATCCGAACTCATGGCCGCGGATCGCGCGCTTAGGTATGCCGGGTGGGGTGAAGCCCTTCGGCTCGTGCGTGTCGAGCAGCCGGTCGGGGTCGAACATCTCCTCCAGGCTGCCGACCGAGCCGTCGTGGAGGTAATGCCCGCGGTACCAGAGGCCTTTGAGTGACGGCACCTTGTAGAACCCCGTGCCCTTGCGCGTGCGTAGCGCGAGGCCGGGGTCGGTGTGCACCGACGTGCGCACGATGTCGAGCGGCGAGTCCTCGGGCGGCGTGAAGCCCTCGGCCAGCGTGAGCTTGTTGCTCGTGTAGAGCGGTGGGGTGTGGCAACGAGCGCAGCGCTCGCGCTCGAAGATCTTCTGGCCGGCTTCGGCGCGCGAGTCGAACGGGTTCGGATTGCGCGGCGGCTGCAACGAGTACACGTACAGCGCGAGCGCATAGAGCGCCGCGTCGGACAGGCGCGTGCGGAAGCGCTCGGTGCCGGGCAGCGTCACGTGATGCGTGCCGAAGTCGACGTCGTCGGCGAAGCTCACGAGCGCCGCGTAGCGCATGAGGTCGCCGATGTTGCGGTGCAGGTGAGTGCCCGTGTGGTCGATGTACTTGCGGTCCTTGATGCCGATGATGTCCGGAACCTGCGTGGGATACAGCACGCTGCCGTTCCAGCGCGCCACGCCGCCGCCGCGGATCGCGGCACCGACGTACGCGTTGAACTCGGCCGGCGTGAGGTCGCGCAGCCGCTCGCCTTCGGCATCGTTCGTCCACGGCGCGCCGTAGGCCTGATACGCCTGCTCGCCGATCGAGCCCGCGAGCGCGAACGGCGGCTCGCCGGGCAACGTGTGCGTCGCCTCGCGAATTGCGCTTCCCAGGCCGTTGCGGAAGGTGTTCGGCATCGCGAACGACGAGGCGCCGGGCACCGGCGTGTTGTCGGGCAGGTACAGCAGGTGGCAGGCGCTGCAGTTCGTGAGCCCGACGGCAAGGCCGTCCTTCGTCGGCACCCAGCGCAGCCCGTTGATCGTGCCGTCCGGCAGCGGGCCGGTGCCGCGCGCCTTCATCGCTTCCTGGCTGCGCGCCGTCGCGATCACGTTTGGATCGAAGGTCTTGATCAGGATCGAGTCTAAAAACACGCGCTCGCCGGCCGCGATCCAGTCCGCCTGCGTCTTGAGCTTGTCGGGCTCGATCAGCGGCTGCGGGCCCGCGTTCTGCACGCGCTCGAAGTAGCCGGGCGGCTCGCGATCCGGCATGTACAGCGGGTAGCTGCGCAGGTTCTCCTCGGGGATCGCGTAGTACTCGGCGGGCGTCAGGTGGGTCGGCGCCTTGCCCAAACCTGCGAGCGGCGTGGCCCAGCCGGCGAGTGCGGCCTCGTCCCACACGCGCGGAATCTCGGGGCGCCAGGTGTGCGCCGCGCGGTAAGCGACGGCGGCCACGACGGCCGCGAGCACGAGGCCGCCGGCAACCGTCGCTGCTGTCCGCCCGCGCATGGCGCTAGCGCTTCGGCTGCTCGAAGGAGAGGTTCTTGCCGAAGAACGGAATCACGAAGTCCTGGAACCGGAACGCCACCGCGCTCGTGTGGGTGCCGGAGTAGATCGTAAAGCCGTTCGCGATGCCGTAGCCCTCGAGCAGCGTGTGCAGCTTGCCGGCGTCCACGCGCAGCTCGTCCTGGTCGCCCACGTCGATCGCGATAGCGCGGTACTGGCGCAAGCCGCCGATGTACTGATCGACGAACGCGAGCGGCGCGTTCGCGGCCCATTTGGCGAGCACCGCCTTCTCGTTCGCGCCGATGGGCAAGTCCATGTAGAGCGGCGGATTCTGCGGATTCGGCGACCACGCGGAGCCCACGGCGAGCTGCGCGCGGAGTCCAAACGGCAGCTTCTCGGTGTCCGCGGCCGTCTTGATCGTCGCGAGCGCGTCGTAACCCTGGCCGCCGAACGGCACGGCCGCGTCGCGTGCGGACATGCAGCACGGGCTCATGATGTACAGCGCGCCGAACACGTCCGCGTGCTTCATGCCGATGCGGCTCGCGCCATACCCGCCCATCGAGTGGCCCACGAGGCCGCGGCTCGCGCGCTGCGGGATCGTGCGGTAGTGCGCGTCCATGTACGCCACGACGTCGCGCGCGACGTAGTTCTCGAAGTCACCCGTCGTTCCGGAGCTCGAATACATCGAGCCCAAGTGCAGCGTCTTCGAATCCGGCAGCACGACGATGACCTCGCGCGCGCCCTTCGCGAACGCGCCTTCGACGGTCTGCGGCACGTGGATCTCCTTGGACCACTGCTCGGCGCCGATCGTGTAGCCGTGCAGCGCGTAGACGACGGGATAGCGGCGCGTGCGGTTCGAGTCGTAGCTCGGCGGCAGCAGCACGAGCGCGTCGCGGTCCACGGCGTTGCCTTCGAGGTTGCCCTCGAGTGACGCGCCGTGGATCTTCACGCGTTCCACCTTCACGGCCTTGGCGCCGGGCACGACATCGGGCGCCGGCGTGTTCGCCTGGCCGAACGCGGCGGCGGTCACGAGCGCGGAAAGAACGACAGCAATCATCGCGGCGGATTTGAGCATGGCGTCTCCTTCGGCTATTTCGCCCAGCGCAGCACGAGCGGGTCGAGTGTACGCGCGATCGCGAGCAGGCCCGCGCGCTGGCGGGCGTTCACCGGCTGCACCGGCAGGCGCAAGGTGTCGGAGCGGATCACGCCGCCTTCCTGCATCAGGATCTTCGCGGTTGCGAAGCCGCACTGCCGGTTCTCGTAGTTGATGAGCGGCAGCCAGCGCGCGTACGCGGCCGCGGCTTCGTCGCGCCGCCCGGCCGCGAACGCGTCGTAGATCGTGCGGATGCCGTCGGGATAGCCGCCGCCCGTCATCGTGCCCGTGGCGCCGGCCTCGAGGTCGGCCATGAGCGTGATGCCTTCCTCGCCGTCCCACGGCCCTTCGATCAGCGCGCCGGCCTGCGCGATCAGCGCCGCGAGCTTGTTCGCGACCGGCGGCACCTCGAGCTTGAAGTAGCGCACGTTCGCGGTCTCGCGTGCGATGCGCGCGAGCAGGTCGGCCGAGAGGAACGTGCCGGCCACGGGCGCGTCCTGGATCATGATCGGGATCGAGATCGCGGCCGACACCGCTGCGTAGAACTCGACGATCGCGGCTTCCGGCACGCGCACGGTCGCACCGTGATACGGCGGCATGATCATGACCATCGAGGCACCCGCCTCTTGCGCGCGGCGGCAGCGCTGCGCGCACACGCGCGTGCCGAAGTGCGTGGTCGTCACGATCACGGGCACGCGGCCCGCCACGTGGTCGAGCACGGCCGTCATCACGCGCTCGCGCTCGTCGTCGGTCAGCGAGAACTGCTCGGAGAAGTTTGCGAGGATGCAGAGGCCGTGCGAGCCGGCGTCGATCATGAAGTCGATGCAGCGGCGCTGGCCGTCGAGATCGAGCTCGCCGCGCGCGTCGAAGATCGTCGGCGCCACGGGGAAGACGCCGCGGTAGGGACGTTGTTGTGCTGAAGTCGCCACGCCAGCCTCGCTAGTGATTGTCGCGGCCGACCGGCGCGCCGCTGCCGCCGACGAGAAAATCGAAGTCCGCGCCGCGGTCGGCCTGCAGCACGTGATCGACGTAGAGCTTCGTGTAGCCGCGCGTCTCGCGCGCGGGCGGCGCCTTCCAGGCGCCCAGGCGCCGCGAGAGCTCGTCGTCGGATACGTGGAGGTGCAGCGTGCGCGCCGCGACGTCGAGCGTGATGGTGTCGCCGCTGCGTACCGCCGCGAGCGGCCCGCCGACCGCGGCCTCGGGCGCCACGTGCAGCACGACGGTGCCGTACGCCGTGCCCGACATGCGCGCGTCGGAGATGCGCACCATGTCGCGCACGCCCTGCTTCAGCAGCTTTTTCGGCAGCGGCAGGTTGCCGACCTCGGCCATGCCGGGGTAACCCTTCGGCCCGCAGTTCTTCAGCACCATGATGCAGGTCGCGTCGATGTCGAGGTTTTCGTCCTCGACCGCCGCACGCATCTCCTCGGGCGACTCGAACACCACCGCGCGGCCCGTGTGCTTCAGCAACTCGGGTGTGGCGGCGGAGGGCTTGATGACGGCGCCGTTCGGCGCGAGATTGCCGCGCAGCACCGCGATGCCGGCGTCGGGCTTGAACGGCCGGTCGAACGGAGTGATGACCTCGGCGTTGAAGCACTCGGCGTCCTGCACGTTCTGCCAGAGCGTGCGGCCGTTCGCCGTGAGCGCGTCCTTGTGGAGCAGGCCGTGCTCGGCCAGCGCGCGCAGCACCACGGGCAGGCCGCCCGCGTAGTAGAAGTCCTCCATCAGGAACTTGCCCGACGGCATGAGGTTCGCCACGCAGTGCACGCCCCGCGAGAGGTCATCAAAGTCGGCGAGCGTGAGCGGCACGCCGAGGCGCCCGGCGATCGCGAGCAGGTGGATCACGGCGTTCGTCGAGCCGCCGATGGCCGCGAGCGTGCGGATCGCGTTCTCGAACGCGGCGCGCGTCAGGATCTTCGACAGCACGAGGTCCTCGTGCACCATCGAGACGATGCGCCGGCCGGCCATGCGCGCGAGAGTGTCGCGGCGTGCGTCGGCGGCCGGGATCGCGGCGTTCTGCGGCAGCCCCACGCCGAGCGCCTCGACGATCGAGGCCATGCTGGATGCCGTGCCCATCGTCATGCAGTGGCCTGCGCTGCGGTTCATCGCGGCCTCGGCCTCGCGGAACTGCGCCTGCGTGAGCTCGCCCGCGCGCACCTGCTCGCTCATGGCGATCACGTGCGTGCCCGATCCCATGAGCGTGCCGCGGTAGTGCGCGGAGAGCTGCGGGCCGCCCGAGACGCCGATCGTCGGCAGATCCGCCGACGCGGCGCCCATCAGCAGCGCCGGCGTGGTCTTGTCGCAGCCCATGAGCAGCACCACGCCGTCGAGCGGATGCGCGCGCAGCGCTTCCTCGACGTCCATGGCCGCGAGGTTGCGGTACAGCATCGCGGTGGGCCGCATCGTGACCTCGCCGAGCGAGGACACGGGGAACTCGAGCGGAAAGCCGCCGGCCTCGAGCACGCCGTAGCGCACGTGCTCGGCGATGCGCCGGAAATGCGCGTTGCACGGAGTCAGCTCCGACCACGTGTTGCAGATGCCGATCACCGGGCGGCCGTCGAACTGGTCGTCCGGCAGGCCCATGCCCTTCAGCCACGAGCGGTAATAGAACCCCATCTTGCCGCTGCGGCCGAACCAGGCCTGGCTGCGCAGCGGCTTCTTGTCATTGGCCATGCGGTGAGCTCTGAGTCGTCAGAAGTCCGTAATCCTTGCACGTGGCGGCGATCAGCACGCCGGCCGCGATCATGAAGGCGCCCAGAATCGCGATCCCCGCCGTCGAGCCGCCGAGCCACTGCGTGAGGGCGCCGAGCAGATAGGGGCCTAAGAAGCCGCCCAGGTTGCCGACCGAGTTGATCGCCGCGAGACCGGCGGCCACGCCGGCGCCGGCCAGGATCGAGCCCGGAAAGCTCCAGAACAGCGACATCGACACGAGCCCGCCCGTGCTCGCCAGCGTGACGAACGCGACGGTGACCCACGTGTTGTCGGCGAATGCGGCGGAGAGCGCGAGACCCGCGCCGCCGAGCGCGGCGGCCGCGGCCGCGTGCCAGCGCTTTTCGTTGCGCCGCTCGGCGCGGCGCGAGATCGCAACTGCGAGCACGGCGCTCACCAGGTACGACGCCGCCGTGATCCAGCCGATCGAGAGCACCGAGCTGACTCCCGTCTTCTGGATGATCGACGGCAGCCAGAAATTGATGCCGTACACGCCCATCACGATCAGCAGATAGATCGCGACGAAGAGCCACAGCGTCGGGATCGCGAGCAGCACGCGCAGCGAATGATCGCGCTTCGTCGTGGCTTCGCGCGCGAGCCGGTCCTTGAGCAGGCTGCGCTCGTCGGCGGTGAGCCAGCGGGCGGCGTCGATGCCGTTGTCGAGGTAGAGCAGAACGCAGAGGCCGAGCACGATCGCCGGTGCCGCTTCGAGCAGGAACAGCCACTGCCAGTCGTAGAGGCCGTGCGTGCCGGCGAAGCCGTCCATGATGGCGCCCGACACCGGCGCGCCGAGCACGAACGACAGCGGCTGCGCCGCCAGCAGCCAGGCGATCGCGCGGCTCTGCCGATGCGACGGATACCAGTAGTTCAAGTACAGCAGCACGCCCGGGAAGAACCCCGCCTCGGCGATGCCGAGCAGGAAGCGCAGCACGTAGAACACGGTTGACGGGCTCGCCCCCGTGAGTGCCGCGAACGTGCCCGTGAACGCCATCGCGCCCGACACGAGACCCCACGTGACCATGATGCGCGCGATCCAGAGTCGCGCGCCGACGCGATGCAGCGCGAGGTTGCTCGGGACCTCGAACAGGAAGTAGCCGACGAAGAACACGCCCGCGCCGAAGCCGTAGGCCGCCTCCGACATGTTCAAGTCGGTCAGCATGTGCAGCTTCGCGAAGCCGACGTTCACGCGATCGAGATACGCGATGAGGTAGCAGGCGCTTAAGAAGGGCAGCAGCCGCCACGTCACGCGCGCGTAGGCGCGCTCTTCCGCGGCGTCGGCGGCCGGCATTGCCGCTGCGGTCGCGATCGCCACGCCTTACGCCAGCCGCGCCGTGAGCTGCGTGAAC
Source organism: Gammaproteobacteria bacterium (assembly GCA_035548835.1). Taxonomy (GTDB): domain Bacteria; phylum Pseudomonadota; class Gammaproteobacteria; order Steroidobacterales; family Rariloculaceae; genus FEN-1219. The sequence goes on along the minus strand of DASZSB010000032.1, from coordinate 5,037 downwards.
GAGTGCGCCGGGAAGCGGTGCTGCACGCTCTTGCCCTGCGCCTTCGCCGTGCTCGTCTTTGCGCTGACTTCCGTCTTGCCGAAGTCGTTGCCGGCCTTGATGCCGGGGCCGTTGACCTCCGCAATGCCGAGCGAGCCGCCCGCGAACGACTTGTCCTCGAGCGCGATCGTGGCCTCGATGGCTTGATCCCTGTGGCGGTTCACGACGTTCAGCACGAGCGTGTTGCCGTCGACGGCGCCCGAGACGTCGAGGTACGGCACGTCGTGCCACTGCTTCGTGTTGTAGCCCGGCACGTCGACATCGAGCTTCAGCGACTGGCCGTGCGCGTTCTTCGCGAAGAGCTGCAACGGGTAGTAGATGGTCTGCAGATACAGGCCCTGGTCGCTCGTGAAGATCGGCGCGATCACGTTCACGAGCTGCGCCATGTTCGCGATCTTGACGACGTCCGCGTGGTTCACGAGCGAGTTTAAGAACGTCGCCACGACCAGCGCGTCCTCGAGGTTGTAGCGCTCCTCGAGAATGCGGCGGCCGCGCTCCTTGTCGCCGCGCGCGCGGTACCAGACGTTGTACTCGTCGAACGCGATGTAGATCTTGTGGCCGTCCGTGCGGCCCGCGAGCGCGCCCTCGATGACCTTGGCCGTGGTCTCGATCTTGTCGTCCATCAGGCGCGAGCTCGCGAGGAACTCGCCGAAGTCGTCGTTGGGGTTGCCCACGTAGAGATGAATCGCGAGGTAGTCCATGTAGGTCTGCAGGTGCTCGACGACCGTGCGGTTCCACAGCGACCAGTCCACACCCGCAGCGTAATTCGACGAGCCCGCGGCGATGAGCTTGACGTTGGGATCGGTCAGGCGCATGAGCTTCGCGGCCTCGAGCGCGAACTTGCCGTAGTCGTCGGCCGAGCGGTGGCCCATCTGCCACGGGCCGTCCATCTCATTGCCGAGACCCCAGTACTTGACCTTCCACGGGTCCTTGCGGCCGTTCTGCCGGCGCAGGCGCGTGATGGCCGTGTCCTCGGCGGAGTTGCAGTACTCCACCCACTGCTGCGCCTCGGTCCACGTGCCGGTGCCGAGATTCGCGCAGATGTACGGTTCGGCCTTGACCTGCTCGGCGTAGTCGAGGAACTCGTGCGTGCCGAAGCGGTTCGTCTCGACCGTGCCCCATGCCATCTCGAGGCGGCGCGGCCGCTCGTCGCGCGGACCGATGCCGTCCATCCAGTGGTAGTTCGACGAGAAGTTGCCGCCGGGCCAGCGCAGCTGGCTCACGTTCAGGCCCTGCGCGGCTTCGAGCACGTCGCGCCGGTAGCCCGCGGCGTTCGAGAGCGGCGAGCCTTCCTGGAACACGCCGCCGTCGATGCAGCGCCCGAGGTGCTCGATGAAGTTGCCGTAGAGCTTGCGGTCGATCGCGCCGCGCGTGTTGCCGGTGTTGACCTTGATGCGCGCGCGCAGGTCGTCGGCGGCCCGGGCGGTACGGAGAATCAGTGGCGACGCGAGCGCGGTCGCCACGACGGTTCGGCGTGAGAGCTTCATCGACTTCCCCCCTGGAATGAACGGTTCTCGCGCGGGCCGTGCAGCCCGCTACTGGCCGAGCACGGAAAAGCGGTAGTACGACGTCTGCCGGTAGGTCTTGCCGGGGTCGAGTCGCGCGCTCGGAAACGCCGGGTGATTCGGCGAGTCCGGGAATTTCTGCGGCTCGAGCGCGAGCCCGTCGCTCTGCCGGTACACGGTGTGCGACTTGCCGACGGTGGTGCCGTCGAGGAAGTTGCCGGTGTAGACCTGCACGCCGGGCTCGGTGGTGTAGAGCTCGAGCACGCGGCCCGAGACGGGATCCTCCACGCGCGCCGCGAGCTTCGGCGCGTCCGTGAGGCCGCCGCGCAGCACGAAGTTGTGGTCGTAGCCGCGGCCGATCGCGATCTGCGGATCGCCGGCGTCACGGATGCGCGCGCCGATCACGGCCGCCTGACGGAAGTCGAACGGCGTGCCGGCCACTTGCTTGAGCTCGCCCGTGGGGATCAGCGTGGCGTCCACGGGCGTGTAGGCGTCCGCGTTGACCATGAGCCGATGGTCGAGAATGCTGCGCGCGGCCGGCACGCCGGCCAGGTTGAACAGGCTGTGGTTCGTCAGGTTCACGATCGTCGGCTTGTCGGTCGTGGCCTCGTAGCTCGTCGTGAGCGTGCTCTTCTCGTCGAGGCTGTAGGTCACGCTGACCTTCAGCGTGCCGGGGTAGCCCTCTTCGCCGTCGCGGCTCGTGTAGGTGAGCCTCACGCTCGCGACCGGGCCGCTCTTCACTTCGGCGATCGTCCACACGACCTTGTCGAAGCCCTTCGTGCCGCCATGCAGCGAGTTCGGGCCGTTGTTCGCGGCGAGCGGGTAGGTCTTGCCGTCGAGCGTGAATTTCGCGCCCGCGATGCGGTTGGCGTAGCGGCCCACCGTGGCGCCGAAGAACTGCGGCTTGGCCACGTAGCCCGCGAGGTCGTCATAGCCGAGCGCCACGTCGGCCGCATGACCGGCCCGGTCCGGCAGCAGCAGCGACTGCAGCGTCGCGCCGTAGGCGATGATGCGCGCGCTCACGCCGTTGCCGGCTTTGAGCGTGACGGCCTCGACGGCCACGCCGTCGGGCGTGGTGCCGAAAGGCGCGCGCGTGGCTTCGGCGGCGTGCGTTCCGGCGGCTCCGAATCCTGCGGCCATCGCGACGAGTCCTGTCCAGAGTTTCATCGTTGCTCCCCCGCGGGCGGCGCGTGCGCGTTCCGCCCGCTTCCGGGACGGATTGTATACTCAGACAATTGGCGGGCGTAGGGCGGGACGCGGTCAGTCGACGAACGCGGGTGCGAGCCGCCGCCGGCCGAGCAGCAGCGCGTCGGCCACGAGCTCGAGCGGCAGCGCGTCGGCGTCGGAGCGCCCGGACGCGATGAGATCCGCGAAGCGCGCGTACAGCGCCGGATACTCGGCGCTCGGGCCGACCTGCACGTCGTGCCCGTCGATCGCGAGCCGCGCACCGCCCTGGGATAGCAGCAGAGTGTCGGCGTCGGTTTCGACCTCGATGTTCCAGGTCTGCGGGCCGGTCTGCAGAAAGTCGAACGACACCGCGATCGGTGTTCCGTCCACGTCCGTCATCGCGAGATCCGCGGCGATCGGCGTCGCGCAGTTCTCCGGGAACGAGAGCAGGGCTTCGCGCACGAGGAGGCGCTTCGGCAAGATGCGCGCGGCCACCGACAGCGCATTGATGCCGGGATCGAACACGCCGAAGCCGCCGGGCTCCCAGAGCCAGCGTTGGCCGGGGTGCCATACACGCACGTCCTCGCGCCATGTGATGCGCACGCTGTTCAACCTGCGCTGCGCGAGCCACTCGCGGGCGGGTAGCACGGCGGCGGCGAACTGCGAGTGCCATGCACAGAACAGCGTGACGCCCGCGCGCGCCGCCACCTCGCGCAGCTCCTCGAGCTCCGAGAGCGTGACCGTCGGCGGCTTCTCGAGCAGCACGTGCCGGCCGCGCCCGAGCGCGTGACGCGCCACGGCGTAGCGCGCCTGCGGCGGGGTGCAGATGGCCACGGCCGCGGGTGCGTCGTCGGCCGCGAGCAGCGCCTCGACGGTCGCGTACTTGCGCGCGGGTGCTGCGCCGCCGGCCGTGTCGGCGATCGAGTGGAGCACGAAGCGGCGGTCCGCCCGAATCGCCGGCACGTGCTGCTCGCGTGCGATCTTGCCGAAGCCGACGATGCCGAGCGTGAGCGGCGCTGGCGGCGTGCGCGTCACGATCGGCGCTGCACGTCCGCTCCGGCCCGCACGCCGTTCACCAGGCGTTCGAACCGGGTGTCGTCATCGCGCAGCTCGCCCGGCAGCAGCGCCGCCGGCAGGTCCTGATAGCAGACGGGGCGCAGGAAGCGCTCGATCGCGAGCGAGCCGACGGACGTGGTCCGGCCGTCGGAGGTCGCCGGGAACGGGCCGCCGTGCACCATCGCGTGGGCCACCTCGACGCCGGTGGGCCAGCCGTTCGCGATGATGCGGCCCGCCTTGCGTTCGAGCGCCGGCAAGAGTCGTGCGGCCAGCGCGTGGTCCGCGTCGCGCAGATGCAGCGTGGCCGAGAGCTGCCCCTCGAGCGTTTCGACGAGCCCCGGCAATTCCTCCGCGTCGCGCACGCGCACGAGGATCGCGGCCGGGCCGAACACTTCCTGCGCGAGCCGCGGATTGCGCCGGAACGTCTCGCCGTCGGTCACGAACAGCGCGGCACGCGCCTGGTTCGGGCCGCCGGCATCGATCCCTCGCGCGCCCGCCTGCACGCCCTCCGCGTGCGACAGCCACGCGGTGGCCTGCTCGTACGCGCGATGGATCGCGGGCGTCAGCATGGTCTGCGCGTTGCAGCCCGTGAGCGCGGCGCCGGCCGCGGCGACGAAACGCTCGAGCGCGGGGCCCGCGACCGCGAACAGCAGGCCGGGATTCGTGCAGAACTGGCCGGCGCCCTGCGTGACCGACGCGACGAAACCCTTCGCGATGTTCTCCGCGTCCTGCGCCAGCGCATCCGGCAGCAGGAACACGGGGTTCACGCTGCTCATCTCGGCAAAGACCGGAATCGGCTCGGGCCGCGCGGCGGCCACGGCGCACAGCGCGAGCCCGCCCGCGCGCGAGCCGGTGAAGCCCACGGCCTTGATGTGCGGGTTCGCGACCAGCGCGCTGCCGAGCGCGTGCGCCGGGCCCGTGACGTAGGAGAACGTGCCCTCCGGCAGGCCGCGATCGAGGACCGCCGTGGCGATGGCCCGCGCGACGAGCTCGCCCACGCCGGGGTGGGCCGCGTGCCCGCGGACCACGACGGGGCAGCCCGCGGCGAGCGCCGACGCCGTGTCGCCGCCGGCCACCGAGAACGCCAGCGGAAAGTTGCTGGCGCCGAAGATCGCGACGGGGCCGAGCGGAATCCGGCGCAGCCGCAGATCGGGCCGGCGCGGCGTGCGCTCCGGTTGCGCCGTGTCCACGCGCAGCGTGAGCCAGCCGCCGCGCCGCACCACGTCGGCGAACAGGCGCAGCTGGCCGATCGTCCGTGCGCGCTCGCCCT
>DASZSB010000031.1:0-1765 GCA_035548835.1 Gammaproteobacteria bacterium | reverse complement strand
GTCTTCGCGCAGACGGCCAATGGCTGCCCGGTCGTGCCCGCGACGGTCAACGGCGACTTCAACGCGGACGGCAAGCCGGAGCTCGGGTATCAGAATGCTGGCGCCCCCGGGCAGGTCTACTCGTGGTTCCTGAACAGCAACCTGACGTTCGCGAGCGGCACGTACCTCGTCAACGAGAACGTCCCCGCGGGATGGACGGTCGTGGGCACGAGCGACTTCACCGGTGACGGCAAGCCCGACGTGCTCTACCAGAATCAGACAACGGGCCAGCTCGTGCTCTTCGTCATGAATGGCACGACGAAGGTCGGAGAGCAGGTGCTGGGTGCGAGCCCGGCCTGGCGTGTGGTCGCCACGGGTGATTTCAACGGCGACGGTAAGACCGACCTGGTCTGGCAGAACTTCGCAGCCGGCCAGATCTATATCTGGTTCATGACGTCATCGGGCGGCGTGGCCACGACGATGAATCCATTCCAGGGCGCATACCTGATGGATGCCGGCATGAACGTCATCACGATCGCCGACAAGAACTGGCGCGTGGTCGGCGTGGCGGATCTGAACGGCGATCACAAGCTCGATCTCGTCTGGCAGCACAGCACCGGCAATCTCGCGGCCTACTACATGAACGGCACGATTGCGAGCGGAGCGATCGACGTGTCGCTCAACGATCCAACGTGGAAGGTCCGAGCCGTGGGCGACTACAACCTCGATGGGCATCCCGATCTGATCTTCCAGAACATCGTGAACGGGCAGATCGCCGCGTGGCTGCTCACCGGAGCCAACGGCGCGACGTTGTTGGGCTCGGCAAACGTCGGCACCGTCAATCTGGTCTGGACGCTGTCCGGACCGAGATAAGAACAAGCTGCGGTCCGCGGTCTGCAGTCTGCCTCGATGACTGCAGACCGCAGACTGCCGCCCGCAGCCCGCCGCCCGCTACACCATCCCCGCCGCCATCTCCGCTATCGCCAGACAGGCCGTCAACCCCGGCGACTCGATCCCCGCAGCGTGGATCACGCGTGGATTGCGCGAATCGCGCCGAATCAGAAAATCCGCAAAGCGCTCCGACGGCGGGTGCAGCTTCGGCCGGATGCCCGTGCCGCCGAGACGCAGGTCCGACAGCGTGATGTCCGGCACGAGCGCGCGCGCCGGCTCCAGAAACGACTCGACCGGCGCGCGGTCGCGCTCGTAGTCCTGCTTGTCCTCGACGTAGCGCACCGTCGGCCCCAGCCAGACTTCCCCGCCGAGCGTGCGCGTGAAGTGCGTCCCGAGGCCATGGCCCGACGCGTGCGGCACGGGATAGACCAGGCCATGCACCAGCGCCGACGCCCCGGGCGTCAGCGTCGCGTACTCGCCGCGGCACGGATAGATGCGGAACTCGTCGCCGCCCGCCAGCCGTGACACGTCGTCGGCATACAGCCCGGCCGCGTCGATCAGCAGCTCCGCGTCGATGCGCTCCTGCGGCGTCACGACGATGAGGCCGTCGGGCGCGGGCTCGATGCCGACGAGCGGCGAGCCGACGAGCACGACGCCGTCGTGGCGCTCGACGTCGGCCTGCAGCGCGCGCACGAGCGCCTCGGCCTCGAGCCATCCGGTATCCGGCGACCAGAGCGCGGCGGCCGCGCGCACGTGCGGCTCACGCGCGGCGACGAACGCGCGGTCCACGAGCTCGACCGTCGCACCAGCCCCCTTCGCGAGGCCGGCGACACGCTCGAGCTCCGCCAGCTCATCGTCCTGCGCCACGACGAGCTTGCCGCAGCGAACGTGCGGC
>DASZSB010000030.1:0-12633 GCA_035548835.1 Gammaproteobacteria bacterium | reverse complement strand
CCCGAGGTGGCGGCCGCGCTCGAGGCGGCCGTGCCGCAGGCGGGCGAGGCGCCGCCGGCGTCGAAGCTCGTGCGCGCGGGCGCGGCGCGCGACCCGGAGCCGGGTTCGGTCGCGGCCTCGTCGGCCACGGCCGCGACGGATCCGCGTGCGACCCCGGCGGGCCAGGTGGCTGCGGGCACGCCGATCGGCGAGGTCGCCGACACTCTCTCCCGGCCGGCCCATCGCGATCCCGCCATCGATGCAATGCCGCCGGCAGTCACGTCGGTGGCCGTGGATTCGGGACTGTCCCCCGCCGCGGCCCCCGCGCACGCACCGGGGGCACCTCATGCGGGCGGCGCGCCGGCGCCGGCTGCGAGCGCGCCGGCCGCGGCAAGTCCCGGTGCGCCACTCGATACGCGCGCGGACCACTGGCACGAGGCGCTCGCGAGCCGGGTGCAGGTGCTGGTGGACCAGCACGTCGGCGAAGCGCGCATCAAGCTGAGCCCGCCGGAGCTCGGCTCCCTCGACGTCAAGATCTCGCTGGTCGAGGACAAGACCTTCGTGCAGCTGACGGCGGGTACCGCCGCCGCCCGCGACGAGCTTGCACAGAGCCTGCCGCGCCTGCGCGACCTGTTCTCGGCGAGCGGCCTGTCCCTCGGCGGCGCGACCGTCCAGGGCGGGTGGGGTGGGCAAGCCGGGGAGGCGGGCCGCGACACCGCGCCACGCTCGGCCGCGCCGGCCTTCTCGCCGTTGGCGGCCGTGGCTGACCAGGAGCTCGAGCCCGTCCGGGCCGCCACTCGCGCCGCCGGCCGCATCGATCTGTTCGCCTAGCCACGGCGGGGAACCGTCACCCGGCCGTCGAAGCGCCAATTTTCCGGCGCTTTCCGTAGCGGCGCAGCGCTTCTAAGCCCTTGTTCCCATTGAAACCTCTGATGCCGCACTGGCTGGCACGGAACTTGGAATCCGCCTGCTGAGTTCAGTTTCTGCAGGAGTGCGCGATGTCCGGGGCCGAGAAAGAGGATTCCGAGGGCCAGGAGGCCGGCAAGGGCAAGGCGAAGGCTGCCGGCGGCACCTCGCAGATGAAGCTCATCATCGTTGGCGCGGTGGCGCTGTTCGTCGCGGTGCTGGGCGCCCAGGTCGCGGCGCCGCTGCTGACCAAGCTGATCGAAGGCGGCTCGCACGACGCGACTCCGGCTGCGGCCAAGGAGCAGGAGGGCGGGGAGCAAGGCTCGATCGAGCTCGCGGCCGCCGAACCCGAGAAGCAGGAGAAGAAGGATCCCGCGCAGTACGTGCCGCTGGATCCGCCGTTCGTCGTGAGCTACGACGAGGGAGACGGCACGCGTTACCTGCAGCTGCAGGTGCAGGCCATGGCCCGCAGCGAGAAGACCATCGAAGAGATCAAGAAGCACGCGCCGGCCGTGCGCAATGCGTTCCTGTTCGAGCTCGCGCGCTACAAGCTCGAGGAGATGACGACGGTCGAGGGCAAGGAGAAGCTGCGCGCCGCGCTCACGAAGTCGGCCAACGAGGTTCTCGCGAAGAACGGCAGCGAGGGCCAGATCGAAGAGCTGTATTTCACGAGCCTGGTGATCCAGTAGGTCGAACGCCATGGCTGCCGATTCGCCTACCGCCGACGCTCCCGCGCGCGCCGACATCAGCAGCGCCGAGGTCGAGGCGCTGTTGCAGAAGGGCCCCGATGGAGCCGCCGCCGCGCCCGGCGTGCCGCAACCGTACGACCTGGTCGCGCAGGACCGCATCGTGCGCGGGCGCATGCCGACGCTCGATCGCCTGAACGAGCGCTGGGTCACGGAGTTCCAGCGCAAGCTCGGCGACCTGATCCACCAGCCGCTCGAGGTCACGCTGCAGGAAGTCCAGCTCGCGCCGTACGGCAAGTGGCTGGCGTCGCTGCCTGTCCCGACGAGCTTCAATCTGTACACCATCAAGCCGTGGCCGCGGAACGCGCTCGTGGCCGTCGACGGCAAGCTGCTGTTCGCGCTGGTCGACCGCTACTACGGCGGCGGCGGGCGTGCGGCCACGAAAGTCGCACGCGAGTCCCTGACGCCGACGGAGCAACGCCTGAACAAGGTCATCGTCGACCTCGTGACGGATCATTTCCGCCGCGCGCTCGCGCCCGTCGCGGCCCTGGAGTTCCAGCACGCGCAGAGCGAGGTCAACGCGAGCTACCTGAACATGGCCACGCCGACCGAGACGGTGGTCGTCACGCGCGTCGAGGTCACGCTGAACTCGGTGGGCGGATCGATCTGCCTGATCCTGCCGCTGTCGTCGTTCGAGCCGGTCCGCGACAAGCTCGCCGAAGGGCTGAAGACGGTGTCGCCCGAGACCCGCCAGCGTTGGCGCAACGGGTTGCGCGCGCAGCTCGAGAACACGAGCCTCGATCTCACGACCGTGTTCCTCGAGACGGACATCAGCATGCGCGAGCTGCTGCAGATGAAGCCCGGCGACATCCTGCCGATCGAGATGCCGAAGACCGCGGTCCTGCGTTCCGGCTCGCGGCCGCTCCTGCGCGGCAAGTTCGGACGCTCGCGCGGCTACAACGCCGTCAGCGTTCTCGAAGCCGTGAAAGCCGCGGCCCATCTTCCTGAGGAGACCCTTCGATGAGCACCCCCGAGAACCAAGTGGCCGCGGCCGAGTTCGCGGAGCTGCCGCGCAGCGCCGCCGGCGGCGCAGGTCAGCTGAACCTCGACCTGATCATGGACGTGCGCCTCGTGCTGACGCTCGAGGTCGGCCGCACGCGCATCAGCGTCCGCAACCTGCTCGCGCTGACGCAGGGCTCGGTCGTGGAGCTCGACAAGCTCGCCGGTGAGCCGCTCGACGTACTCGTTAACGGCACGCTCGTCGCGCACGCGGAGGTCGTGGTGGTGAACGACAAGTTCGGCATCCGCCTGCTCGATGTCGTGAGCCCCGACAAGCGCGTGGAGTCGCTGAAGGAATGAAGCGCGTCCTGACGAGCCTCGCGCTGCTCTCGACGGCCGATGTCGCGCTCGCGGCGCCCGGCGTCGGGCTCGCGGACCTTTCGAGCGTGATCCTGAGCCTCGTGCTGGTGCTCGGGTTCATCTTCGGCGCCGCGTGGCTCGTGCGGCGCATGCCGTTCTCGGTCGGTCGCGGCAACGGTCCCTTGAAGGTGCTGGCCGCGCTGCCGCTCGGTGCCAAGGAGCGGTTGCTGCTGGTCGAGGCTCGCGGCGTGGAGCTGCTGATCGCGGTGAGCCCGGCCGGCGTGTTCAACGTCGGCGCGCCGTCGTCGGCCCACGCGGGCGCGGCGCCCGCGGCGCACGCCGAGCCGAAGTTCACGCTGCCGGAGCAGCCATGAGGATCGCCCGCTGTTTCCTCGTCACCGCGCTGCTGCTCGTGCTGGGAGGCGAAGCGTTCGCGCAGTCGCTGCCGGCCGTGACCGTGAGCCAGCTCGGCAACGGCCAGCAGACCTATTCGCTCAGCATCCAGGTTCTCGCGCTGATGACGGCGCTGACCGTGCTGCCGGCGCTGCTACTGTCAATGACCGCGTTCACGCGCATCGTGATCGTGCTCGCCATCCTGCGCCAGGCGCTCGGCACGCCGCAGACGCCGCCGAATCAGGTCTTGATCGGCCTCGCGCTGTTCCTGACGTTCTTCGTGATGTCGCCCGTCATGACCCGCGCGTACGACGAGGCCGTCGTGCCCTACATGGCCGGCGAGCAGGACGCGATGACCGCGGCGAAGAACGCCATCGTGCCGCTGCGCGGCTTCATGCTCGATCAGGTGCGCGAGAACGATCTGAAGCTGTTCGTCCAGCTCTCGGGGCACGAGCCGTACGCGGGTCCGGAAGAGGTGCCGCTGTCGGTGGTGATTCCGAGCTTCATCACGAGCGAGCTCAAGACCGCGTTCCAGATCGGGTTCCTGATCTTCATTCCGTTCCTGATCATCGACCTCGTCGTGGCGAGCGTGCTGATGTCGATGGGCATGATGATGCTCTCGCCGATGCTGATCTCCCTGCCGTTCAAGATCATGTTGTTCGTGCTCGTGGACGGCTGGTCGTTGCTGGTCGGAACGCTCGCGTCGAGCTTCCTGGCCTGAGGTAATCCATGACGCCCGAACAAGTCATCATCATCGGTCAGCAGGCGCTCGTCGTGACGGCGATGCTCGCCGCCCCGATGCTGCTCGCGGCGCTGGCAGCAGGTCTCCTGATCGGCGTGTTCCAGGCGGCCACGCAGATCAATGAGGTCACGCTGTCCTTCATCCCCAAGCTCATGGTGCTCGCGGTCGCGCTGTACGTCGGCGGTGGCTGGATGCTGAAGGTCCTGATCGGCTACTCCGAGTCCCTGATCAAGAGCATTCCGCAGCTCATAGGCTGACCGTGCAGTTCACACTGGAAATGCTGGAAGACGTCCTTGTCCGTGAGCTCGGCTTCACGGTCTGGCCGTTCTTCCGCATTGCCGGCGTCATGATGGTGGCGCCGATCTTCGGCGCGCGCCTCGTGCCGAAGCGCGTGCGCCTCGCGCTCGCGGTCGCGACCACCGTGGTGGTCGGTCCCATGCTGCCGCCCACGCGCGCGTTCGATCTGTCGCTCGCGACGGGCCTGGTCGTCGCGCAGGAGCTCGTGATCGGCGTCGCAATCGGCTTCTGCCTGCAGACGATCTTCGATGCGCTGATCGTCGCCGGGCAGACCATTGCGATGAGCATGGGTCTCGGCATGGCCACGATGGTCGACCCGCAGCGCGGCATCTCCGTGCCCGTGATCAGCCAGTTCTTCGTGATCCTGGGCACGCTGATCTTCCTGTCGCTCGGCGGGCATCTCGCGACGCTGCGCTTCCTGTCCGACAGTTTCACGCTGCTGCCGGTCGGCAACGGGCTGTCGGCGAACGGCTTCTACATGGTGGCCAACTGGGGAGGCCAGCTGTTCGCGGGCGCGCTGCGGATCGCGCTGCCGGCCGCGACGGCGTTACTGATCGCGAACATCGCGTTCGGCATCATGAGCCGCGCGGCCCCCACGCTGAACCTGTTCGCCGTCGGCCTGCCCGCCGGTCTGCTGATCGGCTTCCTGCTGTTGCTCCTGAACATCGGGCACCTGAGCGCGCTGCTCGCGGAATTCCTGTCCACCACGCTGACACTGCTGACGCGGGTGCTCGGCGCCTAGCGACACGACCATGGCAGAGAACGAACACGATCACGAGGACCGCACAGAGCAACCCAGCGCGAAACGGCTCGACGACGCGCGCGAGCGCGGCCAGGTGCCGCGCTCCAAGGAGCTCGCGGCGACGGCCGTCGTGATTGCGGGCGCGCTCGCGCTGCTGATCGGTCGGGACTACTACGCCATGAATCTCGCGCGCCTGTTCGAGCTCGGTCTGCATCTGCCGCGCGCGGCGCTGTTCGATGCCGGCTTGCTGCCGGGATCGCTGGTGAACGGCCTCGTGCTCGGCCTGCAGCTGCTACTGCCCGTGGCTGCGGCCACGATCGGCGCCGCCGTGCTCGGCACCGTCGCGCTCGGCGGGTGGGCGTTCAGCACGCAGGCGCTGACGCCCGACTTCTCGCGTCTGAACCCGGCCACGGGTTTGACACGCCTCTTCAGCGTGAACGGGTTGATCGAGCTCGTGAAGGCGCTCGCGAAGTTCGCCATCGTCGCGTTGATCGCCGGCGCTCTGTTGTGGCACCTAGGCCCCGACTTCCTGGCCCTCGGCTCGCTGACGTTGCAGGCCGCCATCACGCGCTCCGCGTGGCTCGCGGGCGTCGCGCTCGCGGGGCTCGCGGCGAGCCTGATCGTGGTCGCCGTGATCGACGTGCCGTTCCAGTTCTGGAATCACCGCCGGCAACTGCGCATGACGAAGCAGGAAGCCAAGGACGAAATGAAGGAGACGGAAGGCCGTCCCGAGGTCAGGTCGCGGATCCGCAACCTGCAGCGCTCGATCGCGAACCGCCGCATGCTGGCCGACGTGCCGAAGGCGGACGTCGTGGCCATGAACCCGACCCACTACGCCGTGGCCCTGCGCTACGAGGCGGGCAAGATGAAGGCGCCGCGCGTCGTCGCGAAGGGCGCGGACCTGATGGCGCTGCAGATCCGCCGGATCGCCGAGGCGCACAAGGTGCCCGTCTTCGAGCACCCGCAGTTCGCGCGCGCGCTGTACTTCACGAGCGAGGTCGGCAAGGAGATCTCGCCCCGGCTGTACGTGGCCGTCGCGCAGGTGCTGACCTACATCTACCAGCTCACGGGGCGCACGCCGCCCGGCGGCAAGGCCCGCCCGGCCGGCCCCAGGGCCGCGCCGAAGAAGCCGGAGCTCTCGATCGACGCCGATCTCTCGGAACCGCGACGGCCGCGACCGTCAGGGATGGCGGGAGTGCCGGGGTCGGAGGATGCGACTCCCGGCCAGGAAGGTGACGCGTGAACGCCGCCGTCATGACGCAACGCCTCGCCACGATCGGCAAGCTCGGTCTCGGCACGCCGCTGCTCGTGATCGCGCTGCTGGCGATGGTCGTCGTGCCGTTGCCGCCGTTCCTGCTCGATCTCTTCTTCACGTTCAACATCGCGCTGTCGCTCGTGATCATGCTCGCCGTGATCTACGTGCGCCGGCCGCTCGACTTCGCCGTGTTCCCGACCGTGCTGCTCGGCGTGACGCTGCTGCGTCTCGCGCTGAACGTCGCGTCGACGCGCGTGGTGCTGCTGCACGGCCACACGGGCACGGACGCGGCCGGGCGCGTGATCGAGGCGTTCGGCCAGTTCGTGATCGGTGGCAACTACGCCGTCGGCATCGTCGTGTTCGTGATCCTCGTGGTCATCAACTTCATGGTCGTCACGAAGGGCGCCGGCCGCGTGTCGGAAGTCACGGCGCGCTTCACGCTCGACGCCATGCCGGGCAAGCAGATGGCCATCGACGCCGACCTGAATGCCGGGCTCATCACGCAGGAGCAGGCCGTCGCGCGGCGCAGCGAGGTGGCGCAGGAGGCCGACTTCTACGGCGCGATGGACGGCGCCAGCAAGTTCGTTCGCGGCGATGCGGTCGCGGGCATCCTGATCCTCGCCATCAACATCATCGGCGGGCTCGTGATCGGCACGATCGATCACGGCATGGCCATCGGCCAGGCCGGGCGCGTGTACACGCTGCTGACGATCGGCGACGGCCTCGTCGCCCAGATTCCCGCGCTGCTCGCGTCGACGGCCGTGGCCGTGATCGTGACGCGGATGTCGCGCGCGTCCGCGCTCGGCGAGCAGGTCGTGAAGCAGCTCGTGCAGTACCCGCGCGCGCTGACCATCGCGGGTGGCGTGCTCGGCGTGCTCGGCATGCTGCCCGGCATGCCGAACATCGTGTTCCTGCTGCTCGCGTCCGCCGCGATCGGCGCCGGCTACTGGCTCGAGAAGCGTGCGCGCGCCCCGGCCGCGCCGCAGGCGAAGCCGGAAGCGTCGCAGCAGCCCGCCGCGCCGGTAGCGCCCGCGGCCGACAAGGAGCTCGGCTGGGAAGACGTGACCGCCGTGGACCTGATCGGGCTCGAGGTGGGCTACCGGCTGATTCCGCTCGTGGACCGCAACCAGTCCGGTCCGCTGCTCGGCCGCATCAAGGCCGTACGTCGCAAGCTGTCGGAGGAGCTCGGCTTCCTCGTGCAGTCCGTGCACATTCGCGACAACCTCGAGCTGAAGCCCAATGCGTATCGCATCTCGATCTTGGGCGTGCCCGTGGGCGAGGGCGAGATCCAGACGGAACGCGATCTTGCGATCAATCCCGGCGGCATCAGCGCGCAACTCGTGGGCGCGCGCACGAAGGATCCGGCCTTCGGCCTCGATGCCTACTGGATCGAGCCGGCGGCCAAGGAGCATGCGCAGTCGCTCGGCTTCACTGTCGTCGATCCGGCAACCGTCGTGGCCACTCACCTGAGCGAGCTGCTGAAGCGTCACGCGCACCAGCTGCTCGGCCACGAGGAAGTGCAGCAGTTGCTCGACCGGCTCGCGAAGAGCGCGCCGAAGCTCGTCGAGAACCTGACACCGGGCGCGCTGTCGCTCGGCGTCATCGTGAAGGTCATGCAGGAGCTGCTCGTCGACCGCGTGCCCGTGCGCAACATCCGCACGATCGCCGAGACGCTGGCCGAGCACGCCGGCCGCACGCAGGATCCGGCGGTGCTGCTGGCGCACGTTCGCGAGGCGCTCGGCGGTTCGATCGTCCAGGGCATCTATGGCCTGCGCGACGAGCTGCCGGTCATCACGCTCGATCCGTCGCTCGAGATGCTGCTGCGTGACGGGTTCAAAGGCGGCGAAGGTGGACCGACGTTCGAGCCGGGTCTCGCCGACCGGCTGCATGGCGCGTTGCTCGACGCGGCCGGTCAGCAGGAGATGCGCTCCGAGCCGGCAGTGCTGCTGGTCCCGACTCAGCTGCGCCCGTGGCTCGCGCGCTTCACGCGCCACGGCGTGCCGAATCTCGCGGTGCTCGCATACGGCGAGGTGCCGCACAACAAATCGCTGCGCGTGATCGCGAGCGTGGGCAGCCCGAATGGTGGCGCCGCGCGTGCGCCGCTGCCACGCGCGAATGCTGCGTAGCTTACGGAGGAGTGACGGATGAACATCAAACGATTCGTGGCCACTGACATGCGGGCGGCGCTCGCCGCGATCCGCGGCGAGCTCGGCCCGGATGCCGTGATGCTGTCGAGCCGCAAGCTGCCGGAGGGCGTCGAGGTCATCGCCGCCATCGACTACGACGACAGCCTGCTCGGTCAGTCGGCCCGTGACGGCTCGGCCGGCACTGCCGGCGACGACCTCGGACTCTCGCAGCTCGACGACTATCAGCGCGCCGCCGCGCCGCTCGCGATCACGCGCGCGAACGTGGCCCCCGCTGCGCCGGCGCCTCAGGTGGCCGCGACGCCCGAGCCGTCCTCCGCGGAGACTTCGATGGCGCTCGAGATCAAGGATCTGCGCCGGCTGCTCGAGACGCAGCTCGCGAGCCTGGCCTGGAACGAGCTGAACCGTCAGGCGCCGGTCCGGGCGCGGCTGCTGCGCGAGCTCTCCAAGCTCGGCGTCGACTCGACGCTCGCGGCCGAGCTGGCCGATGAGGTGCCGAACGACTTCGGTTCGCAGGAGGCCATGCGCTTCGTCGTGCGGCGCTTCGGCGAGCGTCTGCCGCTCGTGACCTGGGACATGGCGGAGACCGGCGGCATCTTCGCGATCGTGGGCCCGACGGGCGTGGGCAAGACCACGAGCCTCGCCAAGATCGCGGCCCGTTTCGTGCTGAAGCACAGCGTCGAGGAGCTCGGTCTCGTGAGCACGGACACGTACCGGATCGGCGCGCGCCAGCAGCTGGCGAACTTCGCACGAATCCTGCGTGCGCCGATGCACGTGGCCGAGAGCGCGCAGGACCTGCGCCGCGTGCTCGAAGGATTCGCGAACAAGAAGCTCGTGCTGATCGACACGGCCGGCATGAGCCAGCGAGACGTGCGCCTGGCGAACCAGTTCGCGACGCTGAAGGTCGACGGCTACGACGTCCGCACGGTGCTGGCGCTCTCCGCCGGCGCCGATCGCGGTTGCCTCGCCGAGGCCATGAAAGTGTTCGACGCCGCCCGTCCGGAGGCGCTGATCGTGACCAAGCTCGACGAGGCCGTCGCGCTCGGCGGCGTGCTCTCGCTTGCGATCCGCAGCTCGCTGCCGTTGGCGTATCTCTCGGATGGCCAGCGTGTGCCGGAGGACCTGCACTGCGCGGCGCCGAAGCGCTTCTGGCTGCTGCACAACGCGTTGAAGCTGTCCGCCAATGCGCCGAACGTGCCGGACGAGCACGAGCTCGCCGAGCGCTTCGGTCACATGGGGGTTGCGGCCAATGCATGACCTGAAGCTCGATCAGGCGGCGGGTCTGCGACGCCTCGGTGCCCGGCGCAGCGCGAAGGTCATCGCCATCACGGGCGGCAAGGGCGGTGTGGGGAAGACGCTGACGGCCGTGAATCTCGGGGCCGCACTGGCCGGCCTCGGCCGCAGCACGATGCTGCTCGACGCCGACCTCGGCATGGCCAACGTGGACGTGCTGCTCGGCCTGCGCGCACGGTGGAATCTGGAGCACGTGGTGAATGGCGAGTGTGGGCTTGCCGACGTGATCCTGACGGGGCCCGCAGGGCTGCGCATCGTCCCTGCGAGCTCGGGCAGCTTCAGCATGGCCACGCTGAATCGCGCCCAGCATGCGGGCCTGATCGGCGCGTTCAGCGAGCTCGTCGAGCCGCTCGACGTGCTGCTGGTCGACACGGGGGCCGGCGTCGGCGAGGGCGTCGTGACGTTCAGCGAGGCGGCGCAGCGCGTCGTCGTGCTCGTCTGCGACGAGCCGGCGTCGCTGACGGATGCCTACGGTCTGATCAAGGTCCTCGCGCGTCGGCGTGCAGGTTGCCGGTTCGAGATCGTGGCGAACATGGTCGAGAGCGCCGTGCACGGGCGCGAGCTGTACGAGAAGCTCATGCGCGTCTGCCACCGCTTCCTCGGGTTGACGCCAGCGTACTTCGGCTACGTTCCGCACGACGACTATCTGCGCCAGGCGATTCGCGCCCAGACGGCAGTGGTCGAGGCGTTCCCGGGCAGCCCGTCGGCGCGCGCGTTCCAGAAGCTCGCGCTCGCGGCGGACGGCTGGTCCGCACCGGCGCAGGCGCGCGGCGGCGTCGAGTTCTTCGTGGAGCGGCTCGTGGGGCGCGACGCCCGGCGAGCCGTGGGGGCGCAATGACACCGGGTTACAAGGACGTGGCCGAGGCGGCAGGTCTGCCGCCGGTCGATGAGCTCGTGCTGAAGCACGGCGAGCTCGTCAAACGGATCGCCTATCACGTGGTGAGCCGGCTGCCTGCCCACATCGAGGTCGACGATCTGATTCAGGCCGGCATGATCGGCCTCCTGAACGCCGCACAGAACTTCACGCCGACCAAGGGCGCGAACTTCGAGACCTATGCCGGCATCAGGATCCGCGGCGCCATGCTCGACGAGGCGCGTCGCTCCAACTGGACGCCGCGCTCGACGTTCCGCCACGCCAAGCAGGTCTCGCAGGCCATCCGCAGCATCGAGAACCAGACTGGACGCGACGCCAGGGGGCAGGAGATTGCGGCTGCGCTCGGCGTGAGCCTCGAGGAGTACCACAGGATGGTCGAGAGTGCGGCCTCGAGCCGCATTCTGAGCTACGAGCAGCTGGCCGGCGACCCCGAGCGGGCCTCCATGCTGCCGGACGCGCCGGAAGACGGTCCCGAGACGATGCTCGAGGAAGACCAGTTCCGCGAGGCGGTGGGGCAGGCCATCGCCTCGTTACCCGAGCGCGAGCGGCTCGTGTTGTCGTTGTATTACGACCAGGAGCTGAATCTGCGCGAAATCGGGCAGGTGCTCGAGGTCAGCGAGTCGCGCGTCTGCCAGATCCATGGGCAGGCGGTGCTGCGCATCCGGGCCCGCCTCGAATCCTGGTTCAAAGAGGCATGAATGTTTAGCGCAACCGCGGTCACCATAACGTGGAGTCGGCCATGGCAGACGTTGAACGCATCAAACCAGCGCTTCCGACTTTGCCGCCGATCGGGCGAGGCGTCGGGACTCCGGGGCGGCCACCGCCGCAGCCGCGGAAACCGAAGCCGAATCCCGGCGCACCGGCGCGTCGCGATGACGACTCTCCCACCGACCACATAGACGAGTACGTATGATGTTGGAACATTTCCCCTGGCCGCAGACGATTCTCGGGATGGCGGCCGCCTTGGCAGTGCTGGTGATCTACGACGTGGTCTACGTCTGGCCGATCCATCGGCGCATTTCCACTCTGGCCGACCGCTGTGTGGCCCTCGAGCGCTCGCTGAACGGCGTTCTGGAAGGTCTCGCGGCCCGGGTCGCCACGCTGGACCAGCGCGGCCGCGAGGATCTGGGAAGGCTCGTGGAACGCGTGGGGCAGCTCGAGATTGCGACTGACTCCCAGTCCTACGAGCAGGCCATTACCTCCGCCGAGCATGGCGAGGAAGCCGCGCGGCTGATAACCTGTTTCGGTCTCACCGAGGGCGAGGCGGATCTCGTGCGATTGCTGCACGGCGATCGTTCGCGACAGGCGCAGCTGAAGAAAACGGCGTGACGCGTGTTGACACTCCCGCGCTCTAATCAGAAAATAGCCGGCTTATGTCCGCGGAGGGGTACCCAAGCGGCCAACGGGGGCAGACTGTAAATCTGCTGGTTTATACCTTCGTAGGTTCGAATCCTACCCCCTCCACCAATTTGGATGAGGTAGGCGAGAACAGGCGGGTGTAGTTCAACGGTAGAACCTCAGCCTTCCAAGCTGATGGTGGCGGTTCGATTCCGCTCACCCGCTCCACTTTCGGACGGGAGCTTGTGGTTGAGGATCGAACGGTGGAGTCTGCTCCCGGTTTGCTTTCCCGCCCACATAGCTCAGTCGGTAGAGCACTTCCTTGGTAAGGAAGAGGTCACCGGTTCAATTCCGGTTGTGGGCTCCATGGATTGCAGGGCTGCACCATGGTGGTGCAGTAGACGGTTACACATTTAATAATACAGGCGCCGCGGCTGCGAACAGGTCGCCCGCCGCTCGAAGCGAAAGTCAGGAGTCCAGGAAATGTCCAAAGAGAAATTTGAACGCAAGAAGCCGCATGTAAACGTGGGGACGATTGGGCATGTGGACCACGGTAAGACGACGCTGACGGCGGCGTTGACGAAGGTGATGGCGTCGAAGCACGGGGGTACGTTCATGGCGTACG
>DASZSB010000029.1:0-21688 GCA_035548835.1 Gammaproteobacteria bacterium | reverse complement strand
CGTCGTGAACAGCACGTGCAGCAAGGACATCTTGCTGTTGCTGTTGATCACGATCTGTTCGGCGGAGCCGCGAGCTGGGCGCTTCGGGATGTCGAAGCCGGCGCCTTCGATCGTGATCGTCTCGGCCTTCGTGTCGACTTCGGCGTCTTCGCCGAACACGCTGAACTCGGGGCCGTTGAAGCTCACGCGGCCCAGCACCTCGACGTTGCCTTCCTTGTTGTACGTGGCGTTGTCGGCCGAGATCGTGCCGTCCTTGTACTTGATCTCGACCTTGCCGGAGAACTTCGCCTGCTGATCGTTGCCGACGTCGATCTGGCTCGCGTTGATCTCGATCGTCTGGTCGGGGCCGTTATTGGCCGGCGCGGGCGCGGGCGCGGGCGGCGCCGCGGCCGGTTCCGGCGGCAGCTCGATGAACTGCGGTGCAGGGGGCAGGCAGAGGTCCTGGGCCACCGCCTGCCGCGCCAAACAGAAGACGAGCCAAAACGTGCAGATGAAACGACGGCTCACTGCAGAGGCGAGGTGCGGCTGAGATAGAGGCGGGTACAATGGCATAGAGCATGCATCGCTTCAACGGATTGGACGGACTCGCGCACGTGATGAGTGAGCTTGAGCGCGCCGAATCGAGGGTGGAGCCATGCGGGCGATGATCCTCGCCGCCGGCCGGGGGGAGCGCATGGGACCTCTGACGGCCGAGCGGCCAAAGCCGCTGCTCACGATCGGCGGCATGGCGTTGATCGAGCGCCACGTCGCGCGTCTCGCCGCGTGCGGCATCGACGAGATCGTGATCAACCTGTCGTACCGGGGCGAGCAGATCCGCCGGCAGCTGGGCGACGGGGACCGCTTCGGCGCGGCGTTGCGCTACAGCGACGAAGGCGAGCCGCCGCTCGAGACGGCCGGCGGCATCGTGCAGGCGCTGCCGTTGCTCGGGCAGGAGCCGTTCCTGCTCGTGAACTCGGACGTGTTCACGGACTTCGATTTCGGCACGCTCGTGTCGCGCGCGGTGCCCACCCTCGTGCTCGTGCCGAATCCCGCGCACAATGCGCGCGGCGACTTCGGGCTCGACCCTGCGGGGCGTGTGCAGGCGCAGCCGAGACGTTACACGTATGCGGGCATCGCGGTGCTCGATCCTGCGCCGTTCGCGGCGCTCGAGCCGGGCCGCCGGCCGCTGAAGCCGGTGCTGGATGCCGCGATCGCGCGCGGCGAGTTGCAGGGCGCGGTGTTCGAGGGGCTGTGGATCGACGTGGGCACGCCCGAGCGGCTCGAGGCGGCGCGTGCCGTGGCGGCCGGGAGGTGACGATGCGGCTCTATTCGTTCTTTCGCAGCTCGGCCGCGTTTCGCGTACGGATCGCCCTGAACCTCAAGGGCGTCGACTACGAGACGGTGTCGGTGCAGCTGCCGCAGGGCGAGCACCGCCAGAGCGAGTTCCTCGCGAAAAATCCGCAGGCCACGGTGCCCGTGCTCGACGACGACGGCGCGATCCTGTGGCAGTCGCTCGCGATCATCGAGTATCTCGACGCGCGTTTTCCGCAGCCGCGGCTCGTTCCGGTCGAGCCCGTGGCGCGTGCGCGCGTGCAGGCACTCGCCCAGTTGATCGTCTGCGAGATCCATCCGCTGAACAATCTGCGCGTGCTGAAGTACCTGCGCGGCGAGCTCAATCTCGACGAGGCGGGCATCGCGCGCTGGTACAGGCACTGGATTGCCGAAGGGTTCGGCGGACTCGAGCAGCTGCTCGGCCGCTGGAGCGGTGGCCGGTACTGTTTCGGCGATACGCTGTCGGTGGCGGACGTGTGCCTCGTGCCGCAGGTCTACAACGCGCGGCGGTTCGACTGCGACCTGACTCCGTATCCGACGATCGTGCGCATCGCCGACGGCTTGCGTGCGGAACCCGCGTTCGCGCGCGCGGCGCCGGATCAGCAGCCGGACGCCGAGTGAGGGCGCCGGCGTGAGCGCGCCGCCGACCCCCGCGGAGCCCGTCAACGGCGATCTGCGCGTCCGCGTCGCCGTGGACACGGCCGGCATGCCATGGACGCCGAGCCCGAGCGGCACGGTATGGCGCAAGCGCGTGCATCTCGTGGGCCCCGTCGAGGCGGGCCAGGTCACGTCGGTGGTTCGCTATGAGCCGGGCGCGACGTTTCGCGCTCACGCGCATCCGGATGGCGAGGAGATTCTCGTGCTCGAGGGCGTGTTCTCCGACGAGCACGGCGACTGGCCGGCCGGCACCTATCTGCTGAACCCCGAAGGCTTCCGGCACGCGCCGTTCTCGCGCGAAGGGTGCGTGCTGTTCGTGAAGCTGCGGCAGTTTCCGGGTCGCGATCGTGTGCACGCGGTGCTGAACACGCACGTGCTCGACTGGCAGCGCGGCGATCGCCCGGGTGTGGACGTATGTCCGCTGTATTCGCAGCCGGGTTTCGCCGACACGATGCGACTCGAGCGCTGGGCGCCCGGTGCGACTCCCGGCGAGCGCCGTTATCCCGGCGGCGCCGAGATGTTCGTGCTGCGTGGCGCGTTTACCGACGAAGGCGGCGTGCTCGGCGAACGCAGCTGGCTGCGGCTGCCGCCGGGTGCCGTGCATACGCCGTTCACGGCCGGCGGTTGCGAGCTCTATATAAAGGAAGGCGGCTTCGCCTACCTCGCTGCCGGCTGACGCGGCTACAGCACCAGCAGGTCCTTGCCGACGATCACCTGGCCGTCGAAGTGCTGACGCACGCCGGCGACGTACGTTTCGTCGCTGATGGCCTGGAGCGCGCCCGGCACGAGATGCGTCAGAACGAGCAGCTTCACGCCGGCTTCCGCGGCCATGCGACCCGCGTCCGCGGTGCTCGTATGCGTGCTGACGATGTGATCCCAGACGCCTTCCGGATTGTCGGCGTAGGCACCGTTCGCGACCATGCGCTCGAACGCCTGCCGCATGCTCGCGACCTCCATGGCTTCGCAGACGAACACGTCGGCGCCGCGTGCGAGCTTCACGAGATTTGCGGAGTACGCAGTGTCGCCCGAGAACACGACCGAACGGCCGGGGCAGTCGAAGCGGTACGACAGCGAGCGGTACGGCATGCGGCGCTTCGAGGACTCGGGGAAGTGCGTGTTCTCCACCGACGACACGGTCACACGCTCGTCGCGATAGACCTGCACGGGGGCTGGCGTGGCCGCGAGGTCCTCGCCCCGGAAGATGTCGGTGGGCTTCGTCTTGCGTGCCTCGTCGACCAGCCGGATCTGCGTGTTGGCTTCGATGGACTCGAGCGCCGCCCTCACGAGCTTCGCAGTGCCGTAGGGTCCGGCCACGACGGTCGGTGCGATGCGGCCGTCCGACCACTGATGACTCAGGAACGATGCGACCTCCGCGCTGTGATCGTCGTGCAGGTGAGTCAGGAACACGCGTGAGACGTTGCGGTAGGCGATGCCCGCGCGGCGCATCGCGGCAAGAGCGCCTTCGCCGAGGTCGATGACGTAGGGCACGCCATCGACGACCAGCGCGTTCGCGCTCTCGCCGCGCTCGGTGTTGAAGTTCGGTCCGCCCTGCGTGCCGAGCAGCACGACGTGCGTACCGCGCGGCGGTGCAGCGCTCTGCGCAGCTGCGCTGCGCAGCAGCCCGGGGACGGCGGTTCCGGCGAGGCCGAGTGCGCCGAAGCGCAGGCAATGGCCGAGCCAGGCGCGGCGCGTCAGCGGTACGTGTGATGAGGGCATCGGGGCTCCGGGCAATGGCGTGACCACTGCCGCGAGTATAGCGAGCCGCGCGCGCCCGGCGGGCGGTGTGTCGGGCCCGCGGGTGGGCCCGAGCGCGCCGTGGCAGTGTGAAGTCGGTCACATTGCGCGACTGCCCCTGCTCCGGGCGTGACGACTGCACTCGGATGGGGCGGCCATTCGCCCTAGGCTGGCCGCGACATGCGGAATAACTATCCGAAAACCGGAGCGTCGCTCGGGATGCTTCGGACCGCGGCATTCTCCCTGCTCGGTCTGATCTTCGCCGCGGCGCTCGCACCCGCCGGCGCCCAGGATTCGACGGAATCGCGGCACGCGCGAGCCATTGCGCAGGCCCGTGCGGGCCACTACGCGGAAGCGATCACGGCGCTCGACGATCTGCGGCGCGCCGCGCCCGCGGATGCGGCGTTGCTGGCCGACGCCATCGTCGTGCGCGGCTGGGCGGAGCGCGACGCGGAGGTCGTCGATCTCGCCGAGCGGTTGCCTGTCGACGTCGTGACGCTCGACGTCGCCCGCGCCGCGGCCAAGGCGGCGCGCAATCTGCGCCGCTACGACCTCGCGACGCGCTGGTATCGGCGCGCGATCGAGCTCGATCCCGCCGCGGACGGCCGGATCGGTCTCGCCATGACCCAGGCGGACGCCGGCGATCCCGCCGCCGCCGACGCGACGCTCGCCGCGATCCCGGCGGCGCAACGGGACACTGCGCCGGTTCGCGCCGCCCGCGCGTACGTGCGCGAGCGCGAGGGCGCGCCGCTCGCCGCAATGAACGAGTATGACGCCATGCTCGCGCACGATCCCGCGGATCGTGTCGCGCTGCGCGGCAAGGCGCTGGCGCTGCGAGCGCTGCTGCTGCCCGAGCAGGCGCTCGCGCTCGCCGCCGAGCATCCGGGCATCCTGACGGACGCCGAAACGGCTCGCCTCAAGGTCGACCGGCTCGCGATCGAGCTGCGGCTCGCCGCGCGCACGCCGTATCCCGGCTCGGGCAAGCGTGTACGGGCCGAGGCCACGCTGGCGCGGCTCGACGAGGCCCTGCCGGCCGTCGCGGACCCCGCGGCGCGCCTCGCGCTCGAGCTCGATCGTGTGGTTGCGCTCGTCGAGGCCGGCCACCCGGAAGCCGCCGTGGCGGCGTTCGAGTCGCTGCCCGCGGCCGTGGCCAGGCCGCCGTACGTGCTGGTCGCGGTCAGCGACGCGTATCGCACCCTGCACCGGCCCGAGGATGCGCTGCGCGCGCTGCGTTCCGCGACCCCGGGTGACGCCGATCTCGATCTGCAGTTCGCGCTGATCTACACCTACCTCGATCTCGAGGATTTCGCGTCCGCCTTCGCTCTGGCGGATCGCGTGGCGAGCGCGTTGCCCGTCACGAATTCCGCGGCGGGTTCGGCTGTGGTGAGAGGCAACGAGGATCGCATGCGCGCCGAGCTGACCGCAGGCACGGCATACGCGTACGGCGACCAGCTGCAAAGCGCACAGGCTCGCTTCGAAGGCTTGCTGCGCGAGGCCCCAGGCAACGCGGATCTGCGCCACGAGCTCGCGAACGTCTATCGCTGGCGAGGCTGGCTCGACCGCTCGCTGTTCGAGTACCGCCAGGTGCTGACCGTGTCGCCGGATCTGCTGCCGGCACGCGTCGGCTACACGTACGCGCAAATCGACGCGCGGGAATACCGCGACGTCGACGTGACGATCGGCGATCTCACGAAGGAGTTCGCGCGGGAGCCGGTCGTCGAGAAGCTCGCTGAGGAATGGCGGCTGCACAATCGCAGCGAGCTCTCGGTCACCGCGACCAACGGCAGCTCGACGGGGACGACGTTCGGCAGCGATTCGTATCGCGTGGATTCGCTCTGGTACTCGCGGCCGCAGGTGTACCGTTGGCGCGCGCTCGTGCACCTGCACGATGCATACGCACTGTTCCCGGAGGGCGACGTGTACCGGCGGCGCATCGGTGCCGGCCTGGAGTACCGCGCGCCGCGGTTCACGGCCACGGGCGAGGTGTCCGGCGCGCGGTCGGGCGGCGAAGCCGGACTGCGCGGCGACCTCGACTGGCGCCTGTCGGACTACTGGAGCGTGGCCGCGCTGCTCGACTTCACCGGCAACGACGTGCCGCTGCGCGGCTATCGCGCCGGTGTGGACGCCGATGCCGCCGGGCTCACGGCCACGTACGCGCGTGACGAATCGATGTCGATCGCCGTTGGCACCCGTGCGCAGCGGTATACGGACGGCAACGGCTCGCAGTCGGTGTTCGTCGACGGCCGCTACCGGCTCGTCAACGCGCCGCGCACGAAGCTCGAGCTCACGGGTGAGCTCGGCGCGTCGCGCTCCGATCGCAGCGACGTCGCGTACTTCAGCCCGCTCGCCGACACGACCCTGCTCGTAGGGCTGCATGACGAGTGGCGCCTGTTCCGCCGCTACGACCGCAGCGTGACGCAGAACGCCGACATCTCTGTCGGCCGCTACGATCAGCGCGGCTTCTCTCCCGGCAGCATCTGGCGGCTGCGCTACACGCTGCAGTGGCAGCCGAGCCCGCGGCTCGCGGTCAGTGCGGGGCTCGAGCGGTCGCGGCAGTTCTTCGACGGCACGGTCGAGCACTCGACCGGTTTCGTCGCGACGTTGCGGGCACGGCTGTGAGCGCGCGCGCTCCGTTGCTGCTGCTCCTCGCGTGGACCGCTGCGGTGACAGCGGCGCGTGCGCACGCGGAGCCGTTCCACGTGCTCGCGTACCACGACGTGCGCGATTCGGTCAGCGGCGACTTCGACGCCGATCAGTACGCCGTATCCACGCGTAATCTGATCGATCACTTCACCTGGTTGCGGGAGAACGGCTTCCATCCAGTCTCCATCGACGACCTGCTGGCGGCGCAGCGCGGCGACCGGGCGCTGCCGGCGAAGCCGGTGCTGATCACGTTCGACGACGGGTTTCGCAGCGTGTACACGCACGTGCTGCCGCTGCTGAAGCTGTTCGGCTATCCGGCCGTCGTGAGCGTCGTGACCGACTGGATCGAGCACGACGCCAACGTGCAGCAGGCGGGGCGCACGCTGACGCGCGCGGACTTCCTGACCTGGGAGCAGGTGGCGGAGCTGTCCCGCTCGGGTCTCGTGGAGATCGCCTCGCACTCGCACGATCTGCACCGCGGCGTCCGCGGCAACCCGCAGGGCAACGAGCAGCCGGCGGGCGTCACGCGGCGCGTGGCCGACGACGGCAGCTACGAGAGCGACGCGGCATATCGCGCGCGCGTGCGCGCCGATCTTTCGACGAGCGCGGCGCTGATCGAGCGCCACACGGGCAGGCGGCCGCGCGTCATGACGTGGCCGTACGGCGCGCGCAACGCGGAGCTCGAGCGCACCGCGGCCGGGCTCGGCATGGCCGTCGGCATGACGCTCGACGACGGCGTCAACGATACGAGCGATCTGCACGCGCTGGCGCGCGACCTGATGCAGGGCAATCCGGGCGTCGCGGCGCTCGGTTACGATCTGCTCCAGCCGCCTTCCCCGCCCGTGATCCGCGCGGCACAGATCGACCTCGACTACATCTACGATCCCGATCCCGCGCAGCAGGAACGCAATCTCGGCCGGGTGCTCGACCGCATCAAGGCGCTGCAGATCACGCACGTATTCCTGCAGGCGTTCGCGGACCCCGACGGCGATGGCGGCGCCGACGCGCTGTACTTCCCGAACCGCACGCTGCCGATGCGCGCCGACCTGTTCAACCGCGTGGCGTGGCAGCTGAAGACGCGCGCCGGGGTGCTCGTGTACGCGTGGCTGCCGCTGCTGAGCTTCGCCGCGCCGGACGTCGATCCCGACTGGTACGTGCAGCAGGAGGTCGACGGCCGGGTGTCGCGGGCGGCGGACGCCGAGCCGCGGCTGTCGCCGTTCGAGCCGCGGGCGCGGGCGCTGATCGCCGGCATCTATGCCGACCTCGCGGCGCACGCCAATTTCGACGGCGTGCTGTTCCACGACGACGGCCGCTTGAGCGAGCTCGAGGATGCGAGCCCGGCCGCGATGCGGGCCTACGCGCAGGCGTTCGGCCCCACGTTCTCGTTGGCCGCGTTGCGGGCGGACCCGGCGTTGCGGCAGCGCTGGGCGGAGCTGCGGACCGGCGCGCTGCTCGGTCTCTCGGACGAGCTCGCCGCCGCGGTACGCGAGTACCGGCCCGCCGCGAAAACCGCGCGCAATCTGTTCGCGCCCGCCGCGCTCGACGCCGCGCACGCCGACGAGCGCTTCGCGCAGGACTACGGGGCGTTTCTGCGCCACTACGACTACGTGGCCGTCATGGCAATGCCGTATCTCGAGGAGGCCGCCGATCCGCGGCGTTTCTACGAGCGGCTCGCCGCCGCGGCGCTGCGCTTCGATCCCGGTGGAACGCGCACGCTGTTCGAGCTGCAGACCGTCGACTGGCACGGCGCGCGGCCCGTGCCGGCGCGCGAGATCAGGGACACGCTGCGCCTGCTGCAATCGCTCGGCATCCGCAATCTCGCGTACTACCCCGACGACTATGTGCGCGGTCAGCCGGATCTCGACGAGCTGCGTCAGGGGTTGTCGCTCGCGGCGTTCCCGCAGGGAGCGTTGCCATGACGCTCGAGCGCATCGTGAACGCGCTGTTCGACTTCACGTTCTATTACCCGCTCATGATGTCGTACGTCTGGGTCACGGGCGCGGTGTACTACTTCTTCTACCGCGAGCACGCGGATCGCCGGCGGCCGGACGATCCGCTGCCGCTATCTGGCGAGCCGCCGGTCACGTTTCTCGTGCCCTGCCACAACGAGGGCGTGAACGTCGAAGAGACGATTCGCTCGCTGCTCGAGCAGGACTACCCGGCATTCGAGATCATCGCGATCGACGATGCGAGCACGGACGACACGGGCGCGCGGCTCGATGCCTTGCTCGCGAAGGAACCGCGTCTGCGCGTGATCCGCTTTCCGAAGAACCAGGGCAAGGCCATGGGTCTGCGCATGGGCGCGCTCGCGGCCCGTAACGAGATCCTGATCTGCCTCGACGGCGACGCGTTGCTCGACCGGTATGCCACGCGCTGGCTCGTGCGGCATTTTCTCGACGGCGCGCGCGTCGGTGCCGTGACCGGCAATCCGCGCGTGCGCAATCGCACCACGCTGCTCGGCAAGATCCAGGTCGGCGAGTTCTCGTCGATCATCGGCCTCATCAAGCGCGCGCAGCGCATCTACGGCCGCATCTTCACGGTGTCGGGCGTCGTGGCGGCGTTCCGCAGATCGGCGCTGCACGACGTCGGCTACTGGAACACCGACATGGTGACGGAAGACATCGACGTGAGCTGGCGCCTGCAGCTTCATCACTGGGACATCCGTTACGAGCCGAACGCGCTGTGCTTCATCCTGATGCCGGAGACGTTCAAGGGCCTGTGGCGGCAGCGCCTGCGCTGGGCGCAGGGCGGCGTCGAGGTGTTCCTGCGTTACTGGCGCCGGCTGCTCCACTGGCGCAGTCGGCGCATGTGGGTGGTGGGGCTCGAGCTGATGGTCAGCACGTTCTGGGCGTATACGATCGCGGCGGTGTTCGCGCTGTGGCTGCTCGGTCTCGTTCTGAGGGTTCCGCCGCCGTTCGCCGTGGCGACGATCCTGCCGGGCTGGACCGGAGTGATCCTGGGCGCCACCTGCCTCGTGCAGTTCGCGATCAGCCTCGCGATCGATTCGCGCTACGAGCCCGCGCTCGGCCGTTACTACTACTGGATGATCTGGTATCCCATGGTCTACTGGATGATCCACTCCGCGGCGACGATCGTGTCCGTGCCGCGCGCGCTCGCGAAGAAACGCGGACAGCGTGCCGTATGGGTCAGCCCCGACCGTGGCGTGCGTCCCGGCCTGGAGCACAGATGAGCGTCGTCGATCCGAAGGCCTGCATCGACGCTCCGGACCTGCTGACGCCGAAGCAGCGCGTGCGCGACACGCTGATGACGGCCGGCATGTGGGGTGCGTATCTGTACCTCTGGGTGCCTCTGATCAGCCTGTTCGCGTGGCTGCTCGGCTTCGAGTTCGCGTACGACGTCATGGTGCGCGCGGGCGGTGCGCGCGACCTCGTGCACGTGCTGAAGATGTTCGGGGTGGCGATCGCGCTGATCTTCGTCGTGGTGACCGCGTGGTCGTACAGCAACCGCGCGCGTTACCGCGGTCGCAATCGCCGCCACGCCGGACCCGTCGTGCCGGACGAATCGATGGCACGCCATTTCGGCATGGAAGCTGCCGCGCTCGAGCAGCTGCGCTCCGCGCGCCGTGTCGCAGTCGACTTCGCAGCCGACGGGCGCCCGGAATTGAGCGACTAGATCAGGCTCGTGACCACAGCGAGCGATCGCCCGCGAAGAACGCGGCGCACAGGCCGACGAACAGCAAGCCGTGCGAGATCTCCGTGCCTGCGGCAACGCCGTAGGCCGCCGCGAATGCCGCCAGCAAGACGAGCGTCGGCAGAAGCAGTGACTTCAGCACGACTTTCCCCTGTGTAGCCGGTCTGTTTGTTGTTTGCGAAATGCCGTCGCGCACCGGCTGAAGCTGCGCGGCAATCTCATTCTAGCCCCGTGTTCGCGTCGTGCCCAACCGGGGCATCGACCGCCGTTACCGGATGCCGTGCTCCATGCGCACGTCGAGCAGCGCCTGCCGGCCGCCGGCCACGGCCGTCAGCGCGGCATCGATGGCCTTCGGCAGCTCGGCCGGGTCGTCGACGCGGCGCGCCCAGGCGTCGGAGGCCTCGGCGACTTTTGTAAACTCGGGCGAGGGTTGCAGCTCCACGAGCGGCATCTCCTCGGCATGCGCGGCGGCGCCGTCGGGGTACACCACGCGCGTGGCGGACTCCACCGCCTGCCAGCGGCCGTTGTTGCACACGATCGTGAGCGTCGGCAGCTTCGCCGCGCGCGACACGAGGTGGAACGGCGTCGGGTTGCCGAACA
Organism: Gammaproteobacteria bacterium; assembly: GCA_035548835.1. Classification (GTDB taxonomy): domain Bacteria; phylum Pseudomonadota; class Gammaproteobacteria; order Steroidobacterales; family Rariloculaceae; genus FEN-1219. The sequence continues at coordinate 11,092 of DASZSB010000029.1, read as the reverse complement.
TGTAGCTGCCGTCGCCAACGGTGCTGATCACCGTGCGGTTCGGCGCCGCGAGCTTCGCGCCCAGCGAGGCGCCGAGCCCGAAGCCCAGGCCCCCGCCGATGCTGACGCCGAGCAGGCTGCCCGGCTGCTCGAGCTGCAAGGCGTCGAGGCCCACGCCGAGCTCCGTGATCACGATGCCGTCCTTCGGCAGCGCGTCGTGGATGCAGGCGCCGACGTAGCCGTAGCGGATCGGTTTCTCGGTGCGCGCACGCGCGATGGCCGCGGCGCGCTTCTCCGCGATGCCGGCTCTGAACGCGGCGGTCGCGGCGCGGCGCTTCTCGACGCTTGCGCGATCGACGCGCCGCGCGGCGAGTGCCTGATCGAGCAGCGCGAGCGCGCTCTTCGAGCTGCCGGCGATCGCGAGATCGGCCGGGAACGAGCGGATCGGGTAGCGCACCCACAGCGGGTCCACTCCGAGATGCACGACCTTCGCGTCCGCGCGCGGCGTGGCATAGCGCGGATGCCAGGGCACCTCGCAGTCGGCCACGATGATCACGTCGGCCTTGCCGAGCAGCTCGGTGCCGGCGTGGCCCGTGTTGAACGCATGGCTCGCGGGCAGATTCACGCAGCTTGCGTGCGGCTGCGCGACGGGAATCCCATGCCGTTCGGCCAGCGCCGCGAGCACGCCGACGGCCGTGGTGTCGCGTCCCAGGTTCGAGGTCAGGATCAGCGGGAACTCGGCGGCGGCGACCCAGTCCGCCAGCTGATCGATGTGCTTGGTGCTCGGCTGCGGCGGCGCCTGTTCCGTCTGCGGCAGGAGCCGGCCGTTCTGCGAACGGTCGGCATCGGCCAGCACCTCGCGCGGCAGCGTGAGGTACACGGGCCCGCGGGGCTCGGCGAGCGCGACGTCGAGCGCGCGGCCCACGATCTCGTCGACGGGCTGACCCGCGCGCAGCTCGAAGTCCCACTTCGTGTACTCGCGCACGACGCCGGCCTGGTCGAAGTTCTCCTGGCCCCAGTGGATCGGGGCCGAGCGCGAGGCGATGTGCCCGGTCTGCGTCAGCGGCGTGCGCCCGGCCATGAGCAGCAGCGGCACGTTGTCGCGCGCGGCGTTCATCAGCGCACACACCGTGTTGCCGGTGCCCACGGTCACGTGGACCATGACACCGGCCGGCTTGCCGGCCACCTGGTAGTAGCCGTGCGCCATGGCCATCGCGAGGTTCTCGTGCGGCACGGTGATGAAGCGCGGAATCGCGTCACGCTGGCCGGCAAGGCGCACGAGGCCTTCGATGACCGGAGCGAAGTCGGTGCCGGCGTTCGCCAGCACGTAGTCGATGCCGCGGCGCTTCAGTGCCCGCAGCAATCCCTCCGCCACCGAGGTGGTGCCCGTCTGTGCCCCGTCCATCGTCGTCTCCTCGCAGTCGCGTCAGCGCGCAGTTTAGCCGCTGTCGCGTTCCGGGTGAGACGGATTTGCCAACGGAGCGCCGTTGGCGACACCATCGGCGCTCCAGCGGGGGAGACGAAGCTCATGGATCTGCGACTCAAGGGCCGGGCGGCGCTCGTGACGGGCGCAAGCAAGGGCATCGGCAAGGCCATCGCGCGCGGGCTGGCGGAGGAAGGCGTGAATCTTGCGCTGCTCGCGCGCTCTGCCGAGCCCCTGCGCGCGGCCGCGGCCGAGATCGCGGCGGCCACGGGGGTGGAGGTGCTGGCCGTGCCGACCGACATCCGCGACGACGCGGCCGTGGCCGCGGCGGTCGGCGCCGCCGCGCAGCGCTTCGGCCGCATCCACATCCTCGTGAACAACGCGGGTGGCCCCATCAAGCGGCCCGAGCGCCAGATCACCTGGCCGTCGGCCGACTGGGCCGACGACATCGATACGAAAACGCTCGGCATGCTGCGAATCACCAAGGCGCTGCTGCCCCACATGCCGGCCGACGGCACGGGCCGCATCGTGAACATCAGCGGCATCGCGGGCTCGAGCGTGCTGACCTCGGCGTTGACGCATGGCCTGAACAACGCGGCCATGAATCACGTGACGTCGTACCTCGCGGCCGATCTCGCGGCCGCGCGCATCACCGTGAACTGCGTGATCCCGGGGCTCATCGCGACCGAGTGGCGCGAAGGCTGGGCCGAGCGCTCCGCGGGGCAGCGGCATACGGGCAAGCCCGAGTTCCTCGAGCAGATCTGCCGCGAGTGGGGCATCGTCGCCGGCCGCTGGGGCACGATGGAGGAGGTGGCCGACGCGGTGGTGTTCCTCGCCTCCGACCGCGCAGCCTACATCAATGGCGCGAAGCTCACGGTGGACGGCGGCTACGCGATCAACGTGCGCGGCTAGACCGCGGCGCACGCCGCGTCAGTGCGTCATCGCGTAGACGACGTAATTCACCGCGAAACGGTACGCGAGCGTGGTCATGGCCTCGGGGTAGTACGGGTTGTCCGCGTGCTCCCAGGCGTCGCCGAGATCCATGTTGAAGTTGATCGCGACCATGAGCCGGCCCGTGTCGTCGTAGATGCCGCGCCAGTGCGGCTGCACGCCGTCCTGCTCGTAGGTCACACCGCGCGCGAGCGCCGCGATGCCGGGGATCTGGATGCGCTGGTCTAAGTCGTACAGCACGTGGAAGACCTCGTCGCGGTCGCTGATCTCGACCACCGGGCGGTCCGGGAACACGCGCTGCATCGAGTCCATGAAGCTCGCCCACTGCCGCGTGCCGTGGAAATCGTCGACCATGAGGAATCCGCCGCGCAGCAGGTACTCGCGCAGGCGGCCGGCCTCGGTCTCGTCGAGATACCAGCGGCCGACCTCGACGGCATACAGCCACGGATAGTTGAAGATCGTATCGTCGCCGAGCTTCAGCATGCGCGCCTGACCGACGTCGACGCGCGTGAGGCGGCCGACGCCCCGTGTGAAGTGCTCCTCGGCCTCGGGGTAATCGGTGGTCCAGCTGCCGCCGCGCCAGCCGCGATCGTAGGCGTTGCCCTGGTAGTACATGCGCGTGAAGTGCAGCTCGCTCGTGGGCCAGTCCGGCGCGCCGTTCAGATCGTCGCCCGCGGCGCACAGCGCCAGCAACACGCCTGTGCAGGCGAAGAGGCACTTGTTGCGGATCGATCGCGGCATCGGCGCCCGTCGCGGGGGTTGCCCGGCCATGCTACGGCGAACCGCGCACGGCGTCACGCGAACCAGTCGTCGAGCTCGCCGCGGTCGATTTCCGTGAGCGCGTGCTCGTTGAATGCGCGGTAGGCGGTCCAGTGGCCGATCTTGTCCTGGATCGCCAGCGCCGCCGCGGCGTCGGCCGTCGCGAGCTCCCGCCGATACTTCGCGAGCCGGTCTTCGGCATAGCGGTTGCAGCGGCGCAGGAAGTCGCTCACGACGGCTTTCTTGTCTGCGCTCTCCATGCCACGATCCTAAGCCGCGTGCGGCGTCCCACCAAGTCGCGTCTTCCGGGTCTAGGCGCTGGCAGCGCCGTTTCGGTAAGCTCCGGAAAGACCGCTGCGAAACGACGTGCCGGCGCAGTCCGCCGGCAATCTGGAGTTTTGTTCAGACCGGGCGTCGGCACCGCGGCGGCGGGGGTATGGTGACGCGAGGGTGCCCGAGAGCATCCGGCGCTTGGCGTTAGGCGGAGCCGCGGTTGTTCGAGTTCTTCTTCAAATACTCTCGCGCCACGTTCGCACGCGCCGAGCTCGTGTTCGCGAGCGGTTGGCCGGTCTGGCTGCTGCTGGTCCTGATCGTGCTCGCGGGTGTTGCCGTGGGCGTCAGCCTGTGGCGGCGCCAGCCGGCGCTCGGTGTCGCGAAGGTCGCGGCGCTCGGCCTGCTGCAGACCGCGCTGCTCGCGTTGCTGCTCGTGCTCGCCTGGCGGCCCGCGCTCGTGACGCAGACGCTGCGGCCGCAGGAGAACTCCGTCGCCGTGCTGCTCGACACGTCGGGCAGCATGCTGACCGCGGAGGGCGACAAGTCGCGGCTGCAGATCGCCGTCGACAGTCTCGAGGCGGACGCGCTGCCGAAGCTGAAGTCCTCGTTCGCGGTCAACCTCTATTCGTTCGCGCGTGACCTGATCGAGCTGCCGTCGCTCGACCAGGTGCCCGCGCCCGGCCCCGTCACGCACATCGGCGACGCGCTGCTGAACCTGCTGCGCGGTGCCCAGTCCGGCGCCATCGCGGCCGTCGTGCTCGTGACCGACGGCGCCGACAACTCGAACGAGCTCGATTCCGCGAAGATCGCGGAGATCGCGAGCTTCGGCGTGCCGGTGCACACCGTGGGGGTCGGCGCGGAGACGATCCCGAACGACCTCGAGCTCGATGACGTGCAGCTGCCGGCCGTGGGCCTGCCGGGATCCACCGTCAGCGCGCAGGTCAGCATCCGGCACAGCGGCGGCGCGCTCGCGCAGCTGAAGGTCTACGACGGCGACGCGATCATCGCGTCGCAGGCCATCCAGCTGCCGAACACCACGGGCGTCACCACGCGGCTCGTCGACATCGACGTGGGCAAGGCCGGCGTGCGCGACTTGAAGTTCTCGCTCGATGCGCTGCCCGGCGAGACCGACGTCGTGAACAACACGCGCATGCGGCCCATGGAAGTGCCGGAGCAGCGGCGACACATTTTATATATCGAGGGCGAGCCCCGCTGGGAGTACAAGTTCATCCGGCGCGCGATCGACGACAACCCGGCCGTGCGCGTGGCGAGCCTGCTGAAGACCACGCCGAACAAGTTCTACCGGCAGGGTGTGGAGTCGCCGGACGAGCTCGTGAACGGTTTCCCGACCGACGAGCTCGGGCTGTTCCACTACGACGCGCTGATGATCGGCAGCTTCGAGGCGGCGGCGCTGACGGAGGCGCAGCAGGACCTGATCCGCGAGTTCGTGAGCCGGCGTGGCGGCTCGCTGCTGATGCTGGGCGGCCGGCGCGGTCTCGCGGACGGCGGCTGGGCGGCGACCAGCGTCGCCGAGGCGCTGCCCGTGCGTTTGCCGATGCCCGAGGGGCCGAGCTTCGTGCGCGAGCCGGCGAAGGCCAAGCTCACGGCCGCCGGGCGCACTTCGGCCGTCACGCGTCTCGCGGCCGACGACGCGAAGAACGCGGAGCTCTGGGCCGGCATGCCGGAGCTCGCGGATTTCCAGCACGTGGCGGAGCTCAAGCCCGGCGCCGAAGCGCTGCTCGAGGCGGACTTCGGGGGCAAGACCGAGCCGCTGCTCGTGCACCAGCGCTACGGCCTCGGTAACGCCTACGTGCTCGCGACCGGTGGAACGTGGCGCTGGCAGATGCAGCTGCCGCACGAGGATCAGCGCCACGAGACGTTCTGGCGCCAGCTGCTGCAGGCCGCGGCCACCACGGCGCCGCAGCCGGTCAGCCTGACGTCGGATCGCGTGTTCTATGGCGACGAGAGCACCGTGAAGCTGCGCGCCGAGGTCCGCAACGCGAAGTTCGAGCCCGCCGACGACGCCACCGTCAACGTGGAGGTCAGCGACGGCTTCGGCCCGCCGACCACGCTGCCGATGACGGCCGTGCCCGGCCAGCACGGCGTCTACGAGGCGAGCTACGACACGGGCCACGCCGGCGTGTTCCGGTTCGAGGCCAAGGCCATGGTCGGCAAGGAATCGCTCGGCGATGCGCGCGTGGCCGTGCGCCGCGAGGACGGCGTGGTCGAGCATTACCACCTGCAGCAGAACCGCCCGTTGCTCGAGCGGCTGGCCGCCGCCACCGGTGGCACCTATTTCCCGGTGGCCGACGTCCGCCGCCTGCCGGAGGCCGTGAGCTTCTCCGACGCTGGCAGTGTCGAAAGACAGGTGCTCGATCTGTGGAACATGCCGATCGTCTTCCTGCTGCTGCTGGCGCTCAAGGCCGGCGAGTGGCTGCTGCGCCTGTACTGGGGGCGGTTATGAGCGCGCGCACGCACCTGGCGGTTCTGGCGGCGCTCGGCGCCGTGTTCGCAGCGCCCGCGCGTGCCGATCTGTACTACCTCGTCGTCGGCGGCCTGGGTGGCGAGGCGAAATACCAGGAGCAGTTCGACAAGGACACGGCGGCCGTCGCCGCCGTCGCGCGCCGCACCGCCGGCAACGATCACGTCGTCGTGCTGCAGGGCGAGTCCGCGACGCGCGCGGCTCTGGTCAAGGCGTTCGATTCGCTGCGCACGCGCACGAAGCCCGCCGACAGCCTGGCCGTCGTGCTGATCGGCCACGGCAGCTTCGACGGGGACACGTACAAGTTCAACCTGCCGGGACCCGACATCGACGGCGGGGAGCTCAAGAAGCTGCTCGGCGGCGTGCCGGCGAGGACGCAGCTCGTGGTCAACGCCACGAGCGCGAGCGGTGCGGTGCTCGACAGCTGGGTGGCGGACGGCCGCACGGTCATCACGGCCACGCGCAGCGGCTTCGAGCGCAACGCCACGCGGTTCGCCGAGGTGTTCGCCGCGGCGCTGACCGACGGCGCGGCCGACATCAACAAGAATGGCGTGATCACGGCGCAGGAGGCGTTCGACTATGCCTCGCGCGCGGTGGCCGACAGCTACAAGGACAAGGGCGCGCTCGCGACGGAGCATCCGCAGCTCAAGGGCGGCGGTGCCGCGCGCTTCATGGTGGCGCGGCTCGGCGCCGCGCCGTCGGCGCCGGCCAATCCCGAGGTGGCCGCGCTCACGACCGAGCGCGAGCGCCTCGACGGCGAGATCGAGGCGCTGAAGGAACGGCGCGAGCAGATGGCGCCCGACGCGTATCTCGACCAGCTGCAGAAGCTGCTCGTCCAGCTCGCAGAGGTGCAGGGCAAGATCGACGCCGCACAGGGCAAGCCCCAATGAACCTGCGGCGGCTCGCGTACGCTCTGGTGCTCGCGGGCTGCGGGACGGGGGCCCACGCGTTCACGATCGAGTACTCGCTCGACCGGCCCGCGCCGCTCGTCGCATGCGACAAGCAGCTGTATCGCGGCGCACGCGCGGACGCGATGGCCTGCTACCGCAAGCTCATCGTCGACAGCACCGACAACCGCATCAAGGCCGATGCCGCCCGTGCCTCGGGTGACGCGCGCGGCGCGAACGGGTTCTTCCAGGTCGCCATCAAGGACTACCCGCAGGACGCCCGGGTGCGGACGCGCTGGGGCGAGCTGTTCCTGGCCACGCACCAGAACAGCGAGGCGGCCAAGCTGTTCCAGGAGGCGCTCGAGCAGGACCCCAAGTACGCGCCCGCGATGCTCGGGCTCGCGAAGGTGGCGGCCAGCGGCTTCGAGGAGAAGACGCGCGAATACGCGAAGAAGGTCATCGACGAGGCGCCGGATCAGGCCGTCGGCGCGCACCTGCTGCTCGCGCGCGCCGCGCTCGAGGACGGTGCCATCGATGCCGGCGACAAGGAGATCGACAAAGCGCTCGAGCTCGTGAAGAAGCACGATTTCTCGCCGCTCGAGGCGTACGCGCTGAAGGCGTCCGTCGACCTCCTGCGCGGCACGACCGACAGCCCATGGACCAAACGCGCGCTGGCGCTGAACGCGGGCTACGGCGAGGCGTACGCCACGCCGGCCTACTTCTACGTGATCACGCGCCGTTACCGCGAGGCGATCGATCTGCTGAACAAGGCCGTGGAAGTGGAGCCGGATCTGTACTCCGCGCACACCGAGCTCGGCGTGAACCTGCTGCGCGAGAACCGGATCGACGAGGCGCAGCAGCACCTGGCCATCGCGTATCGCGGCGATCCGTTCAGCGCGCCCGTCGTGAACACGCTGCGGCTGATCGACAGCTTCAGCAACTTCGTCGTGCTGCGGCACGAGCCCGACACGAAGCCGGGCTCCGTGCCGAACAAGGGCTCGCTGCTGCGGCTGCACAAGAAGGAAGCGCCGGTCATCGAGCCGTACGTGCTCGACCTCGTGAACCGCACGATTGCCACGTACACGAAGCGTTACGGCTTCGAGCTCAAGGAGCCCGTGGTCGTCGAGCTGTACCCGCAGCACGACGATTTCGCGGTGCGCACGTCCGGGTTGCCCGGCATCGGCCTGCTCGGCGTGACGTTCGGCTATCTCGTCGCCATGGACAGCCCCGCGCGGCACGCGGACAGCGACTTCCACTGGGGCACCACGCTGTGGCACGAGATGGCCCACGTGTTCACGCTCGAGGCCACGCGGCACCTCGTGCCGCGCTGGTTCAGCGAGGGAGTGTCGGTCTACGAGGAGTGGACCACGGGCCCGCTGCACGGCCGGCACATTCCGCCGCCCGTGTTGAAGGCCATCAAGGACGGCAAGTTCCTGCCCGTGGCCGAGCTCGACCGCGGATTCATACGTCCGACGTACGAGCAGCAGGTCATCGTGTCCTACATGCAGGCCGGGCTCACGTGCGAGTACGTCGCGAGCCGCTTCGGGCAGGCGGGGCTCAAAGCCATGCTCGATCAGTTCGGTGCGGGCAAGGACACGGCCCAGGCCGTCGAGGCCGCGCTGAAGATCACGCCCGCGCAGTTCGACAAGGACTTCAAGGCGTACGTCGAGCAGCAGCTGGGGACGGTCATCGCGAACTACGAATCCTGGCAGCACGCGCTCGCGGAGACGAGCGAGGCCGTGCGCGCGAAGGACTGGCGGCTCGTGGCCGCGAAATCGGCGGAGGCCATCGAGCTCAACCCCGATTTCGTCGATCAGGGCAGCCCGTACATCGCGAAGGCGCGCGCACACAAGGAGCTCAAGGAGACCGCGCTCATGACGAGCACGCTGCTCGAGTACCGCAAGCGCGGCGGTTACGATCCCGACGCGCTGCTGTCGCTCGCCACGTCGCTCACGGAAGCCAACCGCACGGACGAGGCGACCGGAGTGCTGAAGGACGTGCTGATGGTGGCGCCGCTGCGGACCGAGGTGCACTCGCAGCTCGGCGACCGGCTGCTCGCGGCCGGCGACGCGGCCGACGCCGTGGTCGAGTACAAGGCGCTGCTCGCGCTCGCGCCGAAGGATATGGCCGACGCGCATTACCGGCTCGCGAAGGCGTATCTGGCCGCGGGCGACAAGACCGGTAGCCGCGAACATTTGCTGTATGCTCTGGAAATCGCCCCGCATTACCGGGAAGCCCAACAGCTGCTATTGGAGGTCGTACGTTGAGCGACGCAGAGAACCAGCTCGGGACCGAAGAGACCCGAGCGCTGATCGAGAACTTCCACTCCGCTTTCGGGCAGATCCGGTCCGAGGTCCGCAAGATCATCGTGGGGCAGGACGAAGTCGTGGAGCACCTGCTGCTCACGCTGCTCGTGGGCGGCCACTGTCTGATCACCGGCATGCCGGGCACGGCCAAGACGCTGCTCGTGCGCACGCTGGCGAGCGCGCTCGGCCTCACGTTCAAACGCATCCAGTTCACGCCGGACCTGATGCCGACCGACGTGACCGGCACCGACATCCTCGAAGAGGACATGGCGACCGGCAAACGCACCTGGACGTTCGTGCCGGGCCCGCTGTTCGCGAACGTGGTGCTCGCGGACGAGATCAACCGCACGCCGCCGAAGACGCAGTCGGCGCTGCTCGAGGCCATGCAGGAGTTCTCGGTCACGGTGCGCGGCCACTACCACAAGATCGAACGGCCGTTCTTCGTGCTGGCCACGCAGAACCCGATCGAGCTCGAAGGCACGTACCCGCTGCCCGAGGCACAGCTCGACCGCTTCCTGTTCAACGTGACGCTCGACTACCTGCGCGCCGAGGACGAGATGGAGGTCGTGAGCCGCAACACCTCGCGCATGGAATTGCCCGAGATCAAGGCCTGCACCACGGGCGAGCAGATACTCAAGTTCCAGTGGCTCGTGCGGCAAGTGCCGGTGTCCGACGTCGTGAATCGCTACGCCGTGGACCTCGTGCGTGCCACGCGCCCGGACGATCCGGGCGCGACCGAGATGGTGAAGAAGTACGTGCAGTACGGCGCCAGCGTGCGCGCCACGATGTTCATCACGCTCGCGGCCAAGGCTCGCGCGCTGATGCAGGGTCGCTACCACGTGACGCACGAGGACGTCGCGGCGCTCGCGCTGCCCGTCATGCGCCATCGCGTGCTGACGAACTACTTCGCGGAGTCCGACGGCATCGACACCGACAAGGTGCTGGCCGACCTCGTGAAGCAGACCGGCGGCGCGCAGCAGCAGGCGCGGGCGGGCTAACCCATGGCCGCGAGGGCCTCGGTACCGCAGCACCTGCTGAATCCCGAGACGCTCGCGGGGCTGGCCAATCTCGACCTCGTCGCGCGCGCGGTCGTCAACGGGTTCCTCACGGGGCTGCACCGCTCGCCGTTCTTCGGCTTCAGCCAGGAGTTCGCGGAATACCGCGCGTACGCCGAAGGCGACGACCCGCGCTTCGTCGACTGGAACGTGTACGCACGCACCGACCGCACGTACATCAAGCGCTACATCGGCGAGACGAACACGCGGCTCGTGATCCTGCTCGACGCCAGCGCGTCGATGGGCTTCGGCAGCGGCAAGATCACGAAGCTGAAGTACGCGAAGTTCCTCGCGGCCACGCTCGCGTATCTCGCGGCGCGGCAGCACGACGCCGTGGGCCTCATCATCTTCGACGACAAGATCCGCGAGCACCGGCCGGCCTCGACGCGCGGCGGCCGCCTGAGCAGCGTGCTGCACGCCATCGACCGCGCGGAGCCCGGCACCGGCACGGACATGAAGATTCCGTTCGAGCGTTTCCACGAGGTGGAGCGGGGCCGCGGCCTCGTGGCCGTGATCTCCGATTTCTACACGGACCCCGAGGCGCTGCTGAAGAGCGTGCAGCCGCTGGCCTACCAGGGCCAGGACGTGATCCTGTTCCAGCTGCTCGACCCGCAGGAGCTGAAACCGGTGCTCAAGGAGTCGGCGCTCATGGAGGACATGGAGAGCGGCCAGTCGATGGAAGTGTCGCCAATCTACATGAGCTCGCTGTACCGCGAGCGCCTGGGGGCGCACATCGACGCGCTGCACAAGTCCGCGCTGCGCGTCGGCGCCGACCACCGGCTGGTCGAGATCACCGAGCCGCTCGACAGCGTCCTTCGCAGCTACCTGCTATTTCGTCAGAGGCGCGGGTGATGGTGTGGGGTGTTCCGCCAGCAGTCTTTGCTCGGAGGGCCTTCCGCAGGACACGCCGGAAATCGCATCCCTGCGGCTCGGCTGCGCACATCCCTGTGCTCAGACGGTGCCGCGGAAGGCCCTCC
>DASZSB010000028.1:0-15178 GCA_035548835.1 Gammaproteobacteria bacterium | reverse complement strand
CGAACCCCTGCACGTCGAGCGACAGCCGCGCCTCCATCGCGCGCGCGTCGCGCACCGGCACGCGGTGCGGCTCGAACTGCATGTTCGTACGCTTGAAGTCACGCACGTCGATGTGCAGTCGCTCGGAGATCGGGCGCGTGTACCGGATCGTGCCCTGCACCGGTTCCGGCTCGACGGGCCGGTCCGCAACTGTGCGATTGGGTTTCATCGTCGCCTGCCCCAGGATGTCCAGACAAAACTAACCCGGAGGCGCCCGCCAAGACTAGACATCGCGGCTCGCGAATCGCTATCTTGTACGGACATTGTCTCGCGATCCGTAGGCGTGCCGCGAAGCAACCGCCCGAGGGTCTTGCTGTACACTCCCGCGTCCTATGAAACGCCTGCTCGTCCCCATCAAACGCGTCGTCGATTACAACGTGCGCATCCGCGTCAAACCGGACGGCACCGGCGTGGCCACCGAGGGAGCGAAGCTGTCGATCAACCCGTTCGACGAGATCGCGCTCGAGGAAGCCCTGCGGATCCGCGAGCGCGGCCAGGCCGACGAGGTGGTGGCGGTGACCATCGGCCCCGCCGAGTGCCAGCAGCAGCTGCGCACGGCACTCGCGCTCGGCGCGAACCGCGCCCTGCACGTCGTGACGGACGAAGCGCTGGAACCGCTGTACGTCGCGCGCCTGCTGCACGCGATCGTGCAGCGTGAGGCGCCGCTGCTCGTCGTGCTCGGCAAGCAGGCCATCGACGACGACAACGGCCAGACGGGACAGATGCTCGCGGCGCTGTGGCAGCGCCCGCAAGCCACCTTCGCGTCGAAGCTCGAGATGAGCGCCACCAGCACGCGCGTGACACGCGAGGTGGACGCCGGACTCGAGGTCATCGACGTGGATCTGCCGGCCGTCGTCACCACGGACCTGCGCCTGAACCAGCCGCGCTACGTGAAGTTGCCCGACATCCTGAAAGCCAAGACGAAGCCGCTCGCGACGCTGTCGGCAGCCGACCTCGGCATCACGTTCGCGCCGACGCTGCGCGTCGTGAAGGTCGAGCCGCCGCCGCAACGCCAGAAAGGCATTCTCGTGCAGAACGCCGCGGAGCTCGTTGCCGCACTGCGTACGCGGGGGCTGCTGTGACGAACGTCCTGGTCGTCGCCGAGCACGACGGACACACGCTGTCGCCGGCGACCGCGCGCACGCTGCGCTGCGCCGCTGCAATTCCGGACGCCGAGATCGCAGTCGCCGTGTTCGCCGAGGACGGTCGCGCGGTCGCGGAGCAGGCGGCCACGCTCGACGGCGTGCGCCGCGTGCTGCTCGTGGAGCACGCCGGCCACGCGCACGCGCTGGCGGCCCTGATCGCGCCCGAGCTCGCAGAGCTCGCGGCCGGCCACACGCACGTGCTGGCCCCGGCCACGACGTTCGGCAGGGATCTGCTGCCGCGGGTTGCAGCGCTGCTCGGCACGACGCAGGTCAGCGACGTGATGGCAATCGAAAGCGCCACGCGATTCCGCCGGCCGATCTACGCCGGCAACGCCATCGCCACCGTCGAGATCGCCGCCCTGCCCGCCGTCGCCACGGTGCGCATCGCGTCATTCCAGCCCGTCGCCGCCGCCGGCGCCGCGCGCGCGCCCATCGAGCGCGTGCAGCCCGCCGCCGCGCCACCGACGCACACGCGCTTCGTCTCCCGGGTCGTAGCCGCCGGCGACCGGCCGGACCTGCAGTCGGCACGTCGCGTCGTATCCGGCGGCCGCGGGCTCGGCAACCCGGAGAACTTCAAGCGCATCGAGGAGCTCGCCGCGCTGCTCGGCGCCGCGGTCGGCGCGTCGCGCGCGGCGGTCGACTCCGGGTTCGCGCCGAACGACCTGCAGGTGGGACAGACGGGCAAGATCATCGCGCCCGAGCTCTACATCGCGATCGGCATCTCGGGCGCGATCCAGCACCTGACCGGCATCAAGGACGCGCGCACCATCGTGGCGATCAACAAGGATCCCGAAGCGCCGATCTTCGAGGTGGCCGACATCGGTCTCGTCGGCGATCTGTTCGCCGTTCTGCCAGATCTCAAGGAACGACTCGCCGAGGCGCTGCGCTAGAGTCTCAGCTCCTGGAGCGGCGCAGCGTCATGCTGAGCTGGAAGCGATCCACGGGGTACAGGTTCTCCGCGACAATGCCGATCACTCCGGACGACAGCCGATAGACGCGCCGTACCGCGATCACGGCACCGCCCGCTTTCACGCCCAGCTTGCCGCCGACGTGCTCGGGCGCCTGGCTCGAACGTATCGTCTGCTCGACCTCGGCCACGCTCTCGCCGTAAAGATCTTCGATCATCAGATAGATGGGCCCCTGCCGCCGGCCGAGCAGCCGGGCGACGCCCGCGAAATCGCCGTGCACGTACACTTCGGTCCAGCACACGGGCCGCCGGTCATCCGGCGCGTAACGGTAGCCTTCGATGCGCAGCCACTTGCTGCCCTGCTCCGCACCGAGCCGCTGCGCGAGCGCGGCGTCCGCCTGCAGCACGTGGCTCGTGGCCACTTCGTAGCGCGTGGCGTTCGCGAGCTCGATCAACGCATTGATCGATGCGACCTCGTGCACGTACGGGCGCGGCGCCCCGGGTCTGACCACCGTGGTGCCGAAGCCCTGACGCGACTCGACGAGCCCGGCGTCGCGCAGCGCACGCAACGCCTCGCGAATCGTGTGACGGCTGACCTTGAACCGCTGGCGCAGCTCGTCCTCCGTCGGCAGCTGCGAATCGACGGGGTACACGCCGCTCACGATCTCCTGCTGCAGCGCCTGGACGACCTGACGGTACAGTGGTCCGGGCGGAGTGCCCGGCGGGCCGGTCGTGGAATCGCGGGATGCAGCGGGTAATCGCGCCATGGGTCTCACGGCCAGCAGCGTCGTTGGATCGATCTTAGCACCGCTCGCGCGGACTCCGGACCCGCCGTTGCCGGTCAATCGGCACCTCCTCAACGCGAAGCATTCCCAGGGTCGCGCGGCCACCCGAAGCGTGTCAGCCGGCGAGCCGCGCGGTAGTATCGGCACACGCGACGCAGCCAGGAGCCACACCCCATGAGAACACCACCCGGAGTCAGCCCGGCCGACTTCGACAAAGCCATCAAACAATTCGCCGACGCCGTCGGCTCGCAGTGGGTGTTCACGAGCGACGACACGGTCAACACGTACAAGGACGCGTACTCGCCGTTCCGGGGCGAGGCCGACGAGCGCGTAGCCTCCGCCGCCGTCGCGCCCGAGACCGTGGAGCAGGTGCAGAAGATCGTCCGCACCGCGAACCAGTATTCGATTCCGCTGTACACGATCTCCACCGGGCGCAACCTCGCGTATGGCGGCTCGGCGCCGGTGTACTCGGGCAGCGTCGTGCTCGATCTGAAGCGCATGAACAGGATCCTCGATCTGAACGAGGAGCAGGCCTACGCGCTCGTCGAGCCCGGCGTGAGCTACTTCGATCTCTATCGCCACATCCGCGACCGCAAGATGAAGCTCTGGATCGACTGCCCGGATCCCGGCTGGGGCAGCGTGATCGGCAACGCGCTCGATCACGGCGCGGGCCGCACGCCGCTGCCGTATCGCGATCACTTCGGCGCGCACTGCGGCATGGAGGTCGTGCTCGGCACCGGGGACATCGTGCGCACCGGCATGGGCGCGCTGCCGGAGTCGAAGCAGTGGCAGCACTTCCAGTACGGCGCGGGTCCGTCGAGCGACGGTCTCTTCGCGCAGTCGAACATGGGCGTCGTGACGAAGATGGGCTTCTGGCTGCTGCCCGAGCCCGAGGCCTCTATGACGGGCCAGATCAGCGTACCGAAACACGACGACATCATTCCGCTGGTGCGCATTCTCGGGAAGCTGCACTTCCAGGGCGTCATCAACTGCGTGTTCTCGCTGCCGAGCCCGGTGTTCGCGGGGCCGCTGGATGCGGAGAAGTCGGCGCTGCTGGACAAGCCCGGCGGCGGCAGCGCGGCCGAGTGGGATCGCTACGCTGCAACGAAGAACCGGCCGTTCTGGACCAGCGACCTGCGCTTCTACGGCCCGCTCAAGGTCATTGAGGCGCAGTGGGAGCACGTGAAGGAGCAACTCGCCGTCATCAACGGCGTGAAGTTCAACGACGGTCCGGTCATGCGCTTCCCGCTGACGGACGACGAGGTCAGCCGGCTCAACGATCCCACCGGCATCGGCGTCCCGAGCCTGAACGTGTTCTCGACGCTCGCCGGCACGGCGGGCCACCTCGATGCCTCGCCGATGCTGCCGTATTCCGGCGAGACGGTGCTGCAGGCCCACAAGGTATTCCTGAAGCTGTTCCGCGACGCCGGCATCCCGCTGACGCTCGGCTTCGCGATGAGCTACCACTGGCGCGCGTTCATCATGTTCCAGGGTATCAACTTGAGCCTCGACCCGAAGGAGAACGCGAAAGCCCGCCAGCTGTACAAGGACGTCATCCGCGTCGCATCCGACCACGGCTGGGGCATCTATCGCGCGCACGCGGGCTTCATGGACGAGGTCATGCAGCGCTACTCGTTCAACGACCATGCGCTGCTGCGCATGAACGAGAGGATCAAGGACGCGCTCGACCCGAACGGCGTCCTGTCGCCGGGGCGTTATGGAATCTGGCCGAAGAATCTGCGGAAGGGCCGCGCATGAACACGACTCGCTTCGTCTCGATCGTTACCGTCGTCGGCGTGGCGGCGCTGCTCGGCAACGTCGCGGCCCTCGCCGATCCCGCCACGTCGGCCGAGACCGCCTGGGCGCCGCTGACCAAAGCCTCGGCCCAGGTGCCGAAGGACGCACGCGAGCGGCGTGGCCAGGAGGTCTTTCAGCAGCGCTGCGCGGCGTGCCACGCCCCCGTGCCGAAGGACATGATCGGCCCGCCGTACATGCCGCCGAATCCGGGCACGCAGGCGCTGCAGGCGCGTTACAAGGGCGCGAAGCCCGCCGAGCTCGAGGCGCGCACCGACCTCACCGCGCCGTTCGTGGCGGCGATCGTGCGCAACGGCCTGAACTCGATGCCGTTCTTCCGCCCGACCGAGCTCTCCGACGACGACCTCGCGGCCCTCGGCGCGTATCTCACGCGCAAGCACTAGAACCTCCCGGGTTCGAGTAGACTAGGCCACCCATGAGGCCGCGGGTTGCCACGGCCTGCGTTTACCCTTCTGGAGGCACTGAATCCATGACCAAGCACAGCATCGCAAGTCTCGTCGGACTCGCATTCGCGCTCGGCGCGCCGTTCGTCGGCGCCCAGCCCGGCCCGCCGCCGGCCAAGCTCGAGCTGAAGAAGGTCCGCGACGACATCTACGTCATCAGCAACGTCGCCGTACCCGGCCTCACGACTGCACTCATCACCAACGAGGGCGTGCTGCTCGTCGACGACAAATTCGAGCAGGACCACGACAACATCATGGCCATGCTGAAGACGGTGACGAACCAGCCCGTGAAGTACGTCGTGAACACGCACTACCACGCCGACCACAGCGGCGGTAACGCGAAGCTGCAGGCCATGGGCACGCTGGCCGTGGCGTCGGACAACGCGCGAGCGCGCATGGTCGCGACGAAACAGCCGGGCCAGCAGAACATCACGTTCAGCGATCACGCCACGATCCACCTCGGTGGCAAGACCGTCGAGCTCTACAGCGTAGGCTTCCGGGCGCACACGAACGGCGACATCGTCGTGCTGTTCCCCGAGCAGCGCGTGCTGGCCTCGGGCGACATCTTCGCGAACGGCCCCGGCACGTCCGCCGAGCTCGTCGACTACGCCGGCGGCGGCAGCGCGAAGGAATGGCCCAAGGCCGTGGACCAGGCGCTGAAGCTGGACTTCGACACCGTGATCCCCGGCCACGGCCTCATCTCGACGAGGAAGGACCTGCAGGACTATCGCGCGCGCGCGCAGAACTTCAGCGACACGCTGTCGATGCTCGTGAAGCAGGGCAAGTCGAAGGCCGACATCGAGAAGGTCGTGCGCGGCCAGTTCGCGTGGGAGGACTTCCACGTGAACATGGCGCTCGACGGCCTCATCAACGAGTTCAAGTAAGCCACTACCCGACGCGCACGCTTCGCATGCGCTCGTACTGGATCGTGCCCGGAGCCGCGGGCGTCGCGCTGGAACCGCGCGACGTGCCGCGGCCGGAGCCGAAAGAAGGCCAGCTGCTGGTCGCGGTCAAGGCCACGAGCTTCAACCGCGGCGAGATGATCGTGGGCTCCGGCGCGCACGCACCCGCGACCAAGACCGCGGGCGGCGACTGCGCGGGCGAGATCGCCGCCGCGGGCCCCGGCGTCACCGGCTTCGCAATCGGCGAGCGCGTCATGGGCCGCTGCGCGGGCGGCTTCGCCGAATTCGCAACGATGGACGCCCGCGAGGCGCTGCGCATACCGGCGCGGCTCTCATGGGAGCAGGCCGCGGCGATCCCCCTCTCGTTCATGGTCGTGCACGACATGCTGGTCACGCACGGCCGTCTCGCGTCCGGCGAATGGCTGCTCGTCACCGGCGCGTCGTCGGGCGTCGGGGTTGCCTCGCTGCAGGTCGGCAAGGTGCTGGGCGCGAAGGTCATCGGCACCTCGGGCTCCGCCGACAAGCTCGCGAGGCTCGAGCAACTGGGGCTCGACGTCGGCGTCGCCACACGCGGCACGGGATTCTACGAACCCGCCATGCAGGCGACCGGCGGCAAGGGCGTAAACCTCGTCGTCAACAACGTCGGCGGCACGGTGTTCGCCGAGTGCGTGCGCTGCCTCGCCTACGAAGGCCGGCTCGCGACCGTCGGCTATCTCGATCGCACGATGACGGCCGAGATCGATCTCGCGGCGTTGCATGCGAAGCGCCTGAACCTCTTCGGCGTGAGCAACAAGCTCCGCTCGGCCGCCCAGCGCGCGCAGACCGTGCGCGGCGTCGAGCGCGACTTCCTGCCCTGGTTCGCGGACGGGCGCCTGAGCCCGGTCATCGATCGCGTGTTCGCGTTCGACGAGGTTCCGGCCGCGCTCGAGTACTTCGAGTCGAACGCGATGATCGGCAAGGTCGTCGTGCGGATGTAGCTACTCGCGATACACGCCTCCGCTCAAGTCCGAATTCCGCGGAGGGGCAGACTCCGACGGCAGAGGAACCCTGCCCTCACCGGGCAAGAGGACGCGAGCTTCGCCGCTGAACGTCTGCTGCCAAGCCCGCGCCCAATCCATCCCGGAGCGGATCGCGGGTCTGTCGGTGGAGCTATCGCTTGTTCAAGTCTTCGTCCGCCCAGTACTTCGTACCCGAGATGTCGGCCGAAGCCATCAATCCCTTGTCGCTCAGCGTGTAGACGATCTGGCCGTCGAAGAAACCGGAGGCGGCGCTCGCAGAATCCTTGCCGGCCGTCGCTTTCGCGCCCGCCGTACTATCCCAGCCGCCCGACACGAACTCGTTGAACCGATTCTTGGTCTGGAACAAGAACACCATGTCGAATTTCGCTGCACCAAAGGTTAAGCCCGCGCTCGCCGCGCCCATCTTCATATAGGTGGTCTGCTTTGTAGCCTTATCGACGGCGACGCCCGCACCGCCGCTTCCACTGACGACGAAGCCCGCTTTGGTGACCCTGATGACGGCGTACCCAACCGCCTTGTCGTACAGCTGCTTCGAGCCTTTGACCTCCTTGAACAGTTTCTGGAGCGTTTCGTCTGCGTGCGCGCGCAGCTCCACCCGCTGTTTTTCTTCCTTCTGCTGGTGCTTGTCTTGCGCGAGCGCCAGCCCGGAGCCGAAGACGGTCAGAACCAGGGCGCCGATGAGCACGTTACGTTGCAACATGGCTTGGAACTCCTAGTGGATGGAGGCTGGAGACTGGCCTTGTAGAGGGCGACTGTATATTGCGGCTTACCGAACCGCGCTGCGACGCGGTCGGCCGGCGCGGGAGCACGACTGCCCATTCCACCCTTTGTACGAGCCGCCGTACTACAGGTACAGGTGCGAGCCGTCCGGCCGGTGCAGGCTCTCGCCCTGGAAGAGCGACGCCGGCGCGCGCTCCGCGAACTCCGCCACCTGATTCAGCTTGCTCATGTCGAGCACCACACCCAACCCCGGCCGGTCGCTCGGGTACATCTTGCCGTTGCGGAACACGTGGCCCTCCGGCAGATACGCCGGCAATTCCGGCCGCAGCACCTCGTTCAGGACCACGCCGCCGAACGGCAGCACCGAGTGCACGACGGCCGCCGTGCCGATCGGCGGCGTGAAGTGCGGCACCATGCCGACGGAGTGCGCCTCGCACAGCGCCGCGAGCTTGCGGTACGCCGTGATGCCGCCGCAGTTCGGAATCGACGTGCGCAGATAGTCGATGAGCCCCTGCTCGACGAGCGGCAGGTTGCCGTCGCGCAAGTCCCCGAACTGCTCGCCCGCCGCGAGCGGCACGGTCACACGCCGGCGCAGCGCGGCGAACATCGTGTAGTCGTCGATCGTGTGCAGCGGGTCCTCCACGAAGAGCGGCGAGTACGGCGCCACGAGATCGCAGAGGCGTGCGACATCCGCGAAGTCGAAGCGCGTGTGCGCATCGACGATGAAATCGCCGTCCTTGCCGAGCCCTTCGCGTAGCTCAGCGCTCACGGCCACGAAGAGATCGATCATGCGCCGCGCGTCGAACCTGAGATTGTCCTCGGTCGGCACGGTGTGGAACCGGATCGCGCGATACCCCTCTTCCACCGACTTTCGCGCGAGCTGCTTGGCCTGCTCGCGCCGCATGCCCCCGAACGAGTGGTAGCACTCGACGTAATCGCGCGCACGGCCGCCGAGCAGCTGGTACACGGGCTGGCTCGAGACCTTGCCCTTGATGTCCCACAACGCGCAGTCGAGCGCGCCCACGGCCATGAGCCGCTCGCGCCCTGCAGGATAGATCGACGTGCGGTACATCCGCTGCCACAGGTACTCCGTGCGCAGCGGATCCTGGCCGATCAGGAGGCTCGATGCGTAGCGCAGCAGATCGGTCGTGCCGCCCTGCCCGAGACCCGTGACGCCGGCGTCGGTGTCGACCGCGACGATCATCTCGGAGAGTCCGAGCGGACCGGCCATGGCCGTCTTGTCCGTTGGGTTGAAGACGCGAACGCGCGTGATCTTCAGGTCCGAGGCCGCCTGCGTGTCGGCGGCGCGCAGCAACGGCAAGGCACCGCCCACGCACAGCGCGGCGGCCTGCAGGAACGAACGGCGGTCCATGACTCCCCCTCCCGGTGTGACGGCAGCGGCCGCCACGCCGGATCGGTCGGAGCGCCACGCCTGCGATCTATTTACGCGTTCCCTGCCCTTTGCGCCACAGCTGCGCGGAGGCGAGGCGCGCGCCCTCGCCGAGGGCCTTCAGCTTGGCCCACTGCACCTGCGGATGCACGCGCGGAATGTTCCAGCCCTGCGAGTAGCCGCAATCGGTGCACGCGATCACGTTCTCCCGGCCTACGCGCTCGGCGTACAGCCCGATGCGCCACGCGACGAGCTCGGGATGCTCGATCACGTTGCTGACGTGGCCCACGACGCCCGGCAGCAGCACCTTGCCCTCCGGCAGCTTCACGTCGTCCCAGAGCAGCACCTCGTGCATGTGCCGGTCGTTGGCGCCCTCGAGCGAGTAGCCTTGCGTGCGCACCTTCAGGATCGTGTCCAGAATCGTCTTCAGCGGCACGTCGGTGGTGTGCGGCGCGTTCCAGCTGCCCCAGCAGACGTGCAGCCGCGCGCGTTCCTCCGGAATGCCGCGCAGCGAGTGATTGATGGCTTCGACCTGCAGCGCGAGCCAGCGCAGGTAGTCATCGACGTTGTCGGGATCATAGAGATGCGTGAGCTCCGGCGAATCGATCTGGATGTCGAAGCCGGCCGCGACGATGGCCTTGTATTCCTGGTTCATCGCGTCGGCCAGCGCGAACAGGTAATCCTCGTCCCTCTCGTAATGCTCGTTGACGCGCGCGCCGAACGCGCACAGCGGCGCCGAGGCCACTGGCACGAACGCGCCGGCCACGCTCACTCGCCCGAGGGCCGCCTTCAGGCGCGCAAGCTCGGCGGAAAGCTCGTCCATGCCGATGTACGTGATCGGCCCGGTGCACACCGGCAGCTCGGTCGGCGGACCGACCGGCGCCTCGGGCCTGATCTCCGGCGGCAGCCACACCGTGGTCTCGACGGCGCCCCAGGCCTTGTAGAAATCGGCGAACTCCTCCCGCTCGCGCGCGACGGCGGCGTACATTTTGTAGCCTTTGAGGCGGGTGTTCAGCCCGAAGAACGTGCCGGTCTTGCGCATTTCGAGACCGCCGAGCCGGGTGCGCACGTAACCCAGGAACGAGCTCTTGCCGAACTCGCCGTCGTTCACGATGTCGATGCCGGCGGCGGCCTGCTCGCGCACGACGCCGGCCACGGCGCGGTCGAGCAGCGCGGCGGCAGCGGCTTCGTCGTGAGCCGCCCCTTTGTCACGCGCGATCATGAGCCGCATGACGTCGGCTGGCCGGATCAGGCTGCCGACGTGACTCGTGAGAATTCTTTCAGTGCTGCGCAACACGACTCTGCCTCCCCGGGCGAATGAACATCGCCCGCGGGCCACTATAGCGCCCGCACCCCCGAACAGCGTGGCAGCGCGGCTGCTATGAGCGTGGCCGCCGGAGCCCGGCCTCTACGAGTCGCGATCCTCGACACCGTGGCCGCGTTTCGGCACCAGCACCGTGCGCTCGTACGAAATGACCACCGTGCCTTCCTGGTTCACGCCTTTCGTGCGAACGGTGACGATGCCTTGCGTCGGCCGCGACTGCGACTCCCGCTTCGCGATGACTTCCGATTCCGCGTACAACGTGTCGCCGGCGAACACCGGAGCCGGCAGCTTGATGTCGTTCCAGCCGAGATTGCCGATGGCCTTGTAGCTGACGTCCGAGACGCTCATGCCGACCACGATCGACAGCGTGAGACAGCTGTTGACCAGAGGACGCCCGAACTCCGACTGCGCCGCGTACTCCGCGTCGAAGTGCAGCGGGTGATTGTTCATCGTCAGCAACGTGAACCACGTGTTGTCGGTCTCCGTGATCGTGCGACCCGGCCGGTGCTCGTACACGTCGCCCACCTCGAATTCCTCGAAGTAACGCCCGAAGCTCTCGCGCCACCGGCGCGGCCCGACCTCGCGTGATCCATGCGTCATTCCGGCTCCTTCGCCATCGTTCTTACCGCTCCCCCGCCTCGCGCCCGAGGTCAGCGAGCACTTCGTCGGTGTGCTCCCCGAGCGTAGGCTCGCGCAGATCGGGCCGCGCGGGCTCCGCCGCGAAACGGATCGCGGGCGCAAGATGCTGGCGCCCGAGCTCGTCGCGCACCAACAGATCGCGCGCGGCGACGTTCGGATCCTGCGTAGCCTCGAGCAGCGTGTTCACGGGCGCGTAACACACGTCGAGCCTCTCGAGCCACTCGAGCGATTCCTGTCGCGAGCGGCCGGCGAAGAACTTCGCCAGCACTTCGACGACCGGCGCCTGGTGCGGGCCCGGCCCGCGCGTACACAGCGGCACCAGATCGGCGCGGCCGAGCGCCGCGAGCACGCGCTCGATGAACTTCGGCTCCTGCCCGGCGAGCACGAGCTGTTTGCCGTCCTGCGTGTCGTAGAGCCGGTAGAACGCCGCGCCGCCGGTGGTGCGCTGCGCCTTCGGGTCGGGATGGCGGCCCTCCGCGAACACCGGGCCCATGATGTTCGGCGTCGCCGCGAACAGCGCGTCGAACATCGCAATCTCGACGTAGTCGCCGCGACCCGTGGCCTGCCGCTTCAACAGCGCCATCAGCACGCCCGACAGGCCCTGCAGCGCGGCCGTGATGTCGGCCATCGGCACGCCCGGCAGCGCCGGACGGCCGTCGTCGCCGAGCGTCATGCTGAGCACGCCCGTGAGCGCCTCGATCGCGAGATCGTGGGCCGGGTGATCGCGGTATGGGCCGCGGTTGCCGAACGCATTGACGGAGCAGTACACGATGCCGGGGTTACGCGCCGCGACCTGCTCGTAGCCGACGCCAAGCCGGTCCACCACACCCGGCCGGAACGATTCGACGAACACGTCGGCCGTGGCCGAGAGCGCCAGCAGTCGTTCGCGATCGCGCGGTTCCTTCAGATTCAGGACGACGCTCTTCTTGCCGCGATTCAGATTGCGGAAGAACACCGTGCTCGGCCCATCCGCGATCCCGATGCGCCGCCCCGGATCGCCGTCCGGCGGCTCGATCTTGATGACCTCGGCGCCGTGATCGGCGAGTGCGAGCGTGAGGTACGGCCCCGGCAGGAACACCGAGAGATCGATGACGCGCAGACCGGCGAGCTTCATCGGTGCCGCGCGTGCGGGTCGGCCGCTGCGCCGAGCAGCTCGTCGTTGTGGGCGCCGAGCGCGGGCGCCGCCGTCAGCCGTGCGCGCTCGCCGTTGACCTTGATCGCATTCGCCACCACGCGCAGGTCCTGCTTCGCCGGATGCGGCACGTTCTGGATCATGCCAGAGCGGGCGACGAACGGACTGTCGAGCGCCTGTGCGACGTCGTACACGGGAGCCACGGGCAGCACACCGGCGAGCCGCTCGAGCCACTCCACTGTCGTACGCCGGCGGAAGGCCGGATCGAGTGCGGCCGTCAGCTCGCGCCGGTGCTGATGCCGCGAGTTGCCGCTCGCGAAACGCGGGTCGTCGGCAAGCGCAGCGAGGTCGAGCGCACTCGTGAGCTCGAGCCAGAACTTGTCGCTCATGCACATGACGAAGATCCAGCCATCGGCGGTCGGAAACGTCTGCACGGGCGCCACGGAGAAGTGGCTGCTGCGCTCGAGCCGCGTCGGCGCCTGGCCGCCGTTCAAGTACCAGGTGGCCGAGTAGTTCAGCTGATGCAGCGCGACGTCGAACAGAGACACGTCGACGTCGCAACCCTTGCCGGTCCGCTGCGCGTTCACGAGGCACGCGAGCAGGCCGACCATCGCGGTCGTGCCCGTCATGAAATCGATGATCGACGGGCCGAACCGCGCCGGCGGACCACCGGGCTCGCCGGTCAGGCTCATGAGCCCGGCCTCCGCCTGCATCAGGAAGTCGTAGCCCGGCCACGCGGCACGCTCGTTGTCGCGGCCGTAGGCCGAGATGTGCGCGCAAACGACGGCCGGATTGATCGTGCCGAGCGCGGCGTACGTAAGCCCGAGCTTGGCCGGCTGGTCGCCGCGCAGGTTGTTGATCACGGCGGCCGAGGAGCGCACGAGCTCGGCGAACTGCTCCCGGCCCGCCGCGGATTTCAGATCGAGCGCGACGCTCTTCTTGCTCGTGTTCCAGGCCTGGAAGTACTGGCTATCGCCCTCGCCGAGCATGTGCGGGCCGACGTTGCGCGCAGGATCACCGCCCGTCGCGGGGTTCTCGATCTTCACGACCTCGGCGCCGAGCGCGGCCAGCAGCTGCGAGCCATACGGACCGGCGCCCCACACCTCGAGGCTCAGGATCCGCAAGCCCTGCAACGGCTTCATGCGACCGGATTCCGCTTGAGCCATTGCTTCGCGATGATCACTCGCTGGATCTCGTTCGTACCCTCGCCGATCACGGTCAGCGGCGCGTCGCGGTACAGCCGCTCGATGTCGTACTCCTTCGAGTAGCCGTAGGCGCCGTGTATCCGCATCGACTCGATGCTGTTCTCGAGCGCGGCTTCGGACGCGAAGTACTTCGCCATGCCCGCCTCGAGGTCGCAACGCTCGCCGCGGTCGAACGCGGCCGCGGCGTCGAGCGTCAACAGACGTGCCGCGCGCGCGCGCGTGGCCATCTCGCCGAGCTTCAGCTGAATGGCCTGGTGCTCGCAGATCGGTTTGCCGAACGTCCTGCGCGTCTGGGCGTAGTCCGTCGCGAGCTTCAGTGCGCCCTCGGCGATGCCGACGCCGCGCGCCGCAACGTTGATGCGGCCGAGCTCGAGCCCGCCCGTCACCTGATAGAAGCCCAGCCCCTCGACGCCGCCGATCAGATGATCCGCGGGCACGCGATAGTTCTCGAACACGAGCTCGGCCGAGTCGATGGCCTTGTAGCCGAGCTTGTCGAGCCTGCGTCCGACCGTGAAGCCCGCCATCTTCGGCGCGATGAACAGACTCATGCCCCTGTGGCGCGGCTCGGCGCCGGGATTCGTCTTCACCAGCAGCGCCACGCACGAGCCCTCGGCGCCATTCGTGATCCACGTTTTCGTGCCGTTGATCACGTAGTGGTCGCCGTCGCGGCGCGCCGTCATGCGGATGCCCTGCAGATCCGTGCCGGCGTCGGGCTCGGTCAGCGCGAGGCCGCCGCGGATCTCGCCGGAGGCGAGCTTCGGCAGCCACTGTCGCTTCTGCTCCGGCGTGCCGAACTTCTCGACGGCGAGTGCCAGCATCAGGTGCGAGTTGAAGACGCCGGTGACCGCCATCCATACGGCGGAGATCCGCATGACGAGCTTGGCGTAGGTCGTCGCAGGCAGACCGAGGCCGCCGTATTCCTGACCGATCGTCGCACCGAACAGGCCGAGTTCCTGCAGCTGCTCGACGACGTGCTCGGGGTAACGATCCGCGTGGTCGTACTCCTTCACGATCGGCTTCAGGTCGCGCTCGACCCAGCGATCGATGGCCTCGAGCAGCGGCCCCTCGTCCGCGGCCGTGAACGTGGTAGCAGCCTGCTCAGCCATCGCCAGGAGCCCGGCGGTAGTCGCCAACATATCCGGACAAGCTCAGGACTCCCTCGATTCTACGCGCCCTCTCGCTAGGCTAAACATCCGGATAAACGTTGACAAGGCGTACTAAGACCGGGCCCGGCGCAGTGCCAAAACGCGACGGGCCCTGCGTACAGGGCCCGTCACGGCGCGCGCCCGACGCTACAGGCCCGCGGGCTCGATGCGCAACAACGCGCCGTCGTCCTCGTCGGTGACGACGTACAGCAGGCCGTCCGGGCCCTGGCGCACGTCGCGGATGCGCTGATGCAGCTCGCCGAGCAGGCGCTCGCGCCGCAACTCCTCGAGCTTGTCGTTGAACACGACGCGCTCGAGACCGCCCGTGCGCGGAATCTCGCCGATCCGCGCGCTGCCGATGAAAAGGTTGCCGCGCCACGCCGGGAACTTGTCGCCGGTGTAGACGGCGAGCCCGGTCGGTGCGATCGACGGCAACCACAGCACGAGCGGCTGCTCGATGCCCTCGCCGAGCGGCGTGGGCGAGATGCGCGCACCGTCGTAGTTGCGCCCGAAGCTCCACTTCGGCCACCCGTAGTTGCGGCCGGGCAGGATCAGATTGATCTCGTCG
>DASZSB010000027.1:0-47628 GCA_035548835.1 Gammaproteobacteria bacterium | reverse complement strand
ATGCGGATCATGAAGAACGCGACGGCGACCAGGATCAGCAGCGTCGGGATCGCACCGAGCACCCGCCGCAATGAGTATCGAAGCACGGCGGCAACCTAGTGCTTGAGCAGGTAGAAATACTTGTGGTGATGATGGTCCATGATGTTCGGCGCGTAACCCTTCACCCACGGCTTGATGAGCCGCGACGTCACATAGTAGTAGAGCGGAATCAGCGGCATGTCGGCCAGCAGCACGCGCTCGGCCTCCTCCAGCATCCCGGCTCGCTTGACGAGATCGAGCTCCGACTGCGCCGCGGTCACGAGCCGATCGTACTCCGGGTTCCTGTAACCGATGTCGTTCTGACCGGACGTCGAACGCCAGAGCTCCGCGAACGTGAACGCATCGTTGTAGTCGCCGACCCAGGCGTGTCGGTAGACCTGCGTCTCCTGCTGCCGGTTGCGCGTGTCGATGAAGACCTTCCACTCCTGGTTCGTGATCTTGGTCTGAACCCCGAGCACCTGCTTCCACATGGCGGCGATCGCGAGCGCGATGCGCCGGTGGTTCTCCTGGGTGTTGTAGAGGATCTCGGTGCGGAGCGGATTCTCGGCCGAGTAGCCCGCCGCGGCGTACAGACGTTTGGCCTCGGCTTCGCGCTCCTCCTGTGTCCAGCTCGCTTCCGGCATCTGCTGGCTCGTGTAGTTCGCCACGGGCGGCACCCAGCCGAAAGCGGGGATCTGCCCCGCGCCGAGCACTTGGTCCGCGATGATCTGGCGGTTGATGGCGAGACTCAGCGCACGGCGCAGATTCGCGTTGCCCTTGAACGGCGGCTTCGTGTTGTTGAAGCCGTAGAAGTAGCTCGCGAGATACGGGGCGATCACGAGCTCGTTCGGCAGATTCTGCCGCACCCATTTCAGCTGCGATGCGGGGACGATCTCCGTCCAGTCCAGCTCGCCCGCGCGGTAGCGCTGCAGCTCCGCCGTCTGGTCCTCTGTCGGATAGAACCAGACCTCCTCGAGGCGCACGTTGGCGTCGTCCCAGTAGTAGTGGTTGCGCACGAGCCTGATGTGCGACTGCACGACCCAGTCGGCGAGCTCGAACGGACCGTTCGTCACGAGGTTGCCCGGCCGCGTGAACTGCTCCCCGTACTGCTCGAGGCTCGCGCGGTGCACGGGAAATGTCATCGCGTGTGTCAGCAGACCCAGGAAATACGGCGTCGGGTTCGCCAGCGTGATCTCGAACGTCAGCGGGTCCAGCGCCCGGACGCCGAGCTCGCTCGGCGGCAGCTTGCCGGACGCGACAGCGTCCGCATTCAGGATCGGCGTCAGGATGAACGTATAGATCGAGTGCGTGGTCGGATCGACCGCACGCCGCATGCCGAACACGAAATCCTCGGCCGTGACGGGATCGCCATTAGACCAGCGACCATTGCTGCGCAGCTTGAACGTGTAGACGCGGCCGTCGGCGCTGACGGTCCAGCTTTCGGCCGCGCCCGGCACGAGGTCGCCGTTCGGCGCTTCGCTGACGAGGCCTTCGTAGAGATCGCGCGTGACGTTCGCGCCCTGCACTTCCTCGCCGCGATGCGGGTCGAGGGACTGGATCTCCGCGCCGTTGCCGAGGTGCAGAATCTGAGTCTCGGCCAGCTCGGTGCCGCTCGGTCCACCGATCTGCGCCTCGGGCGCCTCCGGTGGCGGCTCTTCCCGGCCGCCACAGCCGGCGAGCACGAGACTCACCACCAGCCACACTGGAACGAGACCTTTCATCCCCAACGCCACTCCGTCCATGCTGTGGTGCGCCGCCTGGGATGCGCCGCTCAGGCCGTCCGGCGGTGGCGTTTCTTCACGTGCACCAGCAACAGCGAGATCGCGGCCGGCGTCATGCCGGAGATGCGCGCAGCCTGGCCGATATCTTCCGGCCGGACGCGGCCGAGCTTCTCGCGCAGCTCGTTCGAGAGGCCGTTCACGGCGCGGTAGTCCAAGTCCGCGGGCAGGCGCGTCTCGGCCTGCCGGCGTTGCCGCTCGATCTCCGTGCCCTGCCGCTCCACGTAGCCCGCGTAGTGCGCGTCGATGGCAAGGCTGCCGGTCCACTGCTCGATGGCCTCGGCATCCAGACCCTCGAGCGCACTGGAGCGGCCGACCCGTGGCAATGCGGCCACGTGCTCATAGCCGACACCGGGGCGGCGCAGCAGCGCGTACGCCGACGCCTCGCGCGCCAGCGGCTCGAACGCGCCGTCTTCGGGCACGTCGGCGGGCTTCACGATCGTGGCGCTCAGGCGCGCGGCTTCCGTCGCAAGCCACTCGCGACGCGCTTCGAACGCGCGCCAGCGCGTGTCGTCGACGAGCCCGAGCTCGCGCCCCGTCGGCGTGAGCCGCAGGTCCGCGTTGTCCTCGCGCAGCGAGAGCCGGAACTCCGCGCGGCTCGTGAACATGCGGTACGGCTCGGTCGTGCCGCGCGTGATGAGGTCGTCGATCAGCACGCCGATGTAGGCCTCGTCGCGGCGCGGATACCAGGGCTCGCGCTGAAGCACGCGCCGGCCGGCGTTGATGCCGGCCACGATGCCCTGCGCGGCCGCTTCCTCGTAGCCCGTGGTCCCGTTGATCTGGCCCGCGAAGTAGAGGCCGTCGATGGCCTTGGTCTCGAGCGAGTACTTGAGGTCGCGCGGATCGAAGAAGTCGTACTCGATGGCATAGCCCGGCCGCGTGAGGTGCGCGCGCTCGAAGCCCGGGATCGAGCGCACGAGGTCGAGCTGCACGTCGAACGGCAGCGACGTCGAGATGCCGTTCGGGTAGATCTCGAAGGTGTTGAGCCCCTCGGGCTCGATGAAGATCTGGTGGCGGTTGCGGTCCGCGAAGCGCACCACCTTGTCCTCGATCGACGGGCAGTAGCGCGGGCCTACGCCCTCGATGACGCCGGTGTAGAGCGGCGAGCGGTCGAGGCCCTTGCGGATGATTTCGTGCGTGCGCTCCGTCGTGTGCGTGATGAAGCACGACACCTGCCGCGGATGCTCGGCGCGGCGGCCGAGGAACGAGAAGACCGGCGTCGGCGTGTCGCCAGGCTGCTCCGCCAGGTTCGTGTAGTCGATCGTGCGGCCGTCGATGCGCGGCGGCGTGCCGGTTTTCAGGCGCCCCACCGCCAGGCCGAGCTCGCGGAGCCCGCGTGCAAGCCCGATCGACGCGGGGTCGCCCGCCCGGCCACCGGAATAGTTGACCTGTCCCACGTGGATCTTGCCGTCGAGGAACGTGCCCACCGTGAGCACCACGGCCTCGGCCCTGATGCGCATGCCGGTCTGCGTGAGGACACCCTGCACGCGCGTGCCGTCGAGCAGCAGGCCGTCGGCGTTTTGCTGCAGCAGCGTGAGATTGGGCTCGGCGTCGAGGAGCTCGCGGATCGCGCGTTTGTACAACGCGCGATCGGCCTGCGCGCGCGTGGCGCGCACGGCCGGCCCCTTGCTGCCGTTCAGCGTGCGGAAGTGGATGCCGGCGCGGTCGATCGCGCGCGCCATGCCGCCGCCGAGGGCATCGATCTCCTTCGTCAGGTGGCCCTTGCCGATGCCGCCGATGGCCGGGTTGCAGCTCATCTGCCCCAGTGTTTCCAGGTTCTGCGTGAGCAGCAGCGTGCGCACGCCCATGCGCGCGGCCGCGAGCGCGGCCTCGGTGCCGGCGTGCCCGCCGCCGACCACGATGCAACCGTATTCCGTGGGGTAGTGCATAAACCAGCGATTCTAGGGCGAGGACCGCCGCGGTGACCACCGCCCTGCGCTGGCCACGGCCACGCGATTTCGGCGAACATGCGCCGCTATGGGATACCGCCGGCGGACGTGCATCGGGCTCCTGGCGCTGCTGGCGCTCGGGGCGACGCCGTTAGCGACGGACGCCCAGTCGCTGCCGCTCACGCGCTGCCGTCTCGATGCGCGGGGCGTGCCGGCCGTGTTCGCGCGCTGCGGCACGCTGGCCGTGCCCGAGAACCCGGCCGAGCCCGGCGGCCCCACGATCGACCTGTTCGTGGCCCGCGTGGGCGCCCTGTCGGCTACGCCGCGGCCCGACCCGCTGCTGCTGATCGCGGGCGGACCGGGCCAGAGCACCGTCGATTTCTACCTGCAGCTGCGCGGCGCGTTCGAGGGCGCGCGGCGCGACCGCGACATCGTGCTGGTGGACCAGCGCGGCACGGGCCGCTCGGCCGCGGGCTTCACGTGCAAGACGCCGGACGATCTGGCGCTCGACACGGCAAGCCCCGAGGCGCTGGGCCGCGTCATCGACGCCTGCAAGGCGGAGCTCAAACACGACGCGCGCTACTACACCACGTCCGTGGCCGTGCGGGATCTCGACCGCGTGCGCGCGGGGCTCGGTATCGAGCGCTGGAACGTGTACGGCGTGTCGTACGGCACGCGCGTCGCGCAGCACTACCTGCGCCGGTTCCCGGAGCGCACGCGTGCGGTCGTGCTCGACGGCGTGGTGCCGCCGGATCTTGCGCTCGGTCCCGACGTGGCGCCGGAGGCGCAGCGGGCGCTGACGCAGATCTTCGGCCGCTGCGCGGCGGATGCGGGCTGCGCGGCGAAGTTCCCCGACTTGCCCGCGCACTTCCGCGAGCTGCTCGCGCGCCTCGACGCCGCGGCCCACGACACCGGCACCGCGAAGCCGCCGCTGTCCGCGCTCGAGCTGCGGGCGCTCGTGCGGTTCATGAGCTACAGCTCGGCCACGGTGTCGCTGCTGCCGGTGCTGCTGACCGAGGCGTACGGCGGCAACTATGCCCCGCTCGCGAGTCACGCGAAGACCACGCTGCGCGACCTGCCGGAAGCCCTGAGCTTCCCGATGAGCAACTCCGTGACCTGCACCGAGGACGTGCCGTTCATCGACGCGGACGCGACGAAGGACCTGGCGGGCACGTACCTCGGCACCGCGATCGTCGACGCGCTGCGCCTGATCTGCGGCCGCTGGCCGGTCGGCGTACGCGACGACGACTTCAAGCAGCCGGTCATCAGCGAGAAGCCCGTGCTGCTGCTGTCCGGCGACAGCGATCCGATCACGCCGCCGACCTACGCGGAGCGCGTGATCGTGGACGGGCTCACGAACAGCAAGCACCTGATCGGGCGGAATCAGGGTCACGGGCTCGTGGGCATCGGCTGCGTGCCCCGGCTGCTGCGCACGTTCCTCGAGCAGGCATCGCCGAAAGACCTCGACGCGAGTTGCCTCGACGCGGAGCCGGCGCCGCCGTTCTTCTTGAGCCTGCTGGGACCCGCGCCGTGATCGACGTCGAGAACCTATCCAAGCGCTTTGGCGCGGTGCAGGCGCTCGACGGCGTGAGTTTCGCCGCCCACGATGGGCGCATCACGGGCCTGCTCGGTCCGAACGGCGCCGGCAAATCGACGACGCTGCGGATCCTGTCCACGGTGCTCTCCCCGAGCAGCGGACGCGCGCGCATCGGTGGCACCGACCTCGCCACTTCGCCACTGGCCGCGCGGCGCCTGCTCGGGGTGCTGCCGCACGGCTCCGGGCTGTATCCGCAGCTCACGGCGCGCGAGAACATCGAGTACTACGGGCGGCTGCACGGCCTCGACGAGGCGCTGCTCGCAAAGCGCGCCGACGCGTTGATCGCGCGGCTCGATCTCGGTGCGATCGCTGGCCGCAAGGCCAAGGGCTTCTCGCAGGGCGAGCGGACCAAGGTCGCACTCGCACGCGCGCTCGTGCACGATCCGCAGCACCTGCTGCTCGACGAGCCCACGAGCGGGCTCGACGTCATGGCCACGCGGCACCTGCGCGACTGGCTGCGGGAGCTGCGCGCACAAGGGCGCTGCGTGCTGCTCTCGAGCCACGTGATGCAGGAGGTCGAGGCGCTCGTGGACGATCTGGTGATCATCGCGGGGGGCCGCGTGACGCTCGCCGGCACGCCGGCGGAGCTGTCACAGCGTTTTCCGGGCCGCAGCCTCGAGGAGATCTTCGTCACCGCCGTCAGCGGCGCGGAGCACGCAAGCGAATGATGCGGACGCTCCTGACCGTCTGCCGCAAGGAGATCGTCGAGACGCTGCGTGATCGGCGCACGCTGTTCTCGCTGCTGCTCGGTCCCCTGCTCGGCCCGGTGCTGTTCGTCGCGATCATCAACGTGGCTGTATCGCGCAATCTCTCCGCGCTAGACGAGCCGCTCGATCTGCCGATCGTCGGCGCCGAGCGCGCGCCGAACCTCATGGCCTTCCTGAGCGCGCGTGGATTGCACGCGACCGCGACCCCGAAGCTCCGGAACGTCGACGACGTGGCCGCGGCCGTCGCCCGGGGCGACTACGACGTGGCGGTCGTCATCGACGAGCGCTACGACGAGGACTTCGGGACTGACCGCGCGGCACGCGTCACCGTGGTGTTCGATCGTTCGAAGTCGCGGGCGCAGAGCAAGATCCAGCGCGTGCAGGGCACTGTCGAGTCCTATGGGCAGCAGGTCGGCACTCTGCGGCTCGTGGCGAACGGCGTGAGCCCGAGCCTGCTGCGACCGTTGCTCGTGGACGAGCTCGACGTCTCGACACCCGCGGGAAGGTCCGTGCTGATGCTGGGCGTGCTGACCTACTTCCTGCTCTTCGCCACGTTGACCGGGGGCCTGCACCTCGCGATCGATACGACGGCCGGCGAGCGTGAGCGCAAGTCGCTCGAGCCACTGCTGACGCTGCCCGTGACCCGCGCCAGCCTGCTGCTCGGCAAGATGACGGCCACGGTCTGCTACATGCTCGTGTCGCTGGCGTTGACGCTCGCGGCGTTCACCGTGGCGCTGACCCACGTGCCGCTGGAGCGGCTCGGCATGAGCTCGAGCTTCGACGCCGCGACAGCACTGGCCGCCTTCGTCGTGCTCTGCCCGTTCGCGCCGCTCGGCGCGGCACTGATGACGACCGTCGCCTCGTTCACGAAGACCTACCGCGAGGCCCAGACGTACCTGACATTCATCCTGCTGATCCCGACGCTGCCGCTCATGTTCGCGGCGCTGCTGAACGTGGAGCCGGAGCTGAAGTTGATGTGGATTCCGAGTCTGAGCCAGCACCTGCTGATCACCTCGCTCATCAAGGCACAGCCGCTCGACTGGACGTTCGTTGCGATCTCGGCCGCCAGCAGTCTCGCGCTGGGCGTGGTCCTCGGCTG
This sequence comes from Gammaproteobacteria bacterium, assembly GCA_035548835.1. Lineage (GTDB taxonomy): Bacteria > Pseudomonadota > Gammaproteobacteria > Steroidobacterales > Rariloculaceae > FEN-1219. Next base: position 40,540 of record DASZSB010000027.1, on the reverse strand, counting down.
GCTGGCCATCCGGCTCTACGAACGCGAGGCAATTCTCGGTTAGCGCGACCGCGCAAGTTATGTAAACGCAGCAGCGCAGCTTCTGCGAGCGCGTTCACGTCAACGCGCGCCATGTCGGTGCAATCTGCCGGCTCGACCACTCCAAGAGTTCGAGATTCATCGACCGATGTCCCAAACCCAGTTTGCCGACATGCCGTCCGCACCGTCGTACGACGCGCTGACCCTCACACTGACCCGCCCCGCGTTCACGGAAGCGCTGCGCATGCAGGCCGAGCATGCCCAGCGCAGCGGGAACCCGTTCTGCCTGCTGCTGCTCGACGTCGATCACCTGCAGAACATCAATGACTGTCACGGGCTTGCCGCCGGCGACGACGTGCTGAGCGGCCTCGCGGATCGCGCGCGCGACGTGATCTGCCAGCCGGCGTGGCATCGCTCCGAATACACGCTTGCGCGTTTCGACGGCGGCGCGCTCATCGTGCTGGCCCGGCCCTGCGCGTCGAGTCAGGCGGAGATGCTGGCGGAGGCGCTGCGCTTCGCGGTGGCCGAGAAGCCGGTCAGCGACCGGATCAGCGCCACGGTGTCGATTGGCGTGGCGCAGTTCCGAATTGGCGAAGCCATCGACGAGCTCGTCGCGCGCACGGAGCGCGCGCTGCACGTCGCGAAGCAGTTCGGCCGCGACCGCGTCGAGGTGGCCCACACGCCGCCGAGCCGCCCGGTCCGCGCGAAGGTGGTCGGCCTGTACGACTGACGCTCCTTGGAGCCACGGCCCGCCTGCGCATCGCTGCGAGGTCGAGCCGCGTTGCCGGCCGGTCACTTGCCGATGCAGAAGGTGGCGAAGATCTCGCCGAGCAGATCGTCGCTCGTGAGCTCGCCGGTCAGCTCTCCGAGCGCCGTCTGCGCCCGCCGCAGATGCTCGGCGGTGAGCTCGAGCGCGCCTTGGAGCTCGGCGCGCGCGGTAACCAGATCGGCGCGCACGCGCGCGAGCGCGTCGAGATGGCGGCGGCGCGCGCTGAGCGCGCCCGCGACCTCCGCCCCGAGGCCCGCAATCTGCTTCAGGTGAGCGACCAGTCCGTCGACGCCGACGCCCGTCAGCGCGGACAGGCTCACGAACGGAACTCCGGCGAGCACGAACGTGCGCGGCGGCGCCGCGGTCAGATCCACCTTGTTCATGACCACCGTAAACGGTACGTCGTCGCCCAGCGCGGCGCGCGCCTCGTGCAAGCTCGTCGCGGCAGCGGCGCGGGCGTCGGCAAGCCATAGCACGCGATCTGCGCGCGCGACTTCGGTGCGCGCACGGCGCACGCCCTCGCGTTCGATCGGATCCGCGGTGTCGCGCAGTCCCGCGGTATCCACGACGGTGACGGGCAGGCCGTCGAGCGTGAGCTGTTCCCGCAGCGGATCGCGCGTCGTGCCGGGAATGTCGGTCACGATGGCGGCGTCGTAGCCGGCCAGACGATTCAGCAGGCTCGACTTGCCTGCGTTCGGGGGACCGGCGATCGCAATGCTCAGACCGTCACGCAGTGCCCTGCCCGACCGCGCGCGACCGGTCAGTGCGTCGAGCATCGAGAGCAGTCGATCGATCTCGGTGATGCACTGCGGCGCCGCATCGAAGGGTAGCTCCTCGTCCGGAAAGTCGAGCCAGGCCTCGATGCGCACGCGCAGGCTCGTGAGGGCCGCCTGCACGTCGGCGACGGCAGCCGAGAACTCGCCGTCCAGCGAGCGGAGCGCCGCGCGCGCGGCTTGCAGCGAGCCGCTGGCGATGAGGTCGGCCACGGCCTCGGCCTGGAGAAGATCGAGCTTGTCATTGAGGTACGCGCGCAGCGTGAACTCACCGGGCTCTGCCGGACGCGCACCGAGAGCGAAGGCCTGCGCCAGCAACGTGTCGCTGACGACGCGCCCGCCGTGGCACTGCAGCTCGACCACGTCTTCACCGGTGAAGGAGCGCGGGCCAGGGAAGAACAGGAGCAGGCCCTCGTCGATCGCCTCACCGGAGACGGCGCGGAAAGTGCACAGCTCCGCGTAGCGCGGACGGGGCTCGATGCCCGAGAGGCGGCGGCCGATGTCGAGCGCGCGCGGGCCGGACACTCGCACGATCGCTACGGCGCCGATGCCGGGGGCCGTTCCGGTGGCTGCGATGGTGTCCTCACGCGCTGGGTTCAACGGTGCGCCCCGTGTGAGCCGCGGGCTCGCAGGCGCTGGTGCCCTAGCCTGCCGGCGCGTTCGCGTTCTCGCGGGCGACCAGCTGGTTGATGCGCCATTGCTGCAGGATCGAGAGCAACGTGTTGGTGAACCAATACAGCACGAGACCGGCCGGGAAGAATGCAAACATCACGCTGAACGCGACGGGCATGATCTGCATGACGCGCGCCTGCATCGGGTCCGGCGGCGCCGGGCTCAAGCGGGACTGCAGGAACATCGCGATACCCATCAGCAGTGGCAGCACGAAATACGGATCGCGCGACGACAGGTCGTTGATCCAGAGCATGAAAGGTGCCTGCCGCATCTCGACGCTCTCGATCAGTACCCAGTAGAACGCGAAGAAGAATGGCATCTGAATCACGATCGGGAGGCAACCGGCGGCCGGATTCACCTTCTCGCGCTTGTAGAGCTCCATCATCTTCTGACTGAGCGCCTGCCGGTCGTCCTTGTACGTCTCCTGCAGGGCTTTGATGCGCGGCGCGAGTCGGCGCATCTTCGCCATCGATCGGCCGCTCGTGGCCGTGAGTTTGTAGAAGACGAGCTTGATCATCATCGTGACGATCACGATGGCCCAGCCCCAATTGTTGACCCACCGCTCGATGAACGACAGCAGGAGGAACATCGGGTGCGCGATCAATGTAAGCCGACCGTAGTCGACGGTCAGGTCCAGCTTCTCACCAATCGCCTGGAGCTGGTTCTGCAGCTTCGGCCCGACGAACAGCTTGAAGGTATAGTTCAGCGGCGTCGCGGCGGTGGACTCGAGGACGGGGCCGATCGCACTCAGCAGGAATTCCTGGCCGCGCGTGGAGGCGTCGTAGCGGAAGTCGTCCGCCGGTGGGGGCACCGCGGCGGCGAGAAAGTGATGCTGGATCGCGGCGAACCAGCCGCCTTTGACGGTCTGCGTGACGGGCGCGTCGGTGATCTTCTTGAAATCGAGCTTCTCGTACTTGTCGCCGTTGAAGAGAACGGGGCCGGTGAACGAATACGAGTCGACGGAGGTATAGGAGCGCTTCGGGGGATTGTGCAGGCGCACCATCTGCGCATAAGGCGCGCCCCGCCAGCTGCCGCCGGCGCTCGGCTGCACGGAGAGTGTCAGGTCGATGCCGTACTGACCGCGGCGAAACGTGTAGACCTTGCGTGCGCTGACCGGCCCCTCTCCTACCCAATCCAGGCTCACAACGAGCTCGTTCTGACCCGGGGCCAAGGCGTACTCGTTGTTTGCGGTACGGAACGTGCCGAGGTGATTGGGCTCGGCACCGCCGATCGCACTGCGCAAGCCGGTCTGGAAAACCCAGAGATCGGCGGGCGAATCATCGAGGAGGCGGACGAGCTTGTCGGGGATCTTCTTGTCGACGGGATACTCACGCAGATCGGCACGCACCAGGTCGCCGCCGTGCGAGTCGATTACTACGTCGAGCACGTCGGTCCGGACGTGGATGAGCTCGCCGTGCTCCATCGGGGCCTGAGGTGGGAGCGGCGCTTGCGCGGTTTGACCGGTTTCGAGGCTCGGAAGCGACGGCGGGGCTGCCGCGGTCGAAGGCGTGGCCGGGGTCGTCGTAGCCTGGGGTGGTGCCAACGTCGGGTGATCCTGCACCCAGGCGGTGTACACGAGCCAGCCGAATGCCAGCAGCGTGAGCCAGAGAAACAGCCGCACGTTGTTCATGGGTAGGTTGCCGCCGCGATGTTGCGCAATCGTGCGAAGTGCTGGTCCAGGCTGCTGCGCAGGACGCTCTTCTGGGCCGCGTGCGCACCGGGTTTCGCAAGCACCACGAAGTCCCAAGGCGGCAGACTGCGCTGCAAGCGAAACGCTTCACGTGCGAGGCGCTTCAGACGGTTGCGATCCACTGCGCGCTTCGCGGCCCGCCGCGAGATCGTGAGGCCTAGGCGGGCGTTTGCGGAGCCGGCGTGCCTACCGAGAACCGTGAAGAAACGATCCGTCGAGCGCGCGGGATCCGCGAAGACCCGGCCAAACTCTGCGGCCGTGTGCAGGCGTTGCTGCGGTGAGAAGCCTTCCTGCTGACCCAGCAATGCGGTGCCAAGCCGTGCCGCGTTACGGTGTGAGACGCGCGCGACCTTTCGCGCGGCGGCTGGCGAGTACTTTGCGACCGTTGGCGGTGGCCATGCGGGCACGGAAGCCATGGGTCCGTTTGCGATGCAGATTGCTCGGCTGGAAAGTTCGTTTCATGCGGGTATCCCCCGGGAACGCAAAAGTTCTTGGGAAAACAAAAGGATGTACGACGAAGGAAGCGGCGAACTGTACGCGGCGGCGCGTACCGGTGTCAACAACTGCGCGCGGCGGTGCGAGCTGGCTGAGCTGTGGATAACTGTGTCGGTACCGTATTAGACTGCGGCCTCTTCCTGGCCCCTGCGCAACAATACCAAGTCGCCTATTCCCGTGGCTGAGAACTCGGCGGTCCACTCGTCCCTCTGGAATCAGTGCGCTCGCGCACTCGAGGCCGAACTGTCCGAACAGCAGTTCAATACGTGGATCCGGCCGCTGCAGCTCGTCGCGGATGGCGGCGTCGTGAAGTTGCTGGCACCGAATCGGTTCGTGGTGGACTGGGTCCGGAGTCATTGCCTGGAGCAGATTCGGACGTGGTGGAGCCGGCATGGGGACACCGCGGCGGAGATTCTCGTGGAAGTAGGCAGTCGGCCAGCGGCGCGGCGCGAGCTGGCCGTGCCCGCGGGGGAGGTACCGGAGCCGCGCGCGCAGGTCGCGGCGGGTCCGGGCCTGGGGGGTCGATTGAATCCGGCGTTCACCTTCGAGAGCTTCGTCGAGGGTAAGAGCAATCAGCTCGCGCGGGCCGCGGCAGTTCAAGTGGCACAAAATCCGGGGAGCGCGTACAACCCGCTCTTCATTTACGGGGGCGTCGGCCTCGGCAAAACCCACCTCATGCACGCGATCGGTAACCTGATCCAGGCACGGGATCCAGGCGCGAAGGTGGCGTACGTGCACTCGGAGCGCTTCGTCAGCGACATGGTGTTCGGGCTGCGGCACAACACGATCGCGGAGTTCAAGCGGGCGTATCGGTCACTGGACGCACTGTTGATCGACGACATTCAGTTCTTTGCCAAGAAGGACCGCTCGCAAGAGGAATTTTTCCATACATTCAATGCGTTGCTGGAGGGTCAGCGGCAGATCGTGCTGACGTGCGATCGTTACCCGAAGGAGGTTGCGGGGCTCGAGGAGCGCCTGAAATCACGATTCGGGTGGGGTCTGACCGTGGCCATCGAGCAGCCGGAGCTCGAGACCAGCGTGGCGATCCTGATCAGCAAGGCCGCCGCGGAGGGTGACGTGCTTCCGGAAGAAGTGGCCTTCTTCATCGCGCAGCGGATCCGTTCGAATGTGAGGGAGCTCGAGGGAGCTCTGCGGCGCGTGCTGGCGAATGCGCGCTTCACGGGGCAACGCATCACGCTGGAGTTCGCGAAGGAGGCCTTGCGCGACGTGCTGGCCCTCCAGGACAAGCTCGTGACCGTCGAGAATATCCAGAAGACGGTGGCGGAGTATTTCAAAATCCGGGTGGCCGACTTATTGTCCAAACGCCGCAGCCGATCGATCGCTCGGCCACGGCAAATGGCGATGGCGTTGGCGAAGGAGTTGACGACGCACAGCTTGCCCGAAATTGGCGATGCGTTCGGGGGAAGAGACCACACGACGGTCCTCCACGCTTGCCGGCGAGTAAAGGCGCTGCGGGAGTCCGAGACGCGTGTCGCGGAGGACTACAACAACTTGTTGAGAACTCTGACCGCGTGAGGTGCAGAGCCTGTGGAGAGTTTCGCAGGGCCGAATTGCGCACAGCCTGGGCACAGCATGTGGCTACCGGCCATCACAACGCACGCACGTGGAAGAGCCTGAAAGAATTGGGAAAAATGCATTGTGCAGGCAATGCGCGGCCATTAATAACCACAGTAAGAATTCATATAGGTAGATAGAAGAAATGAAATTCAGCGCAGCACGGGAAGCGATCCTGAAGTCCCTCCAGACGGTGGTGGGCGTGGTGGAGCGACGGCAGACGATGCCGATTCTGAGCAACGTGCTGCTAAGCGTGCAGGGGGACAAACTCAGCGTGACGGCGACCGATCTCGAGGTGGAGATGGTGGCTGAGGCGGAAGTGAAGGGGGACGGAGACGGTGACATCACCGTGCCTGGCCGGAAGCTGCACGACATCTTCCGGGCGTTGCCGGAGGGGACGAACGTCGAGATCAGCCAAAGTGGCGATCGGGTCAGCGTGAAGGGCGGTCGGAGCCGATTCACCCTGTCGAGTCTGCGGGCCGCTGATTTTCCAACGGTCGAGGAGATCGGGGCGAAGCAGACTTTGCGGCTAAATCGTGCCGATTTGCGGCGATTGGTCGAGAAAACGCACTTTTCGATGGCGCAGCAGGATGTTCGGTACTACCTGAACGGACTGCTGCTGGAGACGGAACGCAAGCTGCTGCGCGCGGTAGCGACCGATGGGCACCGCCTGGCGCTGTCGGAGGCCGAGCTCATCGGGGCGGCGACGCGGGACGAGCAGTTGATCGTGCCTCGGAAAGGGGTCCTTGAGCTGAGTCGGCTGCTGGACGGGGACGGTGAAGTCCAGTTGGCGCTCGGAGCGAACCATATTCGCGTCCATTTGGACGGAATTCGGCTCACTTCGAAGCTGATCGATGGCCGTTTTCCCGAGTACGGGCGAGTGGTACCGGCCCAGCCGCGCAACGTACTGAAGGCCGATCGGAACCTGTTCCGCCAGGCGCTCCAGAGGACTGCCATTCTCTCGAACGAGAAGTATCGCGGAGTCCGGTTGGAGTTGAGCCCGAACAGCGTCGTATTACAGGCGAACAACCCGGAGCAGGAGGAGGCCGTGGAGACGCTCGAGGTGGAGTACAGCGGTGAAACGATGGAAATCGGTTTCAATGTGAACTACCTACTCGACGCTCTGGCGGCGGTGGATGGGGAGCAGGTGGAGTTTGGGGTGACGGACGCGAACTCGAGCTGCCTGATCCGCCAGCCGGGTGGTGACAACACGAAGTTCGTCGTGATGCCGATGCGGCTGTAGGGGTACGAGCACGCAGGGAGCCTTTTCTTGGCTCTGAGCCGGGTCCGGATCACGGCGCTGCGATGTGTTGCGGAGGCCGCGCTCGAGCTGGATGCCGGCCGCAACTACATTTACGGGCCGAATGGTGCTGGGAAGACGAGCCTCCTGGAAGCCATTTTCGTGCTCGGGCGTGGCCGGTCATTCCGTTCCCGCCAGACCGGGCGCTTGGTGCGGCACGGGCAGCCGGGATTCTCGGTATACGGCGAAGTCACGGCCGGCGGTCGCACCCACCGCATCGGCGTGGCGTTTGCGCGCGGGCACCTCACGAAAAGGGTGGATGGCGAGGAGGCAGCTGGGATGGCGGCCTTGGCGGAAGTCCTACCCGTGTATGCGCTGGATCCAGGCAGCCATCAGCTCGTCGAGGGCGGGCCCAGTGAGCGTCGGCGGTTCTTGGACTGGGGCGTGTTCCACGTGGAACCTCAGTACCTGGAGGTATGGAAGCGGTATCGGCGAGTCCTTGGGCAGCGCAATGCAGCCCTGAAGGCCGGGACGCTCGGGAGTGCGCTCCGCACGTGGACCGACGCCCTGATCGAGACCGGCGCGGCCGTCGATCAAAGCCGCCGCGCGTACCTTGACCGCCTCAAGCCGTTGCTCCTCGAATTCGGCCAGCGCTTGCTTGGTCAGCCACTCGCCGTGGCCTATCGGCCGGGGTGGCCGCCCGCCCAGAGCCTCGAGAGCGCGCTGGCAGCAGCCGAGCGAAAGGACCTGTTGAGCCGGACTACTGAGGTCGGCCCGCACAGAGCGGACCTGGAGATCGAGCTCGCCGGCCGACGTTTGCAGGACGAGGCATCACGGGGTCAGCAGAAGCTGGCCGCGGCGGCCATGACATTGGCGCAGCTGGCGGCGGGGGCGACGGACACGCGGGCGGCGAAACGGGTGCTGTTGGTCGACGATCCTGCGGCGGAACTTGACCGACATTCGCTTGGGCGTCTGTTGGAGTTGCTAAGTGAGCTTCCAGCTCAGCTGGTGATAACCGGCCTCAGTGTCGAGCAGTTGCCACCCGCCCCAGGATTCCCGGTGTTCCACGTGGAACGAGGAGAGGTTCGCGCGGTATAATTCGGCTCGGATTTCCAGAGACCCGACCGGATGAGCCAGAACGAATATACTTCTAAGAATATCAAGGTCTTAAAGGGTCTCGAAGCCGTCCGCAAACGTCCGGGCATGTACATCGGCGACACCGATGACGGCACCGGGCTTCACCACATGGTGTTCGAAGTCGTCGACAACTCCGTCGACGAGGCGCTCGCGGGTCACTGCAAGGAGATCTCCGTAACCATCCATGCCGACGAATCCGTCACGGTCGTCGATGATGGGCGCGGGATACCCGTTGACATCCATCCCGAAGAAGGGCGCTCAGCGGCGGAAGTCATCATGACGGTGCTGCATGCGGGCGGTAAGTTCGACGACGACAGCTACAAGGTCTCGGGCGGTCTGCACGGGGTTGGCGTATCCGTCGTGAACGCCCTTTCCGAAACGCTCGTGCTGACCATCCACCGCAACGGCCAACTCTACGAGCAGACCTATCATCTCGGCGATCCCGAAGCCCCGCTGGCGGTGGTCGGCAAGACGGACCGGACGGGGACCACGATCCGCTTCCGGCCGAGCCCCACCATCTTTTCGCATATCCATTTCGACTACGACACGCTTGCAAAACGGCTGCGCGAGCTCTCCTTCCTGAACTCCGGTGTCCGTATCAAGCTCACCGACGAGCGCGAGGATCGCCACGACATTTTCGAGTTTGCCGGCGGCATCGAGGCGTTCGTCAAACACCTCAACCGGAACAAGACACCGGTGCATCCGACGATCGTCTACTTTTCGGAAGTCCGCGCATCGATCCAGGTCGAAGTTGCCTTCCAGTGGAACGACGGCTACCAGGAGGGGATGTTCTGCTACACGAACAACATCCCCCAGCGCGATGGCGGCACGCACCTCGCGGGATTCCGCGCCGCGCTGACGCGCACGCTGAATGCCTACATCGAGAACGAGGGCATCGCGAAGCGCGAGAAGATCGACATGGCCGGCGATGACGCGCGTGAAGGCCTTACGGCTGTGCTCTCGGTGAAGTTGCCCGATCCGAAGTTCTCGTCGCAGACCAAGGACAAGCTCGTCTCCTCGGAGGTCAAGGCAGTCACGGAATCCGTCGTCGCCGCACGTTTCGAGGAGTTCCTGCTCGAGCACCCCGCCGAGGCCAAGGCGATCGTAGGCAAGATCGTCGAAGCCGCGCGCGCCCGCGAAGCGGCCCGCAAGGCGCGGGAAATGACGCGCCGCAAAGGTGCGCTCGACGTCGCCGGACTGCCCGGCAAGCTGGCCGACTGCCAGGAGAAGGACCCCGCGCTCTCGGAGCTGTTCCTCGTCGAGGGTGACTCCGCCGGCGGCTCCGCCAAACAGGGTCGTGACCGTCGCACGCAGGCCGTCCTGCCGCTCAAAGGCAAGATCCTGAACGTCGAAAAAGCTCGATTCGACAAGATGTTACAGTCCGCCGAGGTGGGCACGCTCATCACGGCCCTCGGCTGCGGGGTCGGGCGGGACGAGTTCAATGTCGACAACCTCCGCTACCACCGAATCATCATCATGACGGACGCGGACGTCGACGGCTCGCACATCCGCACGCTGCTGCTGACCTTCTTCTATCGCCAGATGCCAGAGCTCATCGAGCGCGGGCACGTCTTCATCGCGCAGCCGCCGCTCTATAAGCTCAAGCGAGGAAAGCAGGAGTACTACGTCAAGGACGATGCGGAGCTCAATTCGCTCCTGCTGACGAGCGCTACGGCGGACGCCGCGCTCTACGCCGCGCCCGACGCCCCTCCGGTCCAAGGCGCGACCCTCGAGAAGCTCGCACTGCGCTACATGGAAGCCAATTCCATCGTGCAACGCTGGGGCCGTCGCTACGATGCCGACGTCCTGCGCGCCCTGATGTACATGGAGCCCATCGCACCGGAGCAACTCGAAGAGGCCGATTTTCGGCGCACCTGGAGTCAGGCGCTGGAGCAGCGATTGGCTGGCGAGGGCGAGCGTTCGGTACGCTATCGAGTGCATCCGCAGCCAGGCGGCGAGGGCATGGATCCGGCGTTGCTCGTGCTGCGCGAGCATCATGGCACCGTGAGCACGAAGGTCCTGCACGCCGGGTTTTTCCGCTCGGCGGAGTATCGCGAGCTCGTCTCGATCGGTGCGGAGCTCAAGGATCTGCTGCGCCAGGGTGCCTACGTCGAACGCGGCAAGGAGCGTCGCGACGTTGCCACCTTCGCGGAAGCTATCGATTGGCTCATGGCTCAGGCGAAGCAGGGGCAGACGATCCAGCGTTACAAAGGTCTAGGCGAGATGAACCCGGATCAGCTCTGGGAGACTACGGTGAACCCGGAAACCCGACGTCTGATGCAGGTGCGCATCGAAGATGCCGTCGCCGCGGACGAGATCTTCACGACCCTCATGGGTGATCAGGTCGAGCCGCGCAGGGAGTTCATCGAGCGCAACGCCCTCGCAGTCGCGAACCTGGACGTCTGACGGCCGACGCTTGCGTCGCTAGTGCGACCGCAGCGCGGCCACCGTCTGCTCGATCCAGCCTTGGGTTCGTTCGTTGACGACCCGCGGGTCTACACCCGCCGTCTGGATCGGTGGACCGATGACCACGCGAATCGTACCTGGGCGCTTCAGCCAGCTACGCCGCGGCCAGAAATCGCCGGCATTGTGGGCCACGGGCACCACGGGCCTTCCGGTGGCCTGCGCCAGCAAAGCGCCGCCCATGCCGTACCGCCGCGTCTCGCCCGCCGGCACGCGCGTGCCCTCCGGGAAAATGACGACCCACAGACCCTCGGCCAATCTGGCCTTCCCTTGCTCCAGGACCTGCTGGACCGCGGCGCGGCCCCCCTTCCGATCGATCGCAATTGGCTGCAACGCCAGCAGCACCCAGCCGAAGACCGGCACCCAGGTCAGCTCGCGTTTCAGTACCCACGTCTGGCGCGGGAAGATCCGGAGCTGCGCCAGCGTTTCCCAAGCCGACGAGTGCTTCATCAATACCACCGCGCCCTCGACCGGCAGGTGCTCGCGCCCCTCGACCACGTAGTCGAGCCGGCAGAGCCAGCGCAGCATGAAGAGCACGGAGCCCACCCACTTGACCGCCGCGGCGTACGTGACGCGCCGCGGGAGCAACACCGTCGGCAACAGCAGCAGACCGTAGATCGCGACCGACGCGAACAGGTAGAGCGTGAACGCGATCGAGCTGACCCACTGACGCACGGGCGTCACTCCACCGCTTCCGCGATGATCGCGTGCGCTGCATTCAGCAGATCATCGAACACCGGCACGCCGGCTGGGATGCCCGCTTCGGCGGCCAGCGCCCCTCGCCCGGTGCGCACCAAAATGGGGCGTGCTCCCGCCGCCCGCGCCGCCTCGACATCGCTCGGCTTGTCGCCCACATACGCAACGCCCCGCACGCTCACCCCGAGCTTCCGCTCGAGTGCCTTGAACAGCCCGGGCTTGGGCTTGCGGCAATCGCAGCCCGCCTCGGGGGTGTGCGGGCAGTAAAAGATCCCCGCCACCTCACCGCCGACCGCGCGCACCCTCGACAGCATGTGCTCGTGAATCGCCGCCAGAGTGTCCTCGCTCAACAGGCCCCGCCCGACGCCGGACTGGTTCGTGACTACCGCGACCGAGTACCCCGCGCGCGTCAACGCGGCGATCGCCTCGAGACTTCCGGGAATCGGGCGCCACTCCGCAACCGACTTGATGTACGCGTCGGAGTCTTCGTTGATCACGCCATCCCGGTCGAGTACGACGAGTCGCCCACGCTCCGCGTCCACACCCTCACGCACCGAGCCGTTCGCCCAGATAGCTCTCGAGCTCGGCGACACCCACGCGCACCTGCTCGCAGGAATCGCGCTCACGGACCGTGACCGTGCCCGCCGTCGCGGTGTCGCCGTCGACCGTGACGCAGAACGGAGTACCCGCTTCGTCCTGCCGGCGATACCTGCGGCCGATCGCGCCCTTCTCGTCGTAGTACACGTTGAAGCGGCGCTTCAACGCGCGGTAGATCGCGAGAGCTTTCTCCGGCATGCCGTCCTTCTTGACGAGCGGGAACACCGCGGCCTTGATCGGCGCGAGCCGAGGGTGCAGTTTCAGAACCGTGCGTGCCTCACCGCCCACTTCGTCCTCGTGATAAGCATCGCAGAGGAACGCGAGCGTGCCGCGATCCGCGCCGGCCGAGGGCTCGATCACGTGCGGCAGGTAACGTCGCGCTTCTTCGTTCGGCTCCTGATCGTCGAAATACCGCAGATCCTTGCCGCTCATCTGCATGTGCTGCCGCAGATCGAAGTCCGTGCGGTTTGCGATGCCCTCGAGCTCGCTGCGTCCGAACGGAAAATCGTATTCCACGTCTGCACAGCCGGCCGCGTAATGTGCGAGCTCCTCCTTCTCGTGCTCGCGCAGGTGGAGATTCTCGCGCCGCATGCCAAGGTCTATGTACCAGCTATAGCGCCGCTCCCGCCAGTACCGGTACCAGTCGGCAGACTCGCTCGCGCGGCAGAAGAACTCGATCTCCATCTGCTCGAACTCGCGGCTGCGGAACGTGAAGTTGCGAGGATTGATCTCGTTACGGAAAGCCTTGCCAATCTGGCCGATTCCGAAGGGAACGCGCACGCGCGCCGTGTCACACACGTTCTTGAAGTTCACGAAAATTCCCTGTGCCGTCTCCGGCCGCAGATATGTCACGCTCGAATTGTCTTCGAGCGCGCCCACGTGCGTCTTGAACATCAGGTTGAACGCACGCGGCGCCGTCAACGTTCCGGGCGCCGAAGCGCCTGGCGCGAGCACCTTCGCACGCAGCGTCTCGTCTTGCAGCGCGTTCGGCACCGCAACGGCGCGCATCCGTCGGCCGGGATGATTCTTCTGGATGGCCGCGATGCGCTTGCGATGCGGCTCGAACAGCTCGGCCTCGTCCGTCTTGCCGAGTTCGCCCGGCGCCGCGAACAAGACGCCGTCATACGCCGCCGCATCGCCGTCATCCGCCACGAGCTCGAGCGCGAACACCGCGAGCTGATCCGCGCGATAGCGCGCTCGCGTCTCGCGATCGTCCACCATCGGATCGCTGAAACCGCCGACATGCCCGCTGGCCTCCCAGACCTTCGCGTTCATCAGCAACGCGCTGTCGAGGCCCACCATCCCGAACGCCGAGGGCGCCCCCTCCAAATCGGCCGTCTCGTCGTGGTGCGCGATCATGTCGTCCCACCACGCCTGCTTCAGGTTGCGCTTCAGCTCGACTCCGAGTGGGCCGTAGTCCCAGGCTCCGTTGAGGCCCCCGTAGATCTCGCTCGACGGAAAGATGAACCCCCGCCGCTTGCACAACGAGACGATTTTCTCCATTGAATCCATTAGCCGACTCCGTGCGGCAGGTGGCCGCGAAGCGCGCCAGTATAGCGGCGGCCGGATTGCCCGCAGCGAGCCCCGTCCCCGGAAACACCCGCTGCGCGCTTGCTCCGCAGCTGGGCGACCCGCCCGTGCGAACCTGTGCAGCCGCACCTCGTTGGTGCACTCTGCTAAGATGCACGCACCGTTTTGATGCGTCCGTGGCGGCCGACCCGACCGACGTGCCTTATGAAACAGCAGGTTAGAACGCTCGGCGCGATGGCACACAAAATGCACATTCCTTGGCTCAGCAAAATGCCCACTGCCGTGCGCACCACTGATCTGGCACCGGCAGCGACGACCCGTCACGACAGACAACTGGAGGAACCCCAACCATGTCGCCGGCCGATGTTCTGAAACTGATCAAAGAGAAGGGTGCGAAGTTCATCGACTTCCGCTTCACCGATACGCGCGGCAAAGAGCAGCACGTAACGGTCCCGTCGCATACGGTCGACGCGAGCCTCTTCGACGACGGCAAGATGTTCGACGGCTCGTCGATCGCCGGCTGGAAGGGAATCAACGAGTCCGACATGATCCTCATGCCGGATCCTTCCACCGCCGTCCTCGACGCCTTCATGGAGGAGCCGACCGTCAACATCCGTTGCGACGTCATCGAGCCCTCGACGATGCAGGGCTACGAGCGCGATCCGCGCTCCGCGGCCAAGCGCGCCGAAGCGTACATGCGCTCCACGGGCATCGCCGACGAGGCCTTCTTCGGCCCGGAGAACGAGTTCTTCATCTTCGATGACGTCCGCTGGGCGTCGCAGATGCAGGGGGCGTTCTACGCGATCGATTCCTACGAAGGTGCGTGGCAGAGCGGCAAGCAGCTCGAAGAGGGCAACCTCGGTCACCGCCCGGGTATCAAAGGCGGCTATTTCCCGGTTCCGCCCGTGGATTCCCTGCAGGACATTCGCTCGGCCATGTGCCTGGCGCTCGAAGAAATGGGTCTCGTCGTCGAAGTGCACCATCACGAGGTCGCCACCGCGGGCCAGTGCGAGATTGGCGTGAAGTTCGGCTCCCTCGTCAGGAAGGCGGACGACGTGATGACGCTCAAATACGTCATCCATAACGTCGCTCACAGCTACGGCAAGACCGCCACGTTCATGCCGAAGCCGCTCGTCGGCGACAACGGCAGCGGCATGCACGTGCACCAGTCCCTCGCCAAGGGCGGCAAGAACCTGTTCACCGGGGATCTGTACGGCGGCCTGTCGCAGACGGCGCTGTACTACATCGGCGGCATCCTGAAGCACGCGCACGCGCTCAACGCGTTCACGAACGCTTCCACGAACAGCTACAAGCGGCTCGTGAAAGGCTTCGAGGCGCCGACGCTGCTGGCCTACTCGGCCCGCAATCGTTCTGCCTCGATGCGCATTCCGTACGTCACGAATCCGAAGGCCCGCCGTATCGAGGTCCGGTTCCCGGACAGCACGGCGAACCCGTACCTGGCTTTCACGGCCATGCTGATGGCCGGCCTCGACGGCATTGCGAACAAGATCAACCCGGGACCGCCGCAGGACAAGGACCTGTACGACCTGCCGCCCGAAGAGGAAAAGCTGATCCCGACCGTGTCGTACTCGCTCCAGCAGTCGCTGGAGGCGCTCGACAAGGATCGCGGGTTCCTGACCGCGGGTGGGGTGCTGTCGAACGACACCATCGACGCGTACATCGCCCTGAAGGAGCAGGAGATCACCCGCTTCTCGATGACGCCGCACCCGGTCGAGTTCGAGATGTACTACAGCCTCTGATCCGCGAGAGACGAGGCGACCTCGGTTCTGTCAAATCACGACGGGCGGGATTCACAGAAACCCGCCCGTCGTGTGGCAGAGCAGCCCGCTTGGCGCTAAGCTTGGAGCATGCGTAAGTGGCTGATCCTACTGTCCACCATGCTGATCACCACCGCGAGCGGCACGCCCGCTTGGACGTGGACGGACGCGAACGGCCAGGTGCACTTCTCCGATCGGCCGGTACCCGGCGCGCGCCAGGTCGAGTTGTCGGGGGCACAGGGCTTCGGCGCTCCTGCGGCCCGTGCGCCGACAAGCGCCGCTCAACCGCCGGCCCGGCCCGCCCCGGCACCCGCGTCGGTCGCTTACCGATCGGTCGAGATCGCGAGCCCCACGGAGCAGCAGACGCTCTGGAACATTGGCGCCGTGCTGAGCGTGCAGGTGGAAACCGATCCGCCGCTCCAGACCGGACACCGCGTCGACCTGATCCTCGACGGCCAGCGCCGCAATCTCGACGCGGAGGGCCTGCAGCTCACGCTGAACGAGGTTTACCGCGGGACCCACACGCTGCAGGCCATCATCGTCGATTCCGATGGCGCGGAGATCACGCGCTCCCCGGCGCGCACCTTCTTCGTGCAGCAGAACAGCATTCAGAACCCGAACTCGCCCATCGCACGACAGCGGCGAGCGAGCGGGGGCTAGCTCCGGCCCCCGAAACCTTCGGCGGCGCGCGCAAGCCGAAGCGGGCGCCGTCCTCCGATGCGATCCTGCAGGGCCTCACGACCGCGCTCGTCGTGGTCGACGAGACGCTCGCCATCACCTATCTGAACAGCGCGGCCGAAGCGCTGTTCAGCGTCAGCTCCCGTCGCGTGATCGGCAGGCCGATCGGCGACCTGCTGCACCCGGCCGGCGAGCTGATCGCGCTGTGTCAGCGTGCGCTCACGAGCGGGCTGACCTTCAGCCTCCGCGAGCTCACGGCCCGTGTCGCGGACCGCCAGCTCGTGCTCGACTGTCGCGCGGCACCTCTCGAGGGTGAACGTTCATTGGTTCTCGAGCTGCTCGATACCGAACGCGACCGCAAGGTCCGTCGCGAAGCGGCCCTCGTATCCCAGCAACAGCTGTCGCGTCGCATCATTCGTCAGCTGGCCCATGAGGTGAAGAACCCCTTGGGCGGCCTGCGCGGCGCCGCGCAGCTGCTCGAACGTCAGCTGCGCGATGCGGAGCAGAAGGCCTACACGCGTGTGATCATCGAGGAGGCCGATCGGCTCGCGGCGCTTGTCGACGGCATCCTGCGTGCCGGCGGGGCACCGCGGCCAGAAGAAGTGAACCTGCACCGCATCACCGAGCACGTGGCGCAGCTGATCGAGGCCGAGAAGCCGCCGGGCGTCGAAGTGATCCGCGACTACGATCCGAGCCTGCCGCCGGTCACCGTCGATCGCAACCAGATGATCCAGGCGTTCCTGAACATAGCGCGCAACGCCATGCAGGCGCTTGGCGACCGCGGCCGGATGATCTTCCGCACCCGCGCGCTGACGAATGTCACCCTCGCGGGCGAGCGGTACCGGCTGGTGTTGTCGGCCGAAGTGGAGGACAACGGACCCGGCATTCCCGACGAGCTGCGGGACACGATTTTCTATCCGCTCGTCACGGGCCGCCCCACGGGCACCGGCCTCGGGCTGACGATCGCGCAGGACCTCGTGAGCCGCAACGGCGGCCTGATCGAGTTCGAGAGTCAACCGGGCAGGACCGTGTTCCAGCTGCGGTTGCCGGTACCGAATGGAGGACGCCACTGATGGCGACGCCAGGGTTGAGCGTCTGGATCGTGGACGACGATGAATCGGTGCGCTGGGTGCTCGAGCAGGCATTGAAGCAGGCGCACATGATTCCGCGGGCGTTCGAGTCCGGGCACCAGTTCTTCGCCGCGCTCGAGCGCGACCGGCCGGACGTGCTGATCACCGACATCCGGATGCCGGACATGAGCGGGCTCGAGCTCATGGAACGTCTCGCTCAGACCGACCCCGACATTCCGGTCATCGTGATCACAGCCCACTCCGACCTCGACAGCGCCGTGTCCGCGTATCAGGGTGGCGCGTTCGAATACCTGCCGAAGCCCTTCGACATCGACGAGGCCGTCGAGCTCGTCTCGCGCGCCGCGCGCCAGCGCAGCCGCGACACGGCGCAGCAGGCCACGAGCCGCCCGACACCGCGCATCATCGGCCAGGCGCCGGCCATGCAGGACGTGTTCAAGGCCATCGGCCGCCTGTCGCGCTCGAGCATGACGGTGCTGATCACGGGCGAGTCGGGCACGGGCAAGGAGCTCGTCGCACGTGCGCTGCACGACAACTCGCCGCGCGCCGCGAAGCCGTTCATCGCGCTGAACACATCGGCCATCGCGGCCGAGCTGCTCGAGTCGGAGCTCTTCGGTCACGAGAAGGGTGCGTTCACCGGCGCGACCGAGCGACGCATCGGCCGGTTCGAGCAGGCCAACGGCGGCACGCTGTTCCTCGACGAGATCGGCGACATGTCGCTGCCGTTGCAGACCCGTCTGCTGCGCGTGCTGGCCGAGAGCGAGTTCTTCCGCGTTGGTGGCCAGACGCCGATCCGCGTCGACGTGCGCGTGATCGCTGCCACGCATCAGGATCTCGGGCAAGCCGTCGCGAACGGCCGCTTTCGCGAGGACCTGTACCACCGGCTGAACGTCATGCGGATCGAGGTGCCGCCGCTGCGCCAGCGGCGCGAGGACATCAAGGAGCTCTCGCGCTTCTACCTCGAGCAGGCCGCCAACGAGCTCGGCGTCGCGCCGAAGACGCTGAGTGCCGAAGCGGCGGACATCCTGCAGAAATACGACTGGCCGGGCAACGTGCGCGAGCTCGTGAACGTGTGTCGTCGGCTCACCGTGACCGCGGCCGGGCGCGAGATCGCAGCGCAGGATCTGCCACCCGAGCTCGGTGGCTCGAGCGCTGCTCCGGGCGCCGACTGGACCACCGGCCTTTCGCACTGGGCCGAAGCACAGCTCTCCATCGCTACGCCGCCGCCTTTGCTGGCCGATGCGCTGCCGGCGTTCGAGCGCACGCTGATCATCACGGCGCTGCGGCGCGCGCGCGGCAAACGGTTGGAGGCTGCCAAGCTGCTCGGCTGGGGTCGCAACACGCTGACGCGCAAGATCAAGGAGCTGGGGCTCGAGGGGCGGGTCTAGCCGCGCCTGCGTGCGTCCATCACCGTGGCTGCCAGCGTGCGATCTCGGTGTTGATCGTCTCCGCGAG
This sequence comes from Gammaproteobacteria bacterium, assembly GCA_035548835.1. Classification (GTDB taxonomy): domain Bacteria; phylum Pseudomonadota; class Gammaproteobacteria; order Steroidobacterales; family Rariloculaceae; genus FEN-1219. The sequence goes on along the minus strand of DASZSB010000027.1, from coordinate 21,886 downwards.
ACGCAGCGCAGCGAGGCCGTCGGCGCCGGACACTTCGCACGGGCTGCCCGTGCGGATCGAATTCACGAACGCCTTCGTCTCGGCCAGCAGCGCGTCGCCCTTCTCGAGGTTCCACGATTCCTCCTTCAGCGGCGGAGCACCTTCCTGCCACTCGCCGACCTTCGTCACGCGCCGGACCTCGCCGCTGCCGAAGTCGATCGACACGTACTGATTCGGCTGGAACACGCGGAAGCGCCTCTGCGCCGTCGTCGAGACACGCGACGCCGTCACGTTCGCCACCGCGCCGTTGGCGAACTCGATGCGCGCGTTCGCGATGTCGACGTCCTCCGTGAGCACCGGCACGCCGACGGCCGACACGCGGCTAGGCTCGGCCTGCACCAGCGAAAGGATCACGTCGAGGTCGTGGATCATCAGGTCGAGGATCACGTTGACGTCGGCGCCCCGGCCCTTGAACGGCGCCAGGCGGTGACACTCGATGAAGCGCACCGTCGTCAGCGTCTGGCGCGCGGCCAGCAGGGCCGGGTTGAAGCGCTCGACGTGGCCGACCTGGAGCTTCAGGCCTCGCGACTCCGCGAGCGCGGTCAAGGCCGCCGCCTCGGCGCTCGTGCGTGTCATCGGCTTCTCGACGAGCACGTGTACCCCGTGCTCGAGGAAGAACTTCGCGAGCTCGTGGTGCTCGGCCGTGCTGGCCGCGATCGTGACCGCGTCGACCTTGCCGAGCAGCGAACGATGGTCCGTGAACGCCGCCGTGCCGACCTCCTCGGCGACGCTCGCGGCACGCGCCGTGTCGCGGTCGCACACGCCCACGAGCTCCACGCCCTCGATGGCCTTGTGCTTCTGCGCATGGAATCGGCCGAGGTAGCCGACGCCGACGACCGCGGTGCGCAGCGCGCTCACCCGCGTGCGATCCCGCGCTCGGATCCGCGCACGAACTGCAGCAGATGCGCGATCTGCGGGCTCGGTTCGCATTCGCCCTCGATCCGCGCGAGCGCCTCTTCGACCGTCAACGAGCGCTGCAGCAGCAGGCGCAGCGCCTTGTCGATGTTGCGCCGCTCGGCGGCGTCGATGCCCGCGCGTTTCAAACCCACGCGGTTCAACGCGCGCGGCGCGGCCCAGTGCCCTTCGATGATCGAGTACGGCAGCAGATCCTTGTTCGCCATGGCGCCGACCGCCATGAACGAGTACGCGCCGACGCGATTGAGCTGCGTGACGATCGCGCAGCCGCCCACGACGGCATGGTGCTCGACGATCACATGCCCGCCGATCTGCGCACTGTTGACCATGATCACGTGGTCCCCCACCTGGCAATCGTGCGCGACGTGCGCGTGCGTCATGATGAAACAGTGGTCGCCGATCCGGGTGACGCCGCCGCCCTTGGCCGTGCCGATGTGGATCGTGACGAACTCGCCGATCCGGTTGTGCGAGCCGATGGTGAGCGCCGTGTAGGCGCCGCTCTTGTAGGTCAGGTCCTGCGGCGGGCCGCCGATCGCGGCGCCGGCCAAGATGTGGTTCTGCGAGCCGATCGTCACCCGGCCGAAGCGGCTGCCGATGCGCACGTGCGATTCGATCACCGTCTGCGAGCCGATCTCGACCTCGCCTTCGATGACGCAGTACGGCCCGATCTCGGCGTCGGCCGCGATCTTCGCTCGTTCGCTGACGATGGCGGTCGGATGAATGCTCAACGCAGGTTCCTGGCCGTGCGCTAGCCGCCGGCCGCCTGGTTCAGCGCCTTGGCCGGATCGATGCCGCCAACGAGATCCGTGATGGACGCGAACCTGTGTCTGCGCAGGTACTCCTCGAGACCCGCGTTGACCTTCGTTGGCGCGAGCGGATCGTAGAACAACGCCGTGCCGATGCCGACCGCCGTGGCGCCGGCGAGCACGAACTCGAGCGCGTCGTGCGCGGTCTCTACGCCGCCCTGGCCGATGATCGGAATGCCGCGCTCGCGACACTCCTGGTACACCTGGTACACCTTCAGCACCGCGATCGGCCGGATCGCAGGCCCGGACAGCCCGCCCTGGATGTTGCCGATGATCGGCCGGCGCGTCTCCACGTCGATGGCCATCCCCATGAGCGTGTTGATGGCCGCGAACGCGTCGGTGCCGGCATCGATGCACGCGCGCGCGTTCGCCCTGATGTCTGTCTGGTTCGGCGACAGCTTCGTGATCAGCGGCTTCTTCGTCACGGCCCGGCAGGCAGCCACGACGCGCGCGGACATGTCGGGGTAGTTGCCGAACGCCACGCCCCCTTCCTTCACGTTCGGGCAGGAGATGTTGATCTCCATCGCGTCGATGGGGGAATCGTCGAAGCGGCGCGCGACCTCGGCGTACTCCTCGATCGTGGAGCCGCAGACGTTCGCGATGAAGCGCGTCTCCTTGAAATCGAGCGTTGGGAGGATGTTGCGCACGACGTAGTCGACGCCGGGATTCTGCAACCCGATCGCGTTCAGCATGCCGTGCGGCGTTTCCCATACGCGGTGCGGCGGGTTGCCGAGGCGGGGTGCGAGCGTCGTGCCCTTGAGCACGATGGCGCCGACGGCGGTGTTCGAGAACCCCTCGATGCGCGTGTATTCCTCGCCGAATCCGACGCAGCCCGACAGCAGCACGATCGGGGAAGACAACTTCAGGCCGCAGAAGTCGAGCGACAGGCGGCTCATCGGGCTAGCGGAAGTCGGCGCGGAACATTCGCGGGATTATCCGCTATTCTCGTGGCTGTGTTCCACGTCATCCTGTTCAGGCCCGAGATTCCACCGAACACGGGCAACCTGATCCGCCTCTGTGCGAACGTGGGCGCGACCCTGCATCTGATCCATCCGCTCGGCTTCACGATCGACGACGCGCGGGTCCGGCGGGCGGGGCTCGACTATCACGAGATGACGTGCGTGCGGGAGCACGCGGATCTCGCGGCCTGTCTGGCCGCGGTCTCGCCGGCCCGGGTGTTCGCGTTGACCACGCGCGCGGCGCGGTCGGTGTACGACGTCGCGTTCGCGGCGGGTGATGCGTTCCTGTTCGGACCGGAGACCAGCGGTCTGCCTCCGGACGTGCTGGCGGCGTTCGCTCCGGAGATGCGCCTGAAGATCCCGATGCGCCCGGGCAACCGAAGCCTGAACCTGTCGAACGCCGCGGCGGTGACCGTATTCGAGGCCTGGCGCCAGCTCGGCTTCGCCGGCAGCGCCGGCGTCAGATCAGCTCGGGAGTGATCGGCCGGCGCATCAGCACCGCGACCGCCGACCGCGGATCCGCGCCCTCGTGCAGGACCTTGTCCAGCTGCTCCGCAATCGGCATCGGCACGGGCAGTCGTGCCGCGACGGCCAGCATCGCGCGCGCCGCGTTGTAGCCTTCCACGACCTGGCCGATGCTGCGCAACGCCGCGGCCACCGAGGCCCCGCGCGCCAGGGCGAGACCGAACCGGCGATTGCGCGACTGATCGTCCGTGCAGGTCAGCACGAGGTCGCCCATGCAGGCGAGCCCCATGAAGGTCTCCTTGCGCCCGCCGAGCGCGAGCCCGAACCGCGTCATCTCGGCCAGGCTGCGTGCGATCAGCGCGATGCGCGTGTTGGCGCCGAAGCCGAGACCGTCACAGATGCCGGCGCCGATCGCGTAGACGTTCTTCGTCGCGCCGCCGACCTCGACACCGATCACGTCGGTCGAGGTGTAGGCGCGGAACGTATCCGTGCTGACCGTCTCCGCGAGGCGCTGGGCGTAGTCCTGGTCGGCCGACGCGATCGTGAGCGCGGTCGGCAGGCCAGCGCCGACCTCACGGGCGAACGTCGGGCCCGACAGCACGGCCGTCGGCAGGCTCGCGGGCAAGAGTTGCCCGGCCACCTGATGCGGCAGCAGGCCGGTGCCGGCCTCGAACCCCTTCGTGGCCCAGGCGAGGCGTCGCAGCGGCAGCTCCGCCAGCGCCGTGAACAGCTTGCGCAGCCCGTGGCTCGGCACGGCGACGAGCACGTCGTCCGCATCGGCCACGGCGGACTTCAGGTCCGGTGTGATCTCGAGCAGGTCGGGGAAGGGCGCGTCCGGGAGATAGCGTTCGTTGCGCCGTGCCTGCGCGAGCCGCGCGATCTCGGCTGGGTCGTGCCCCCAGAGCACGGCGGGATGGCCGGCGCGCGCGAACTGGATCGCGAGCGCCGTGCCCCACGACCCGGCGCCGAGAACTGCGATGCGGCTCGTCGGGCTAATGCGTCCCAGCGCTGCCGGCCGGGGCAGCGGCTGCCGCGCCGCTCTCGCGAGCCGCGCGTTCCTGCATGGCCTGCTGATACAGCGCGTCGAAGTTGATTGGCTGCAGCAGCAGTTGCGGGAAGCCGCCGCGCTGGACCAGATCGGCGACGGCTTCACGCGCGAACGGGTACAGAGTGCTCGGGCAGAAGCTGCCGAGCAGCAGGGCGCGCTCGTCGTTCGTATAGCCCTGGAGCATGAAGATGCCCGCCTGGACCACCTCGGCGAGGAACAGCGTGGCGCCGTTGTCCTTGGCCTCGATCGTCAGCGTCAGAGTGACTTCGTGCGTGTTCGCCGCCACTTCCGACGAGCCGGAGCGGATGTTGATCTCCGTCTGGGGCTGGACGTTGGTCGTGAAGACCATCGGCGCCTTCGGCGACTCGAACGACAGGTCCTTCACGTAGATCTTCTGCAGCATCAGCTGCTGTTGGTTCGCGTTATTCGTTTGTTCGTCTGCCATCGTTCGTCCAGTCGTCTTCTGTGTGTTGAGGAAACTTAGGTGCGCGCCGGCGGCGCCGCGAGCAGCGGATCGAGCTCGCCGGCCTTGTCGAGCGCGTTCAAGTCGTCGAAGCCGCCGATATGGCGGCCGTCGATGAAGATCTGCGGAACCGTGCGCCTGCCGTTGCTCTTCGCCAGCATCTCCTGGCGGCGCGCGGAGTCCATCATGACGTCGATCTCGGTGTACTCCGCGCCCTTGGCCGCCAGCAGCCGCTTGGCCGCGGCGCAATAGCCGCAGAACGGGGTCGTGTACATGACGATGCGCGGTTCCGCCACGTCACTTCACCAGCGGCAGGTTCTCGGAGCGCCAGCTCGCGAGGCCGCCCCGGACGTTGAACACATTCGTGTAGCCGGCACGGCGCAGCAGGTCCGCCGCGCGGCCTGCCGTCGCGCCGGTGGCGCAGACCGTCAGCAGGATCTTGTCCTTCTGCTTCTTGATGGCGTCGTCGCCCTGCTGGAGCTTCTCGAGCGCCACGTTGCGGGCGTTCACGATGTGCCCGGCGGCGAAGTCCTCGGGGTTACGCACGTCGATTACGAGCGCGCCGCGGTTGATCAGGCGCACCGCGTCCGCGGCCGATACCTGCATCGCGCCCGTGGCCCGCAGGCGCAGCTCGTAGAACGCCACGGCCAGCAGCGCCACGACGAACCCGGCGACGATCCAGGTATGGTGCCCAGCAAATTCAACGAGTTGTTGCATCTATTCGGGACGATCGGCGCCGTGAGGACGCGGCAGTATACCAGCGCGCCATGCGCCCGGCCGGTCGCGCGCTTCCGTTCCGGGAAGCCCGCCGCGAGCGCCAGATCGGGCCCCGGCCCACGGGCTCAGCGGGCTGCGCGACCGAGGCCGAACCGCGCTCCGACCCACACGGCGCGGGGCGCGCCGGGGGCATAGAACGTCGAGTACGTGAGCGGCCGCTCGCCGTCGACGACGGGTCCCGCGAAGGGCTGCGCGACGAACGCGCCCGTGGCCGTGAACGCCGTCGCGCCGAGTTGCGATGCGGTGAAGTACCGGCGGTCGAGCAGGTTCGTGATCTGCGCGAACACCAGCACGCGGGGCGCCGGCCGGAGGTGGGCGCCGAGGTTCAGCACCGCGTACCCGGCAGTGGCGCCGGGCCCCAGATAGTAGACGCCATCCGGCTCGTGCCGGTTGTTCTCGTTGCCGCGTGCGTACGAGCCGCCGACATAGATCACGTCCGCGTCGAACGAGAGCTTCGCCGTGGGAGACCACTGCCCATACGCGTGCAGCAGCTCGCGCGGCGTCAGCGGGATCCGGTCGCCCGGATGGATCTCGACGTTCCCCTCGAAGCCCGGCGCCCCGGCGTCGTTGGTGCTGTTGCCCGCGGCGCCCAGAACCTCGCCGCTGCGGTACGTGGCGTCGAGATACGTGGCGCCGCCGCCCACGCCGAACCTGCCCACGCGCGCGTCGATGCCGAGCTCGACGCCCTGGCGCCGCGTCGCGCCGAAGTTCCGGAAGTAGCCGAACCCCGCCTGGTCGTCGGCCACGAACAGGATGTCGGCGTGGTTGTCGGCGCGGAACAGCCCGGCGCTCCAGGCGAGCCCGCTGCGCAGGCGGCCGCGTACGCCGGCCTCGAACGTTTTCGTCACGACCTGATCGAGCGGCGGGTCGCCGGCCATCGCGTTCGGCAGCTTGCAGGGGTTCGCGGGGTCGGCGCAGCCGAGCTCGATCGTGGACGGGGCGCGGCTGCCTTCGTCGTAGCCCGCGTAGAAGCCGAAGCGGTCCGTTGGATTGAACGTCAGGCCGATCGCGGGGTTGAAGCGGCCGAAGACGTGGTGGCCGTCGAGCGAGCCCGGGCCGCCGCCGGGCGCGAGCGCGTCGGCGTTGTCGACCGTGGTGCGGTCGTAGCGTCCGGCCAGCGTGATCGCGAGCGCGCGCGACAGGCCCAGCGCGTCGCTGACGAACGCGCTCGAGGTGCGGACGCGCCCCGCGAGGTCCACGCGCGCGTCGAACGCGTTCTCGGAATCCTGAGTGCCGTCCGCGAACGCACCGGGGCCGTCGACGGCCGTGATGCCACGATCGCTCGTGAGGTACCCGAACTGGGAGGACTGGACGAACTGCGAGCGGCTGGCTCGGTACGCGGCGCCGGCCGTGAGCCGGTGGCTGCGCTCGCCGCGTTCGATGTCGCGCGTGATCTGGACGCTGGCGCCGCCGTCGCTCTGGACCGTGCGCGTGCGATTGAGCAGGCCGTTGCACTTCTCGTTGGGCTCGGTGTTCAGCAGCACGTTCGCGATGCAGCGCCAGTAGGGGAACGGCGTGTTGGCAGCCGTTTCGCCGGTCAGCGGGTAGCCCGTGTAGCCGGCGGCCGCGAGCGCGTCGCGCTCGGCCGCGCTCGGCTGGTACACGTTCTCGCCGAGCGCGCCCTCGTTGATGTCGCCGTTCAAGGTGGCCGTGCGGATCTCGCGGTAGTACGCGTTGCCGGAAAGCGAGAGCCGCGGGCTGAGCTCGCGGCGCAGGCCGAGGCTCACGAGACCGGAGCGATTCGCTGTGTTGTCCGGCTTGGTGTAGACGCTCGCGTAGTCGCGCGCGAGCAGGCGCTGCTCCTGCAGCCCGTTGCCGGTCAAGTCCGTGTCCGCGTAGGCGGCCGTCAGGGTGAGATCGTTGCGCTCGTGCCGCCAGCCCACCTTGCCGAACAGCTGGGTCGCGTCGGTCGGCGACCCCGTGCGCCAGCCGTCGTCGGACAGGCGGTTGGCCGCCGCGTACCAGTGGAAGCCGCCGTCGCCGTGATCACCGGCCTGCAGCTCGACACCGGCGCGCCCGTGCGATCCGTAGCCCACCTGCACGCTGCCGCCCGGATCGGAGAACCCGTCCTTCGTCCGCAGCGCGAGGGCGCCGCCGAGCGTGTTCAATCCAAACAGCGGGTTCGACCCCGGCAACAGCGTGATCGACGCGAGCGCCACGCGCGGGATCAGGTCCCAGCTCACGACGTCGCCGAACGGCTGGTTCAGGCGCATGCCGTCGAGATACACCGACAGGCCCTGGGCCGTGCCGAGCAGCGGCGACGCCGTGTAGCCGCGATAGCTGATGTCGGGCTGCAGCGGGTTGTTCTGGATGTCGTTGACGTAGACGCCGTTCATCCGCCGCGTCATGTATTCCGTGAGGTCGATCGCGAGGCTGCGGTCCAGGTCCTCGGCGGTTGCGGTCTGGAGCGGCGCGGCCACCTTGTTCGGGTCGAGCTCCTGGCCCGGCAGGGGCATCGTGCCGATCACGTAGATCGTCGGCAGGTCCGTCGGCGCGGGCTGCGGCTCGGCGGCCTGGGCCAGCGTAGGAACGGCCGCCGCGAATGCATACCATGCGGCGATGAGGGTCACGATCGGCGGTCGGGTCACGGACATGTACGGCTCGGTGATCGAAGCGCGGCGAGTGTCGGGCAACATCCGGCCCGAGGCCAGAGCGGGTTTCCCGCGCGCGGCGGGAATTCTTCCTGGCGTGCGGCGCGCCCTGCGAGGGAGGTGAGCGGCATGGCGGATCCTGAACCCGGCGATGCACGGCACGCTCCGCGGCGCGACGTCGCGCGCGACCTGCTGCTGGTGGTGGCGCTGACGCTGCTCTCAAGCGCGGTGTCGGCATACTTCGAGCTGAGCGAATGGCTGTACCTGCGCACGCGCCAGTTCGAGGCACTGCAGCTCGACGAGCTGCCGGTCGCGCTGATCGCGTTGACCCTCGGGCTCGTGTGGTTCTCGCACCGCCGCTACCTGCGCACGCGCATCGAGCTCGCGGCGCGCGCAGAGGCCGAGGCGCGTCTCGCGCGTGCGCTCGCCGAAAACCGCGAGCTCGCGCACCGGCACCTGTCGATCCAGGAAGCGGAGCGCAAGCACCTCGCGCGCGAGCTGCACGACGAGCTCGGCCAGTACCTGAACGCCATCAAGCTCGATGCCGTGTCGATCCGCGATCACACCTCCGGCGAGCCGGCGTTCGCCAGAAAGGCCGCGGCCGCGATCGTCGCGAGCGTGGACCACGTGCACGCTGCCGTCAGCGACATGATCCGGCGCTTGCGCCCGGTCGGTCTCGACGAGCTCGGGCTCACCGCGGCCATCGAGAGCTGCGTCGACTCCTGGCGCCAGCGCAGCCCGCGCACGCGCTTCACGCTCGCGTTCGACGGCAGGCTCGACGGGCTCGGCGAGGCGCTCGACCTGACCGTGTTCCGCCTGATCCAGGAAGCCCTGACGAACTGCCAGCGCCATGCGCAGGCCCAGTGCGTCGACATCTCGCTGCGGCGGCACACGGCACCCGGCACGGACGAGGTCGTGCTGCGCGTCGCCGATGACGGGCGGGGCATGGATCCTGGCGCGCGCAGGCCGGGTTTCGGCGTCAGCGGCATGCAGGAGCGCGTCGAGATGATGGGCGGGGTGTTCCGTCTCGAGAGCCGCCCGGGCGAGGGCCTCGCCCTGACGGCACGACTGCCGCTGCAGGCCCGAAGCGCATGAGCGACGGCACGGTCACGGTGCTGCTGGTCGACGATCACGCGGTGGTCCGCGAAGGCTACCGCCGGCTGCTCGAGCGCGGCGGCAACATCGAGGTCATCGGCGAGGCCGACGATGCCGACACCGCCTATGCGCAGTTCTGCGCGCTGGCGCCGCACGTCGTGGTCATGGACATCGCGCTGCCCGGCGTCAGCGGTGTCGAGGCCATGCGCCGCATGCTTGCCGCGAACCCGGCCACGCGCGTGCTGATCTTCAGCATGTACGAGGACGCGATCTTCGCGAACCGCGCGCTGCAGGCCGGGGCCAGCGGCTACGTCACGAAGGCCAGCGCGCCGAACGTGCTGGTCGACGCCGTGCTGGCGGTCGCGCGTGGCAAGCCGTACGTGTCGGCCGACATCGCGCAGGCGCTGGCACGCCGGAACACCGTCGCCGAAACCGCCTCGGCCGATGCGCTGTCGGCGCGCGAGTTCGAGGTGCTGCGGCTCGTCGTGCAGGGCCTGCCGATCAAGGACATCGCGAAGGCGCTCGGCCTCACGCCGAAGACCGTGTCGAACCATCAGACCGCCATCAAGCAGAAGCTCGGCGCCGAATCCGCCGTGCAGCTCGTGCGCATCGCGGGCCGGCTCGGGCTCGTGCCCCGGCAGCCGGAATAGGGCGCCGGCGCGTGGCGCGTCCATGGGCGCGTTTCTTAACGACCGGATTACCTGCGTCGTGCTATTGAGCGAGACTCGTTTTGCGATGGCGGAGGAAGACCATGTCGAAGGCGCGAGCGGGATCAGTGACTGACGCCCTCTACCGATGACTACCGTTCGTCACTTCCGCCAGATCGTCCTTTGGCCGCTGCAGCTGATGCCGCTGAGGCCGGGCGCCCACGTCCAGCGTCACTGGGAGGCGCTCGAGGGACTCGGTCATGAGAATCGCTGGCGCGAGGTGCGTGACGAGTTCGACGTGGATCCGCAGGAATTTCGCGAACGCCACTACAAGGAATTCGTCACGTTCCTGCCCTACGTGCAGCGGTTCATGCATGGCGCGACGGTCGGGCAAGAAACGTCGAGCCGACATGGCGAACCGAGCATGCGCGTCTTCCGGCGCGAGGATGTCAGCGGCGTGCGCGTCCTGTACGACGGCGACATGAGCGAGACGTTCCACGTTGCGGACGTCGATCTCTACTTTTTTCTCGATGCCGACGTTGCGATTCTGGTCGTCGAGCTCTATGCAGACGACATCCCGCTCGACCGGGCCCAGGACACGTTGTTTCGGTTCGGACGCGCATATCCCGCCTGGTGGACCGCCTCCGGCGACGGCGGGAACTGCCCGAAGCGGGTCGAGTGGCTCGGTGCCGGCGGCTCCGTGCTTGCCACATCGGACTATGAGCGCAAAGGGGAATACCTCGCACATGTCGCCAAGTACCGGGCGCCGCGTCTGGCCGCACACTGGCAATTCCTGCTGAAGCCGCTCGGCCTCGAACATCCGGGGCAGATCGCAGCCTTGCGCTACCGTCAGCTCGAATACTACCGAATGCCGCTGATGGCATACCTGGCTCTCGACGAGCCAAACGAGCTGACGCGCGCCGATTTCGTGCGGCTCGCACTCGTTACGCGCCCCGGTCCACGCGATGCGCTCCCGTACTCCGAACGCTCACTTGCGTCGTTCGAGAGCGACTACTGCGAGGAGCGCTTCTGGGGACGCGAAGGGGAGAACTTTTCGGGCGACGCGCGCCTGATCTCTACAGGCTTGCTGCTCGCGGCGGTCGGCCGGCACGGCGATACATTCTTTGACGGCCGTGAGACGGGCATGTTCGGTCAGTTCCGGCATCAGTACTTCCTGCTGTTCCTGATCGCGCATTTCCACCGGGCTGCTCTCCTGTCGATGTCCGATGAGCTCGCCGTCGCCATGAATCGACTGGAGGTGGGCGACACCGAGTCCGTGCGCGAGTTCAAGCGCACGATCCGCAGATCGATGGAGATCTTTCTCCGGTTCACACATCGGTACTGGTTCCACGAGGTGTCGAGCCAGGAACTCGCGCGGACGATGTTCACCCGGCTGAGCCGCCACCTGCGCAACGACGAGCTCTATCACGAAGTCCGCACCGAGGTTGCGGATATGAACAGCTATCTCGATACGGACAGCATGCGCAGGCAGGCGAACACGATCCTGCGTCTGACGGTTGTCACGGTGGTTGGACTGATCGGCACCGTGGCCACCGGGTTTCTCGGGATGAATCTCCTGGCGGCGGCCGACGAGCCGTTCCTGTACCGCATCCTGCTGTTCCTCCTCATTCTCGTGCTGACCGGTGGGGTCACGCTCTATTCCGTGGTGAAGTCCAAGCCTCTGGCGGCCTTTCTGGATGCCCTGTCGGACGAACGCGTGAGCTGGCGCGACAAGTGGCAAGCGCTGACCCGGGCGCGGAAGAATTGACGCCGCGCACGTCTGGTGCTTGCCATTGCGCCCAGCCCCCGCAGAGTCACGGCAGCCCGTCGCTTTCGGCCGGCTGCTTCGCGGCCACGAGATCTGCTGGCGTGATCTTCAGCAGCAGCGCCATGGCGACGGCCAGCTTCCACCGGAAACGCAGTGCCACATAGATGAAGATGCATAGAGACGCAACGAGGACTGCGAGCACGCTGCTTCGCGCGAGGTCGGAGCCCACCTGGGGGCCGATCGTGTCGAATCTCCTTACGTCGACGGTCTGCTGCCCGAGACGCAGGACCTGCAGCACACGGTCGCGCAACGCACCGACGTCCGCGTTCCGCTCGGGCGGACGCAGGGTGATCAGGGCGTCGGTAGTTGCCCCGAGAACCCGCGTGTGTACATCCTCGAAGCCTGCGTCTGCGAGGTTCTTGCGGATTGCCTCGAGATCGGCAGGCTGTCCATAGCTGGCCTCGATAGCGACGCCTCCGGTGAATTCGACGCTGTAGTTCAGACCGCGCCAGACCAGAGATCCGAGCGAGAGGGCCACTGCTACGGCCGACAAGACCAGAGCCTTGCGACGATGTCGCATGAAATCGAAATTCGGTCTGTTCGTGAACAGTTGCATTTGCAGTCCGGAGGAAAGCGCCGGCCACAGCGTGCAGCGGCGGAGATAAGCGCCCTGTCAGGAAAATCGCGTCCTGGTCCCGACCTTCACCCACGGACGCGCGTCAGCTGCGTCATGAGCTCACGACCGGGTGTGCCGCATGTCAGCGGCCGAGCGCGAACGTCTTCTTGATGCCGAAGACGATGGCGTTGTCCTGGCCGACACCGTTGCCGGTGACGTTCAGGTCGGTGCTGTGGTCCCAGGCGAAGTTCAGATCGACATCCAGATCCTTCAGGTGCGTCGTGTAACCGAGCTCGAAGTAGCTGCCGCTGAAGTCCTGGCTGAAGCCACCGACCTTGTAGTACGGGCCCTTCTGCGGCTGGATCGTGATGGACGTGAACGCGTAGTCCTGCTTGTTGCCGAACCCGTCGTACTTACCGACGGCGACGTCGAGCGAGAAGATGCCGTAGTACAGGCCGAGGTTGACCTCGTTGTACGTATCGTCGAAATCGTCGCTGTAGAAGTAGCCGGTGTAGCCGACCTTCCACTTGACCTTGTCACCGGCCGAGTAGCCGAAGTACAGGTCGTTCTCGAGGCCCTTGCCGACGTCCGCGTCCCAGTTGCCGACGTAGAAGCCCTTGTCGGTCGTGTAGTCGATACCGGCGTAGGCGGACGACGAGTTCTGGAAGATGCCGCGGAAGATGTAATCGCTGTTCCAGCCGATGTTGGCGGTGGCCGTACCGGCCATCGAAGTGGCCGGAACCGCAGCAGCGGCCGCGATGGCGAGGCACAGAATCGTCTTGCTCATGAATCGTACTCCTGAAGAGTTTGGTGGGGCACGGTCGAGAGTCGCAACGAATTGCGACCCCGCTTCGGCCGAGAAGTGTAGAGGGGCAGGTATGAGCGCCGGGTTAGCAGAACGCGGCCGGAGATGCGCCCAGCATTTCCTAACGGCGCGTTAACGGGTGCGGAACCAGACTGGCGAAACCCCGAGGTTGGCGAACCAGTGAAGCTACTTCTGTTCGCGGTCGTCCTGCTGGTGCTCGCCGCAGCGTGGCTGCTGTACGTGAAGCGGCGCGCGAGCAGGGCGCCCCGCCGCGAGGACGGCCGATCCCGGGGCCGGCGTAGGTAGATTTCCTAACGCCGCACTTACAGGTGGGTCCCTACAATCTTCACCCGCAACGTCTCTGAGCGTGGGAAATCGCCCACCGAGGAAATGCGATGGAAGTTCTGATGGTCGTTCTCGCGGCCCTTCTGGTCGCCGTGACCTGGGCCCTCTACAAGGTCGTCGCAAGCCTGGAGAAACATCAATGACCGCGATGGAGTGGATCGGCCTCGTGCTGTCCGTGGGCGTCGCGATCTATCTGTTCGTCGCGCTCCTGTATCCGGAGAAATTCGAATGACCGCACAAGCATTCCTGCAGGTCGCGATCTACGTAGGCGTGCTCGTTGCGCTCGTGAAGCCGCTCGGGATCTTCATGGCCCACGTCTACGAGGGCAAGCACACGTTTCTGTCGCCGGCTCTCGGTCCTGTGGAGCGGCTCATCTACCGAGTCGCCGGCGTCGACGCGGCGCGGGAGACGGACTGGAAACGCTACACGGTCGGCCTGCTGCTGTTCAATTTGATCGGCGTCGTCGTCGTCTATCTGCTGCAACGCTTCCAGGGCTTGTTGCCGCTGAACCCCGCGGGCATGCCCGCCGTGAGCCCGGACTCGTCATTCAACACCGCCGTCAGCTTCGCTACGAACACGAACTGGCAGGGCTACGCCGGCGAGGCGACGATGAGCTATCTCACGCAGATGCTCGGCCTTGCGGTGCAGAACTTCGTGTCGGCCGCGTCCGGAATGGCAGTGCTCGTCGCACTCACACGCGGCTTCGTCCGGCGGCAATCCGCCGAGATCGGCAACTTCTGGGTCGACCTGACTCGGTCGACGCTCTATATCCTGTTGCCGCTCTCGTTGCTTCTCGCGATCGTACTGATGTCGCAGGGCGTGGTTCAGACTTTCGCGCCCTACAAGAATGTCGAGCTCGTCGACCCGATAACGGTCGATATGCCCATCAAGAACGATGCCGGCGATCCGGTCCTGGACGCGACCGGCAAACCGGCTACGCAGGCCACGCGCGTGACGGAGCAAACCTTGCCGCTCGGACCGGCCGCCAGCCAGGTCGCAATCAAGCAGCTCGGTACGAACGGCGGTGGGTTCTTCAACGTGAACTCGGCGCATCCGTACGAGAACCCGACGCCGCTCTCGAATTTCCTCGAGGTACTCGCGATCCTGCTGATCTCCGCGAGCCTTTGCTACACCTTCGGGTACATGGTGCGGGACACGCGGCAGGGGTGGGCCTTACTCGCCGCGATGCTCGTGATCTTCGTGCCGCTCGTGATCGGCGACATTGCGGCCGAGCAGGCCGGCAATCCGCGCCTGGAAGCGCTGCAGCTCGACCAATCCGCATCCGATCTGCAGGCCGGCGGCAACATGGAGGGCAAGGAGACCCGGTTTGGCGTCACGAACTCGGCTCTCTGGGCCGTGGCAACGACGGCGGCTTCGAACGGCTCCGTCAACGCGATGCACGACTCTTTCACGCCGCTCGGCGGCATGATTCCGATGTGGCTCATGCAGCTCGGCGAGGTCGTCTTTGGCGGCGTCGGCAGCGGGCTGTACGGCATGCTGATGTTTGCGATCGTGGCCGTTTTCATCGCCGGTCTCATGGTTGGCCGGACGCCCGAATACCTCGGCAAGAAGCTCGAGTCCTACGAGATCAAGATGGCGTCGCTCGCGATTCTCGTGCCGCCGGCGATCGTGCTCGTCGGCGCGGCAATCGCCAGCGTTCTCCCGGTTGCCGTCAGCAGCATCGCTAATCCTGCCGTACATGGCTTCTCCGAAATCCTGTATGCGTTCTCCTCGGCCGGCAACAACAACGGCAGCGCGTTCGCCGGGATCTCGGCCAACGTGCCGTTCTACAACGTGGCGCTCGGCATCGCGATGTGGCTCTCGCGCTACTGGATCATGATCCCCGTGCTGGGTATTGCCGGCAGTCTCGCCGCGAAGCGTTCGACTGCCGTGACGGCCGGCACGTTGCCCACACATACCCCGCTGTTCATCGGCTGGCTCGTGGGAGTCGTGCTGATGGTCGGTGCTCTCACGTTCGTGCCGGCGCTCGCGCTCGGTCCAATCGTCGAGCACCTCCAGATGATCGGAAGGAATTGAACATGAACGTCAGTGCAGTGCACGTCGAACGCCCGATGAACTTGATGACGCGGCCGATCGTCTGGGCCGCGATCCGCGGCTCGTTCGCGAAGCTGCATCCCTGGGTGCAGTTCCGCAACCCCGTGATGTTCGTCGTCTATCTCGGCAGCATCTACACCACGCTGATCGGGATTGCCGCGGCGTTCGGGCAGGTCACAAACGAAGGCCACCCGGTCTTCGTGCTCGTGATCTCGGCGTGGCTCTGGCTTACCGTGCTGTTCGCGAATTTCGCCGAAGCCGTGGCGGAAGGCCGCGGCAAAGCGCAAGCGGCAACGCTGCGTTCGATGCGCCAGAACGTGCAGGCCAAGCGCCTGCGGGCGCGAGGCTCGCGCGACTATCAGCTGGTCGAGGCGGGCGCTTTGCGGCGCGACGACCTCGTGCTCGTGCAGACCAATGACATCATCCCCGCCGACGGCGAGATCCTGGAGGGGGTTGCCTCGGTGAATGAAAGCGCGGTCACGGGCGAGTCCGCCCCCGTGTTGCGCGAGGCCGGTGGTGACTTTTCGTCCGTCACGGGCGGCACGCGCGTGCTGTCCGACTGGTTGATCGTGCGTGTCACGAGTCGCGAGGGCGAAGGCTTCCTCGATCGGATGATCGCCCTCGTGGAAGGGGCGAAGCGCGCCCGCACGCCGAACGAGATCGCGCTGGCGATCCTGCTCGCGATGATGACGGTCGTGTTCCTGCTCGCGACCGCGACCCTGTCGCCGTTCTCGCACTACGCCGTGACAAGCGCCGGTCAGGGTTCCGTGGTCACGGCCACCGTGCTCGTCGCGTTGCTCGTGTGCCTGATTCCGACGACCATAGGTGCTCTGCTGTCCGCGATCGGCATTGCCGGCATGGACCGCATGGTGCGCGCGAACGTGATCGCGACGTCGGGTCGCGCAGTGGAGGCCGCTGGCGACGTCGATGTGCTGCTTCTCGACAAGACGGGCACGATCACGCTCGGTGACCGGCAAGCAAAGGCGTTCCACCCCGCGCCCCGCGTCGACGAGCGTGAATTCGCAGACGCGGCCCAACTCGCGTCACTCGCGGACGAAACGCCGGAGGGACGCTCCATCGTCGTGCTCGCGAAGCAGCGTTATCAGCTGCGAGGCAGGGACGTTTCGACCCTGACTCACACCTTCCACAAGTTCTCCGCGCACACGCGCATGAGTGGCGTCGACGTCGAGGGTCGCCGCCTGCGCAAGGGCGCAGCGGACGCGATCCGGGCGTTCGTCGAGACCGAGGGTGGCTCGTGGCCTTCGAGTGTCGGCGAGACCGTCGACAAGATCTCGCGGGAGGGTGCGACCCCGCTCGTCGTGGCAGAGGCCGGCAAGGGCGCCCGTGTGCTGGGCGTGATCGAGCTTCGCGACGTCGTCAAGGGTGGCATCAAGGAGCGCTTCGCCGAGCTGCGCGAGATGGGCATCAAGACCATCATGGTGACGGGCGACAACCGGCTGACGGCTGCTGCGATCGCTGCGGAGGCCGGCGTCGACGAATTCCTGGCAGAGGCCACGCCGGAAAAGAAGCTGGAGCTTATTCGGAAGAACCAAGGTGAAGGCCGACTCGTCGCGATGTGCGGCGACGGCACGAATGACGCGCCCGCGCTCGCGCAGGCCGATGTCGGTGTCGCTATGAACACTGGCACGCAGGCCGCGAAGGAAGCCGGCAATATGGTGGACCTCGACTCCAACCCGACGAAGTTGATCGAGGTCGTCGACGTCGGCAAGCAGATGCTCGTCACTCGGGGTGCGCTCACGACGTTCTCAGTCGCGAACGACGTCTCGAAATATTTCGCCATCATTCCAGCCGCCTTCGCGACGACGTACCCGGCGCTGGATACGCTGAACATCATGCGACTGACGAGCCCCGAGAGTGCGATCCTTTCGGCCGTCATCTTCAACGCCCTGGTCATCGTGGGTCTCGTGCCGCTCGCGCTGCGCGGCGTGAAGACTCGGGCCGCTTCGGCGGCCGTGCTGCTGCGGCGCAATTTGATGATCTACGGAGTCGGCGGCATCGTGGTGCCGTTCGTGTGCATCAAGATCATCGACGTGTTGCTCACGGTCGCGGGCCTCGCCTGAGGGCGGCTCACTCACCAGAGGAATCCGAACATGGCAAGCGAACTTCGCCCGGCGCTTCTGATATTCGCAGCGCTCACGCTCCTGACCGGGGTCTTGTACCCGGCCATCAGCACCGTAATCGGTGCATTGGCCTTTGGCGAGCAGGTGGGCGGCAGCGTGATCGAAGCCAGAGGGCACGCCGTGGGTTCGCGATTGATTGGGCAACCGTTCTCGAGCGAGCAGTACTTCTGGGGTCGGCCGTCCGCCACGGGGCCGATGCCATACAACGGCGCAGTCTCCGGCGGCTCGAACCAGGGGCCGACCAACCCGGCTTTCGAGCAGGCCGTGCAGGATCGGATCGCAGCGCTGCGCGCCGCCGACCCGGGCAATACGCGGCCGATCCCCGTGGACCTCGTGACGGCGTCGGCGAGTGGACTCGATCCGCAGATCTCCCCCGCGGCGGCGGAATACCAGCTGGCACGTGTCGCCCGAACGCGCGGGTTGACCGAGGCCCAGGTGCGTGCATTCGTCCAGGCCGCGACCGAAGGCCGCACGTTCGGCGTGCTCGGCGAGCCGCGCGTCAACGTGCTCGAGTTGAACCTTGCGCTCGACGCGGCCGGGAAGTGAGCAGCCCACACACGCTGCTGGACAGCAAGAGCGAACGTCATTCGAACGATCCGCGCTAGACTCGTCTCGAGTCCTTTCCTCGGAGGGCAGGCCGTGGAGTTCATGGTGCTTGCGCGGCCGCCGGGATGATGTTGCCCGGAGAATCTCGGCCCGATCCCGACGCGTTGCTCGCGCAAGTCAAAGCCGAGGAGGCACGGGCGCGTCGAGGGCGTCTCAGGGTGTTCTTCGGCGCCACTGCGGGCGTCGGCAAGACGTTCGCGATGCTGAGCGCGGCGCACGCCGCGAAGCTCGCGGGTACCGAGGTCGTGATCGGCTACGTGGAGCCGCACGGGCGTGTGCAGACTGAGGGCCTGATGGCGGGTCTCGAGCGGCTCCCGACGGTGGCGGTCAGCTATCGCGGCATTGTCCGGCAGGAGTTCGATCTCGACACGGCGCTGAAACGTCGGCCGGGGATCCTGCTCGTCGACGAGCTCGCGCATTCGAACCTGATCGGCGGCGAGCCGCCGCCGCGCCATCCGAAGCGCTGGCAGGACATCGAGGAGCTGCTCGAGGCGGGCATCCACGTCTGGACGACGTTGAACGTCCAGCATCTCGAGAGCCTGAACGACTTGGTCGCACAGATCACGGGCGTGCGCCAGCGCGAGACGCTGCCGGATCACGTGTTCGACGACGCCGACGAGGTCGAGCTGATCGACCTGCCGCCGGAGGACCTGCTTGCGCGGCTGCAGGCGGGCAAGGTGTACGTGCCGGAGGAGATCGGCACGGCCATCGAGCGGTTCTTCAGGAAGCCGAACCTGATCGCGCTACGCGAGCTCGCGCTGCGACGCATGACGCACCGCGTGGAGGCCGCGGCCCGCGTCTCCCTCGCGGGCGACCGTTCCTCGCGCGAGTGGCTCGCGCAGGATCACCTGCTCGTGGCCGTGGGCCCGGACACGCAGGCGGAGCAGCTCGTGCGCGCCGGCAAGCGCATGGCCGACGCGCTGCGCTCGCGCTGGACCGTGGTCTACGTCGAGACGCCGGCGCTGCTGCGGCTCTCGACCGCGCAGCGCAACCGGCGCATCGAGCTGCTGCGGCTCGCGGAGTCGCTCGGCGCGGAGACCGTGACGCTCGACGGCCCGACGGCTGCGGCCGCGCTGCTCGAGTACGCGCGCACGCGGCGCGCGACGCGCGTGCTCGTGGGCGCGCCGAAACGCCGCGGCTGGCGCACGCTGTGGCGGCGCTCGACGGCCGAGGAGCTGGTGCAGCGCGCGGCGGGCTTCGACGTGGTGACCGTGGCCGAGCGCGACGAGGCGGTCGCGGAGCGGCGCGGCGCGCGCCGCGCGCCGGCCGTGGTCGAGCCCGCGCCGGCGCCCGTGCACTGGAAGCGCTACTTCGCGGCGGCCGCGATCTCGGTGGCGTGCACGGCGATCGCGTGGCCGATGTTCCCGTACTTCGAGCTGTCGAACCTCGTCATGGTGTACCTGCTCGGCGTCGTGGTCGCGGGCCTGCGGATCGGCCGTCTGCCGTCCGTGCTGACGGCCGTGCTGAACGTGATCTGCCTCGACTTCTTCTTCGTCACGCCGAAGTTCACGTTCGCCGTCTCGGACGTGCAGTACTTCGTGACGTTCGCGGTGATGCTGACGATCGCGCTCGTGATCGCCACGCTGATGGCGAGCGTGCGCCAGCAGACGCGCGTGGCCGGCGCGCGCGAGCGGCGCACGGCGCTGCTGTACGCGATGAGCCGCGAGCTCGCGGCCACGCGCGACGTCGACGGCATGGCGCGCGTGGCGGTGCGGCACGTGGCCGAGGTGTTCGAGAGCGACGCCGTCGTGCTGTTGCCCGACCACACGGGCCGGCTGCGTTACCCAGGTCAGCCGCCGAGCGACGGCGCGTTCCGCGGCGCAGATCTCGCGATCGCGCAGTGGGTGGCCGATCACGGCCGGCGCGCGGGGCTCGGTTCCGACACTCTGCCGGCCGCGCCGGCGCTGTACCTGCCGTTCGGCGAGCCGGAGCGCGGGCTCGGCGTGCTGGCCGTGCGGCCGCGCAATCCGCGCCGCGTGCTGCTGCCCGAGCAGCGGCACCTGCTCGAGACCTTCGCGGGGCAGATCGGGCTTGCGCTCGAACGCGCACGGCTCGCCGACGTCGCGGCCGGGGCCCGCGTCGCGGCCGAGCGCGAGACGCTGCGCAACACGCTGCTGGCATCGATCTCGCACGACCTGCGTACGCCGCTGGCCGCGATGGCGGGTGCCGCGTCCACGCTCGCGACGCGCGGCGGCGCGCTCGACGAGCCTACGCGCACAGGGCTCGCGCGCTCGATCGAGGTGAAGGCGCGCGACATGTCGGAGCTCGTGTCGAAGGTGCTCGACCTCATGCGGCTCGACTCCGGCGAGCTCACGCTGCGCCGGGACTGGGAGTCGGTCGACGACCTCGTGGCCGCCGCGCTGGCGCACGCCGAGCAACCCCTGGCCGGCCACCGCGTGCAGCTCGAGCTGCCCGCGGACCTGCCGCTCGTGTTCGTCGACGCGACGCTCGCGGTGCAGGTGCTCGCGAACCTGCTCGACAACGCCGCGAAGTACACGCCGAAAGGGACGCAGATCACGATCGCGGCGGCGCCAGACGGCCCATTCGTGCGGGTCACGGTGGACGACACCGGCCCCGGTCTGCCGCCGGGCGATCCCGAGCGCCTGTTCGAGAAGTTCCAGCGCGGCACGGGCGAAGGCACGATCGTCGGCGCGGGGCTTGGCCTCTCGATCTGTCGGGCCGTGGTCGAAGCGCACGGCGGCCGGATCAGCGCGGAGTCGCGGCCCGGCGGTGGCGCGCGGCTCACATTCACGCTGCCGACGGTGGAGCCCGCCGCGTGACGCAGGCCATGCATCAGATCCTCGTGGTCGAGGACGATGCGGCCATTCGCGAGGTGCTGCGCGTGCTGCTGACGGCCGAGCACTATCGCGTGGTCGAGGCCGACACGGCGCGGCGCGCCGAGATCGAGGCGCGCTCGCACAAGCCAGACCTGCTGCTCGTGGATCTCGGCCTGCCGGACGTGGACGGCGTCGAGGTTGTGCGGCGCGTACGGGCCTGGTCGCCCGTGCCGGTCATCGTGCTGTCGGCGCGCACGCAGGAGGCGCAGAAGGTCGCGGCACTCGATGCCGGCGCAGACGACTACGTGACGAAGCCGTTCTCGGCCGCCGAGCTGCTCGCGCGCGTGCGCGCGGCCCTGCGGCGCAACGTGCGCGGCACGCAGCAGATCGCGACGCTGCGCATCGGCCACGCCGACATCGACCTCGAGCGCCGGTGCGCCACGGGACCGGCGGGCGAGCTGCACCTGACGCCGCTCGAGTACCGGGTGCTCGAATGCCTGGTGCGCCACGCGGGCATGATCGTGCGGCCGCGCGAGCTGCTGCGCGAGGCGTGGGGCCCGGACAAGGCCGGCGACACGCGCACGCTGCGCGTCTGCGTGCAGCACCTGCGCGCCAAGCTCGAGCCCGATCCGCAGCGCCCGAAGTTCCTCGTGACCGAGACGGGGCTCGGCTACCGGCTGCGGCTCGCGCCCTCGACCGACGGCTGACCGCCGTCGCCGCGCCGCGACGGGTGAAATCGGCGCGGCACTGCGACTAGACTCGGCCGCGTATGCACCGGTTTCGCTCACCTGCCTGGCGGCGCCTGCGCCGCGGTCTGCTCGCACTCGCGAGCGCCGCGCTCGTGCTGTCGCTCGCGAACGCGCAGGACCAGCGCAAGAGCGAGGCGCAGCTGAAGTCGGTGCGCAAGGAGATCAAGGAGCTCGAGGCCCGGCTGACGCGCGAGGCCGCGCGCCGCGACGAGGGCGCCA